>DATBJQ010000162.1:0-9215 GCA_036556385.1 Actinomycetota bacterium | reverse complement strand
CGCCCCCTCCAGGCCCGGAGGCTCAGTGCTTGATCGGGAGTGGGAACAGCGCGGCGACCAAACCCGAGATGGACCGGGCCTTGGCACGACGGCGCTCGGCGCGTCGCGCGGCCAGCGGCTTGCTGAGGCGTTCGCCGGACGCAGCCCTCATGCGATCGTGGGCCTGGTACCGGGCGATCTCTCCGTTCAGCATCCCGCCACCTCCTTCCAGACCCGACGACCGTACGACCGAGCCGCGAGCGGCCCGCGCGACGCACGACACGGTTCCGCCGTGACGTTGGCCCGGCGGCGATCGTGATCCGCGTCACATCGGTGCGGCGGCGGTTGCACCGGCGGCGAGCTTCGGCGAGGATGCGCCCGGCCGTGGCCGGCGCGACGGCCGAGGGAGGCGATCCGGCGGTGCAGTGGGTGGTGCTGGCAGCGATCGCGGCGGCGGCGGCGGTGATCGCCCTGGACACGCTCCGCCAGCGGGCGACGGCTCGGCGCCGTCCGCACGTCCGCCGCGTGCTCACGGCGGCGCTCGCACGGCCGCCCGCCCACCCCTCGGTCGCCGGATCCATCGCCGCGCGACGCGAGCCTGCCGAAGGAGTAGCCGGGGACGTGTGGGACGCGATCCTCGAGCGCCTGGACCCGGAGACGATGGCACCGAAGCTCGCGGACGGAACCGAGATCGCCTCGTTCCAGGTGCGCAGCGGGAACGACTATGCCGTCTGCGCGCGGCCAGACCGCACCCTCCACTTCTACCTGGAGCCCTGGGAAGCCGAGCTCATGCGGCTGATGGACGGGACGCGCACCACCCAGGAGCTGATCGTCGCCCGACTCGAGGGCTCCGGCGACCTCGACCCCGGGGCCGTGCTCGCGCTCGTGACCTCCCTGCACGAGGGCGGCTTCCTCGACCCGGCGCCGGTCGACGTGCCCGCGGCGGTCCGCGAGCATCTGGACCCAGCGTCCCCCGCACGGCGGAAGATCCGTGGGTTCGTCCGGTCGCTCCGGATCGGGTGGGACGGCGCCGATCGGTTCGTGCGCGCCTGCTACCGGGGGGGTCTACGGTTCGCCTTCGTGCCGTGGGTGACCGCCCTCCTCGCCCTGCTCGCGCTGGCCGGAGCGGTGGCCTTCGGGTTCGTCTTCGCGTCGGGGCGCTTCGAGATCTCGGGCACCGAGGCTCCGGCCGAGGCCCTGCTGCTCCTCGCCTTGGGGTTCGTGCTGACGTTCACCCACGAGCTCGGTCATGCGCTCGTCCTGGTGCACTACGACCGTCGCGTCATCTCGGCGGGGTTCTTCATCTTCTTCGGTTCGCCCGCGTTCTTCGTCGATTCGTCGGACGGCCTGATGCTCGATCGTCGTCGTCGGATCGTGCAGGCGCTCGCGGGCCCGTTGGCCGAACTGGTGCTGGCGGGGATCGCCTCGCTGATCCTGCTCGCGTGGCCCGACGCGAGCTTCGCGGGGTTCCTCTATCGGTTCGCGGTCCTCAACTACTACGTGATCGTGCTCAACCTGATCCCGTTGCTCGAGCTCGACGGGTACTGGATCCTGACCGACCTGATCCAGGTCCGGGACCTGCGGCCGCGATCGCTGGCGTTCCTGCAGGGGGACCTGTGGCACAAGCTCCGTGTCCG
Source organism: Actinomycetota bacterium (assembly GCA_036556385.1). GTDB lineage: Bacteria > Actinomycetota > UBA4738 > UBA4738 > HRBIN12 > AC-51. Next base: position 7,599 of record DATBJQ010000162.1, on the reverse strand, counting down.
GGAGGCCTGGACGGCCCAGGAGATCGGGTTGGCCCTGTACGGCACCGTGGGGCTGCTGTTCACGGTGTTCTCGTTCTGGACCGCGGCGTTCTTCTGGCGGCACATCTTCGGCGGCATCATCAGCGGGCTGTGGGCGGGCGGCCTCGCGTCCAGGATCCTGCTGGTCGTCCTGGCGCTGTTCTTCGCCGGGCCGGCGATCCGCGGTCTGATCGCGCTCGTGCGCGCCGTGACGCGCCGGACGAAGGCGCTGGTCGACCGGATCCGGTTCGCCCGGCAACGTTCGTGGCGCGTCGAGGCCGCCCGGCTGATCGACGCGCTCCCGGCGTTCGAGGACCTCCCCGAGGATGTCCTGTCCGACCTCGCGGGGCGGGTCCGGCTCCGGACCTACCCTCGTGATCACGCGGTGTTCCGGCAGGGCGACCGTGCCGACGCCTTCTATGTCGTCCGGCGCGGCCGGGTCGCGGTCGAGGACACCCACCCCGACACGGGCGACACGCGAGTGCTCCGGACGATGGGGCGTGGCGAGTCCTTCGGTGAGCTCGGCTTGCTGGGGTCGGCGTCGCGGCGGGCCACGATCAGGGCGGTCGACGACGTGCAGCTCTTCGAGGTGGACGAGGCCACGTTCGACCGCCTGCTCGCCGACGACATCCAGGCGCCCGCCTTCGCCCCCACGATGCAGGAGCTGGCCGAGCTGCGGACGCTCTCCGCGTTCCGAACCCTCACCCTCGACGATCTCGACGAGGTCCTCGAGCACGGCGCCTGGGTGCAGGCCGAGCCGTCGGAGATCTTCGTCGAACAGGGTGCGGCGGGGGATGCCTTCTACGCGATCGGCTCCGGGCAGGTCGACGTGCTCCGCGACGACGAGCTCGTGGCCACGCTCGGCCCGGGCGATCACTTCGGGGAGATCGCGCTCCTCGAGGACGTCCCCCGGACCGCGACGGTGGCCGCGCGCACCGCCGTGCGGGCGTTCCGGTTGGATCCCGCCGGCTTCGATGCGATCGTGGCACGATCCCTCCGTCGCGACCGCCCGGACCGGGCACCGGATCGCGACCTGGAGCACTGACCGGGGACGAGGAGGACGGATGGACTGCTGGACGTGTCGCCGGACCGCGGTCGGGGCGTGCCGATTCTGTGGCCGGGGCACGTGCGAGGACCACGCCCAGACGCAGCCCTTCGTGCTCCAGCTCTACCGCGGCTCGGAGATGACCAGGGCGCTCGTGGTCGAGGACGCGCTGTACTGCGGCACCTGCACGCCGCGGCCGGACCCGATCGACCTCCCCGAGCTCGATGAGTGACGTACGTCACACATCGGAGCGTGACGAACGACACCCCCTGCCCGTGACGACCGTCGCACGCGATCGGTGATGCCGGGAACGAGGATGGCGCTCGAACAGGCCCACGAGAGGCCGAGCGGCAAGGAGGAGAGGGATGGCGGACAAGAACATCAAGCCGAGGACGCCGGGTTCGGCGAAGCCGGCGGCGGGCGCTCGCAAGGCGGAGCGCACCACGGCGAAGAAGACGTTGGCGAAGAAGACCCTCGCCAAGAAGACGTTGGCGAAGAAGACCCTCGCCAAGAAGCAGTAACACCCGAAGGCACTCCTACCCGATCGACGCCGGGCCACCGCGCGGCCCGGCGTCGACCGTGTCGGCTCGCGGTGATGCGCTCTCGGGGCTAGGCTGCGGCATCGATGGCGCGTTCGACCCCCTCGACCCGTTCCGATCGGTCCGCCGACGCCGGGCTCGCCCGAGCGATCGCGGGCACGCCGGTGTTCTCCGAGGTGGCCGGCCCCCGTGTGCGGGAGCTGGCGGCGGAGGGCAAGGTCCGCACCTTCCGGCGCGGCACCTACCTCTGTCATCAGGGCGACGAGCCCGACGACGTGTTCTTCCTCGTGACCGGTCGCGTGGAGGTGAGCTCGGTCTCCCCCACCGGTTCTCGCGTCCTCCACGCCACGGTCGACACTCCGCAGTTCATCGGTGAGCTCGGGGTGCTGGGGGACCTGCCCCGCAGCGCCGACCTGCTCGCCCTCGACGACTCGGAGGTCTGGACCCTGCGCGGGGAGCGGTTCGTGGAGCTCGTCGCGAGCGAGCCGGCCGCCGCACGCCAGATGCTCGCCGCCCTGGCGCGCCAGGTGAACGAGCACCAGGCGTTCTCGGACGACCTGCTGTTCCTCGATCTGAAGGGGCGCGTGGCGAAGCGGCTGCTCCAGATGGGCACGCCGACCCTGGCCGAGCTCCCGGCCGACGGCACGGGGATCCCCCGGATCACGCACGCCGACCTGGCGAGCCTGTGCGGGGGGAGCCGCGAGAACGTGTCGCGGATCCTGTCGGACTTCCAGCGGCGCGGGCTCGTCCAGCGCGACGGCGACCGGTTCGTGCTGAAGAAGGTCGCCGGGCTGGCGAAGATCGCCGACGTCTAGCCGACGGGTCCTTCCGGCGCGGTCACGCCGGGGACGTCGCGGACCACGATGCGCTTGGCTCGCACGTCCACCTCGACGAGGAGGGAGCGCAGCGCAGGGATCAGGGTCTCGACCCCACCTTCGCCGGCCGCGACCCAGAGGTCGTTCGCGGGGTTCGCGATCACCTCGACGACCGTCCCGAGGTCCCGACCGGTCTCGGTGGCGACGCGACACCCTTCGATCTGATGGGGCCACCACTCGTCGGGGCCGAGGTCGGGCAGCCACGACTCCGGGACGACCAGCTCGGTCCCCCGGAGCGCCTCCGCGGCGGCGCGGTCGGCGACCCCTCCGAACGTCACCAGGATCCGGTCACCGTGCGGCCGCACCTGCTCGATCGTGAGGCTCCGCCCGTCCTGGGTGAAGACCACCGCACCGGGGAGCCAGCGGTCCTCGTTGTCGGAGCGATTCTGGACGGCGACCTCGCCGTGGACCCCGTGGGCCCTGGTCACCAGGCCGACGCCGACGGTCGGCTCGTCCACCTCAGTCCTCGAAGTCGACGCGCGCCCCGAGGTCCTGCCGTGTCGCCGCGGCGCGAACCACCGTGCGGATCGCCTTGGCGGTTCGTCCGCCTCGGCCGATCACCTTGCCGAGCTCGCCGGGTGCGACGCGCACCGTGAAGGTGGGCCCCCGGTCGTCGTAGCTCTCGCTCACCTGCACGGCGTCGGGATCATCGACCAGCTCGCGGCAGAGGAACTCGACGAGCTCCTTCATGTCTACTCCTCGGACGCCGTCTCCTCGACGGGGGCGTCGGCGTCGGTCTCGGCTTCCGTCTCGGCAACCTCTGCGACCGGTTCGGCCTCGGTCACCTCGACCTCGGTCTCGGCTTCCGTCTCGGCGACGGGTTCGGCCTCGGTCACCTCGACCTCGGGCGCCGCCTCGGCCTCCGCCGCCTTCGCCTGTGCCTTCTTCGACAGCCGCTCCTTCGCCGGGCGCTCCGGCCTCGGCGCCGTCACGACCGCAGCCGACGGCCGCTCGGCCACGAACTTCTCCCAGATCCCCACCTTCGTCATGAGGTTGCGGACCTGGTTGGAGGGCTGCGCGCCGACGCGCAGCCAATGGAGGGCGCGCCCCTCGTCGATCTCGATCAGCGAGGGGTCGGACAGCGGGTGGTACTTCCCGATGATCTCGATGAAACGGCCGTCGCGGGGGCTCCGCTGGTCGGCCACCACGACGCGGTAGAAGGGACGCTTGTTCGCGCCCATCCGCCGCAGCCGGATCCTCGTCGTCATGTTCGTCCTCTTCCTGTCGTTCGGTCTCAGCGCTTCGGGAGCTTCGCGCTGGGGATCTTCATGCCGGGTATGCGCTTGCCGCCCATCATCGTCCGCATCATCTTCCTCGCACCCTCGAAGTCCTTGAGCAGCGAGTTGACGTCGGCGGTCGTGACCCCGGACCCGTTCGCGATCCGCAGGCGGCGGGACCCGGAGATGATAGCGGGATTCCGCCGCTCCCCCGGCGTCATCGACAGGATGATGGCCTCGGCGCGCCGGAGCTCGCCCTCGTCGACCGCTTCCGCGATGTCCTGCATCGCGCCGCGACCTCCGGGCATCCCGGGCAGCATCTTGAGCAGGTCCTGGATCGGCCCCATCTTGCGCATCTCCCGCAGCTGCCCCAGGAAGTCCTCGAGGTTGAACTGCCCGGAGAGCATCTGCTCGGCGGCCGCGGCGGCCGCCTCCCGGTCGACCGTGTCCTGCGCCTTCTCGATCAGGGTGAGGACGTCGCCCATCCCGAGGATGCGGCTGGCCATGCGGTCGGGGTAGAAGGGCTCGAGGTCGCCGACCTTCTCCCCCACCCCGACGAAGAAGATCGGACGGCCCGTCACGGCGGTCATCGAGAGCGCGGCGCCGCCACGGGCGTCGCCGTCGAGCTTCGTGAGGATGAACCCCGTGGTGTCGACCTCGTGCATGAACTCGCGCGCCTGGATCACGGCGTCCTGCCCGGTCATCGCATCGCACGCCATCAACACGTGGACGGGGCGGACGACGTCCTTGATCTTGCGGGCCTGCCGCATCATCTCGGGATCCACGTGCAGCCGCCCGGCCGTGTCGACGATCACGACGTCGGCCCCCGTCCGCTGCGCCTCCTTGACCCCGTTCTTGGACAGTCGGATCGGGTCGTGACCCTCGGACCAGACCGGGACCCCGATCTCCTGGCCGAGCGTGCGGAGCTGCTCCACGGCGGCCGGCCGCTCGAGGTCCGCCCCCACCAGGAGGGGCCGCTTGCCCTTCGACCGCAGATGGAGCGCGAGCTTCGCGCACGCGGTGGTCTTCCCCGACCCCTGCACCCCGGCCATCATCACGACGGCGGGCGCGGTGCCCGGCAGGGTGAAGGCCCGATGCTCGCCCCCGAGGGTGACCCGGAGCTCGTCGTCCATCACCTTCACGACCTGTTGCGCCGGGGTGATACTGCGCATGACCTCCTCGGAGAGCGCGCGCGCCCGGACGCGCGCCAGGAGGTCGTCGACCACCTCGACCGCGACGTCGGCTTCGAGCAGGACCGTGCGGATCTCGCCCAGGGCGTTGTCCACCTGCTTCGGGTGGAGCTTGCCCCGCGAACGGAGCTTCTTGAAGACACCGTCCAGCCGGTCGGTCAGCGTGTCGAACATATCTGGGAGAGATCGTGGGAGCTGCGGCCGGTCGGTACCGGCCGCGGCCTAGTGTATCGACAGGGAGCGCCGGGGTTGGAGACCGAGCACATCGCGGACGAGGCTCGCCGCCTGGAGCGGCAGCTGATCGTGGTTCGCTGGTTCCTCGCGTCGTTCGGCGCGATCCAGCTGGCGTTCTCGGTCCGCGACCGCGCCGGCGAGCCCACCTACGTCCTGGCCCTGGGCGCGGCGATCGTGCTCGGCCTCAGCATCGGGAACCTCCTGCTCGGCAGCGCGCTGGACACCGCGAACCTCCGTCGGCTCCGGCTGATGGGGGCCGTCGCGTACGGCCTGGACGCCGCCGCCGTCCTCGGGCTCGTCTGGCTCGCCTCCGACGGCCCCGCCGACCCGGTCTGGGTGGTCGGCTACCTCCTGCCCCTCGAGGGCGCGGCCCGCTGGGGCATGGCCGGCGCGCTCGTGGGGGCGACGCTCTTCCTGGGGGGCGAGATCGCCCGCGAGCTCGACGCGGGCATCCGGGACCCGAGTGAGCAGGCCGGCGCCGCGGCGATCGCGTTCCGCGCCATGATGGCCTTCGTGGTCGCCGGCGTCGCGGGGTCGCTGGCGTCCTCCCTGCGCCGCGAGGCGGCGCTCGCCCGCACGCGGGCTGCGGTGGCCGAGGATGCCGTCGACCACGCCGAGTCCGCCGCCGAGAGCGAGCGTGAGGCGCGCGGCGAGGTGGCGGCGTTCCATGCGGCGATCCTGGCGGAGGCGGATGCGGCGCACCTGGGGGTCTCCCTGCGACGGACCGCCGAGGCGATCGCCCGCGGACTCGGCTCGGAAGCGCTCGGCATCCTGCTCCGCGAGCGCGGTCAGGTCGGCGAGACGGCCTTCGCGGCGGTCGGGGCCTACGGGGACCCCGGCTACCTGGTCGGCGAGCAGCTCTCCCCCGTGTCCGACCCCGTCGCGGCGGCGGCCGCCGACGGTCAGGCGGTGCTGGCCGGCCCCGACGCCGTCGCGCCGATGATCGTGCAGGGGGAAGTGGTCGGCGCCCTGCACGAGCACGGCATCGAGCACGAACCGGACGAGGAGCGGCTCCGTCTGCTGGTGCGCCTGGCCGACCAGCTCGGCCTGGTGCTCGAGTCGGCACGCCTGCGCGCCGACCAGGAGGAGACCGTGCAGCGGCTCCGCGAGTTGGACGAGATGAAGAACGACTTCGTCGCGATCACGAGCCACGAGCTCCGGACGCCGCTGTCCGGGATCCGCGGCTTCGTCGACATGCTGCGACGTCGCGGCGACGACCTCCCGACCGCCGAGCGCGACGAGTACCTGGGGATCGTGCTCCTGCAGACCGACCGTCTGATCTCTCTGGTCGACGACCTGCTCGTGGTGTCGCGGGTCGAGGCGGGGAAACTGACGCTCGAGCCGCAGGAGATCGACGTCCACACGTTCGTGTCCCAGCTCGCCCGAAGCTTCGGGGCCGACGAGGTCCGGATCGTGCTGGACCCGTCGGCGGGCGCGCCGGAGCGGATCCTCGTGGATCCCCGGCGGCTGACCCAGATCCTGACGAACCTCGTGCACAACGCGCTGAAGTTCTCGCCCGACGCCACGCCCGTGACCGTGAGCTGGACGATGCCCGTCGAGGGCACCGTGTCGTTCATCGTCGCGGACGAGGGGCCGGGGATCGATCCCGGCGAGCTGTCGCGGATCTTCGAGCGCTTCCATCAGACGGAGCGCTCGATCGCCCACACCGAGGGGTTCGGGCTCGGTCTGTACATCACGAAGCTCCTGGCCGAGGCGATGGGCGGCTGGGTGGACGTCGCCTCCGAGCTCGATCGGGGCACGACGTTCACGGTCACCCTGCCGGTGAGCCGGACCCTCCCAGCACCCGCTCGACCGAGCGCAGCAAGGCGTCAGAGCTGAAGGGCTTCGTCAGGTAGTCGGCGGCGCCTCGCCGCAGCGCGCCCGGCCGCCCCTCGTCCCCCGTCGCCGTCACGACGATCACCGGGATCGCGCTCGTCGCGGGGTCCTCGTGCAGCGCCTGCAGGAGCTCGGACCCGCTGACCCCGGGGATGTTCAGGTCGAGCAGGACGACATCGGGGGCGGCGTCCGCGATCGCCGTCAGGGCACGAGCGCCCTCGGATGCCTCCTCGACCTCGAACCCGGCGTCCTCCAGGACCAGCCGGACCGCTCGCCGGAGCGTGGGGTGGTCGTCGACGACCAGCACCCGGCGCGCCACCTGGGTCACCCGGCCAGCAGGCGCTCCGCGAAGGCCTCGGCGTCGAAGGGGCGCAGGTCGTCGGGTCCTTCACCCACGCCCACGAACCGGATCGGGATCCCGAGCTCCTCGCGTACCGCGAGCACGACGCCGCCCTTCGCCGAGCCGTCCGTCTTCGTGAGCACGACGCCCGACACGGGCACGGCGTCGGTGAACGCCCGGGCCTGCGCGATGCCGTTCTGCCCCGTCTGCGCGTCGAGCACCAGCAGGGTCTCGTGCACCGTCGCCCCGGCCTTGACCACCACGCGCTCGATCTTGGCGAGCTCGTCCATCAGCGGCTGCTTCGT
>DATBJQ010000161.1:0-17328 GCA_036556385.1 Actinomycetota bacterium | reverse complement strand
GATGGTCCTCGCCTACCTGTTCGTGGTCGCCTCGTTCCTCTACGGAGGAGCGGTCTACATCGTGGTGGTCGAGAGCGCCAGGTTCGGCGGGGGATCCATCATCGCGCTCGGCAACGAGTACTACTCGGCCTCGCCCTCGTCCCCGTCGGAGATCCAGCTCGGCATCCTGATCCTGTGCGGGTTGGCCGCATCGGCCGCGCTCTTCATCGTGTGGTCGCTCGCCGTGCTCCGTGGCCAGTACCTGCGCCGTCGTCAGGAGCGCGAGTGGGTCGACGACAGCACGCGCTCCGCCGGCGATGCCGCGCTCGAGCTCCTGCTGGAGAACCGGGTCAACGAGCTCGAGATGTCGATCGACCGGCTGACCGCGCAGCGCAACGACCTGGTCACCGAGGTCCGAGCCGCCGAGGCGCGCACGTCGCGCCGCGGCAAGAACGGCCGCGTCGTGATCGTCCCCGAGTCCTCGGAGCGTCTGGCGGTGGTGGAGACCCCGCCCGAGCCCGAGATCGAGGCAGCGGAGCCCGTGGTCGAGGCGGCGCCGGCCGCCGCGGCCGACGAGCCGGCGTAACGCCCGCCGGAACCCGGCTCAGCCCGTCGAGGTCCCCCGCTTCAGCAGCCGCGTCACCGCCGCCCGCTCGTTGGCCGGCAGCCCGATCGCCAGCACGAGCACCAGGTACGCGAGGCCTCCCATCGCGGCCGAGATCACGAGGTTCACGAACCAGCGGGCCTCGGGCACCACGAGGTGCACCCCCCAGATCACGAGGGCGCACACGGCCGCGGGCACGATCAACCGCAACCACGAGCGATCGAACGGCCAGATGCGCAGGAACCGATGCACCAAGAGGAGCCGCGCGATGGCGCTGAAGGTCAACGTCGCCGCCTGCGCGATCGCCGCGCCGCGGATCCCCAGGACCTCCGGGCGAGCCAGGGCGAACGCGAGCGACAGGTCGATCGCGAACCCGCCGATGTAGACCAGCAGGTCCCACCCCGTGCGCCCGGCCATGATCAGGATGAACCCGACCGTGCCCACCATGACCGGCACGATCATCCCGACGATCAGGATCCGCAGCGCGGGCGCTCCCACGCCGAACTCCCGCCCGAAGATCCGCAGCACCTGGGCCGGCAGGATCGCGAGCACGAGCAGCACCGGGATCGTGGCGGCGAAGGCCCACCGCGTCACCTGCTTGTAGAGGGCGTCGAGCCGCGGCGTCTCTCCGCGGTGGTGGAGGTCCGCCACGAACGGGCTGAACGTGAGCGAGACCGACGACAGGAACAGGAACAGCGACTGGCCGGACCGCAGGACACCCGAGTAGACGCCGACCGCGTCGGCGCCAGCGCCCCCTCGTCCGGACATCAGGTAGGACAGGACGAACAGGTCGGTCCAGAAGATCAACTGGGCGAAGAGGGTCCCGGGCGCGCGCAGCGCCCCGAACCGCCACAGGGCGCCGGTCTCCTCCTCCGGGATCGGCGTGCCCGCGAGCTCGCCCGGGAGTTTCCGCTGCTCGCGCAGCCATCCGCCGGCGGCGATCGCGAGCGCCACGGCCCACGAGGCGGCGAACCCGGCGCTCGCCCAGCCCGCCGTGGCGGTCACGATCACCCAGATCGCGAGCGTCAGGACGATCCAGCCGATCGGCTGGGCGATCCACTGGGCGAACAGCGTGTAGATCATGATCTTGAGCCCACGCGTGGCGCCCATGTAGGTGAAGGCGAGGGCGGCGAGGGGGATCGTGACGGCAGCCCAGCGGAACGCCGGCTCGGCGACGCCGGGGAGGGCGCTCAGCGTGTCCGAGAGCCACGGCGCCAGCAGGAACACGACGATCGCGAACGGGATCGAGACCGCGACCGCGATCCCCACGCTCCGCCGCACCAGCCCGCGGGAGCGGGCCGCCGTGCCCCGTCCGACCAGGATCGCCACCAGGCGGACGTTGGCGACGTCCATCCCGAACCGCGTGAAGGCCGCGGCGATGAAGGCGAACTGGGTGGCGACCGTGACCACGCCGAACGCCGCCTCCCCCAGGCGGTTCGACATCAGGACCTGGGCGGCGAACGTGGCCACCGCGCCGATCGCCAGACCCAGGACGTTCTGACCGGTCTGACCGACGATCGTGCGTTGGTCGGCCCCCGCGGGCGTGGCCTCGGCGAGCTCCTCCAGGATCTCGGTCTCGGCATCCATCCGGCCGCGAGTATCTCAGCGGCCCCGGGCCGAACCCGCGAACGTCACGGCATCCTCACAGGACCGTGTCGGGTTCGTTCCCCTTCAGCCAGACGCCGATGCTCACCGCCACCGGCGCCAGGAGCAGCAGCGCCAGCGCCAACAAGGTTCCCTTGGCCCCCCAGCCGGTCAGCCCGACCAGCAGGGCGAGCACCGCGCACACGATCAGGGCGACGTCCGCCGCGCGGTAGAGGTCGGGGGAACGCCGCCGGACCTCGAGGGTGAGCGTCAGGGCCGCCAGGCCGACGAGGGCCACGGCGGCAGCGCCGACGAGGAGCCAGCGGACCGCGTCCGGCAGCGGGTGATCGGCGCCCTCCACCGTGTTCAGGACACCCGCCCCGCCGGCCGCGATCGCGATCACCACGGGCAGGTGGAGGTTGAGCCACAGCTGCGTCAGGTGCGAGATCGGCGGGCGATGCGAGATCAGGTCGAAGTAGATCCACCACATCCCGATCGCCACGATGACGCCCAGCAGGCCGATCACGACCTCGTGGAACGACAGCGGCCGGACCTGGGCCATGCCGTCGACGGCCCCGACGATCACCTCGCCCAAGACGATGATCACGAACAGGCCCATCCGCTCGATCAGCGACGGCGACGTGGCGATCACGGCGTCGCCCTCCTGGCTCTCGGGTGGACGCCAGCGGTGCATCGCCACGACCATCCCGGCGATCTGGAACGCGAGGCCGAGCGCCCAGAGCCAGAAGCGAAGAGGGTCGGACACGGCGGCGCTGAGGGCGAAGGTGAGTGCCGACAGCAGGTACGCGGTCGAGTACGGGAAGGAGGCCGCCCGGTGGTGGGGATCGTGGAGCCCGGTCCGGAACCAGAGGACCACCAGCAGGAGGAGGTTCACCGCGTACGCCAACGCGAAGCCCGCGTCGCCGTCGCCGGGCACGTCGCCGATGAACACCGCCATGACCGCCACGGCGAGCATCTGCGCGAACGTGAAGACCCGCACGCTGATGTCGTTGGTCGGATGCAGGTCGTGGTACAGCGTCCCGTTCAGCCACGACGACCAGACGGCGTAGAAGAGGAAGACGAACCACCCCACACCCGACCACGAGGGGTGCACGGCGAGGCGGTGCGCGAGCTGGGCGATCACGACCACGAAGACCAGGTCGAAGAACAGCTCGAGGAAGCTGACGCGGCGGTCCTCGGGCCGCTCCTCGTAGCGGCCGGGCGGCTGCCAGAGCCGGCGGAAGGTCGACGGTTGGGTCTGCGGTCTGCTCACGATCGACGAGAACGGAGCGCCCGCCACCCCTTCGATGGCGGGCACCCCGCTGACCTCAAGGGTATACCTGGGAGATGTCCGACACTTCGGCGACGTGGGCGCAAGCGATCGCGTTCCGGGCGCGGCGCCAGCACCTGGAGGAGCGTGCCCCGGTCGAGCGGATGCTCGACGTGGCCTCCGACCTGTGCGGGCTGCACGCCCAGGTGATGTCGTCGGCCGAGCTGGCGCTGTGGGCCCGTGTCGAGGGGCTGACCCGCGACCACGTGCGGGATGCGCTCTGGAAGCGGCGCTCCCTGGTGAAGATCTGGGCGATGCGCGGCACGCTGCACCTGTTCCCGTCGTCCGACTACACGGTGTGGCAGGCCGCGCTCGACACCTACGACCACTACCGGACGAAGAGGTGGTCGAAGGTGTTCGGCGTCCCGCAGAGCAAGCTCGATCCGTTCTACGCCACGGTCGGGCGCGTCTTGGAAGGTGTCCGCCTCACCCGTGAGGAGCTCGCCGACGCGATCGTCCACGAGATGGGGGTGTTCGGTGAGGGACTGCGCTCGGGCTGGGGGTCGGCGCTGAAGCCCGCCTCGTATCAGGGGCTGCTCTGCTTCGCGCCCGATCGAGGGCGCAACGTGACCTTCACGAACCCCGCGACGTGGCTCCGCGCGAAGGACCGCCGTCGGCCGGCCCCCGCGAGCGAGGACGTGCTGGGCGAGGCCTTCCGGCGCTTCGTGCGGGGACACGGGCCCGCCACGCGTGAGGAGATCGCGCGGTGGTGGCTGGGTGTCGGCTATTCGCCGGCGAAGGTGCGTCGGGTCGTGTCCGTCGATCAGGCCCTCGAAGCGGTGGACGTCGAGGGCACCGAGGCCTGGATCGCCACCGCGGATCGCCCGGCCCTGGAGGCGGCGGAGCCCACCCGGACCGTCCGGATGCTGCCGGGGTTCGACCAATATCTGATCGGCTCCACCACCTCGGTCACACAGCTCCTTCCCGACCCGGGTCTGCGCGCGCGGATCCATCGGACGGCGGGCTGGGTGTCATCGGTCGTCACGGTCGGCGGACGGATCGAGGGCCTGTGGTCGCACGAGCGGAAGGGATCGCGCGTCCTCGTCGAGGTCGAGCCGTTCGGCCGCCGCACGAAGGTGCTCCGCGAGGGCGTGGAGGACGAGGCCGAACGACTGGCGGCCTTCCTCGACGGCTCGCTCGAGCTCAGCTGGACCTGAGGCTGAGGCACCTCACTCCCAGGGGTAGCGCGGCGCGAAGCGCCGCGCGGCTCGGAACGTCGCCCGCAGAGCCTCGGGCTCCTGGATGCCGAGCGCCGACAGCACCTCCGCGGCGGCGCGCGAGCCGCTCTCGACGCCACCGTTCAGGTAGCCCTGGCTGAAGGTCGAGGTGTGCTCGCCCGCGAAGTGGACGGAGCCCTCGGCCGCCCCCGTCAGTCCCCAGAACGACGTGACCTGTCCCGGGGTGAAGGCCGCGTACGAGCCGCCGACCCACGGGTCGAAGGCCCAGGCGTCGAGCCACGCGGCCCCCGCGTACGTGTCGGCGACGCCGGGCACCGCGTCGTCGATCGCGGCGAGCGTGTCGCGGACGGTGGAGGCCGGGGCCTCGGCGTGCGGTTCGTCCACCGGATACCCAGCGCCGACACGACCGCCCGTGTAGACCGTGAGCAGCCCGGCACGGTCGGACCCGGCGCTGTCGGTCGAGCCGCTCTCCCAGGTCCCGAACATCGGCGCGTCGCCGCGCTGGAGCCCGCCGCTCCAGTCGCCGAACGCCCCGGGGACCGGACGGTCGAGCGCCACGAGGACCTTGGCGTTCGTCCCCATCCCCAGCTCGCGGATCGCCCGGAGCTTGATCGCCGAGAACCCGGACGCCGACAGATCGACGTTGCGCAGCGCTGTGAACGGCATCGTGAGGATCACGCGGTCCGCCACCACCGGCCCCGCGACACTGCCGAACGCGAGCTCCGTCGTGCCGTCCCCGCGCGCCCGGATCGCCTCCATCGGGGCGTCGAGGGTGACCGTTCCCTCGGGGAGCTCCTCGAGGAGCCGAGCGGGGACCTGGTCGTTGCCGCCGTGGACCGTGTAGCGCTCGTCGGCGCCGGGCGTCTCGGTCGCGTAGAAGTCGATCAGGTTCGCGGCCGACAGCGCATCCGGGTCGAGCCCGTACCACCCGGACTGGTTCACGGCCCAGAGCCGGTACGTGGGCGAGTCGGTCGAGCCGACGTTCCGCTCGTACCAGTCGGCCTCCGTCTGCTCGTCCAGCGCGACGAGGTCCGGGGCGGCCTCCCCCGGGAAGTACGAGCCCGTCGCGGCCAGCTCCAGCAGATCGCCGATCGCCACGTCCATCTCGGCGAACAACGGCGCCGGGCGGACCAGCTCCCCGTCGACGTAGCTCAGCCACGTGGCGTCGGGCGGCCAGGCCGCCCACAGGTCGTCGAGCCCCAACCCGAGCTCCTCGGCCAGCCGGCGGAGGTGGACGTGGCGCGTATCGATGAACTCGCCGCCGTGCTCGCCGACCAGGCCGGACGCGAGCCCCCGGGCACTCCAGCAACGGCCGCCCACCCGGTCGCGCGCCTCGAACACCCGGCACGGGACGCCTGCCTGGTGCAACCGATACGCGGCGGTCAGCCCGGCCAGACCGGCACCGACGATCACGACCCGCGGCCCGTCCACCCCCGGCGATCGCGTGTCGGTGGCCCCCCGCGTGCAGCCGGCGAGCACGAAGGCGCCCGCGGCGGCACCACCCCATCGCAGGAGATCCCGGCGGCTCAGCCGCTGGGCCACCTGGATCGACTCGTCGAGGGACAGCGGCCGGCGATGGCCCACAGCACGCCGGACCCGGGCGAGCTCACGCCACGCTCGCTCGTACGGCGACCGACGACCTCCGGGCAACGCGCACCTCCTGTGGGGTCAAGAGCCTAGGCCCTCGAACCGTTCGGGCCCCTCACGCGTACCTCCTAACGATGCGACCGCGCCGCGTCCTGATCGCTTTCGCCGCGACCGCGGCCCTCGGGCTGGTCGCCGCCTCCTGCTCGGAGGACACGACCGCCCCCGCGGCCGAGGGCGGAGGGACCGCCGACGTCGTCGTGACCGACTCCGACCTCGGGCAGATCCTGACGGATGCCGACGGCAACACCTTGTACGTGTTCCTGCAGGACACGGGCGGGGAGAGCGCCTGCACCGACGACTGCGCCACTGCATGGCCGCCCCTGGTCGCCGACGGGACGCCGACCGGCGACGGCGTCGATGGGGAGCTCGGCACGATCGAGCGCAGCGACGGGACGATGCAGGTCACGGTGGGCGGCGCGCCCCTGTACCACTACTCGGGCGACAGCGCCCCCGGCGACACGAACGGCCAGGGTGTGGGCGAGGTCTGGTACGTGGCGTCCGCGGAGGGCACCGCGATCACCGAGGCGACCGGTGGGGGGGACCCGGGGTACGGCTACGGCTCGGACCGCTACGGGTCCGGCGGCTCCGGTGGGAGCATGGACGCATACGACGAGTAGCTAGCCGGGGCTGCCTCCGGCCCTTCCCCCCGAGGGACGCGCCTGCCCGGCCCGCTCGTTCCGCTCCGCGAGACGCACGGTCTCCTCGATCCGCTTCGCGCGCGTCTCCGGCCGTTTCGCCGATGTCACCCGGTGGATGATCAGCTTCTTGGCGGAAGGCGGGAACGCGTCGTAGTTCGCGACCGCCGTGGGGTTCGCGGCCAGCGCCGCCGCCAGGTCGTCGGGGAGCTCCAAGCGATCGACCGCGTCCAGGGCCTCCCACGAGCCGTTCCCCTGCGCGGTCCGGATCGCTGCCAACCCCGGCTCTGCGATCAGTCCTTCTGCGAGCAGCCGCGCGACGCGCTCCTTGTTCACCTTCGACCAGACGCTCGTCGGCTTCCGCGGGGCCATCCAGATCAGGAACCGGTCGTCATCGAGGCGGTTCGCCGTCGAGTCGATCCAGCCGAAGCAGAGCGCCTCCTCCTGTGCTTCGTGGATCGAGACACCGTGCTTCGCGCTCCCCTTCTTGCGGATCGGGAGCCAGACGCCGGTCGG
Source organism: Actinomycetota bacterium (assembly GCA_036556385.1). Taxonomy (GTDB): domain Bacteria; phylum Actinomycetota; class UBA4738; order UBA4738; family HRBIN12; genus AC-51. The sequence continues at coordinate 9,855 of DATBJQ010000161.1, read as the reverse complement.
CCGAGCGTGGTTGCGTTCGAGCCAGCGGCGCCACGCCGCCCGGTCGCGGACGCTGATCGTCTCGGCTTGCTCGCGCATCCTGCTCCCTAGACTCGTCGGGTGCGGTACTCGATCAGTGTCCCGAACTTCGGCGAGCTCGCCGACCCACGGCTGCACACCGAGATCGCCCGTGAGGCGGAACGAGCCGGCTGGGACGGGTACTTCGTATGGGATCACCTGCTCGTGTGGAACGGCAACGTGGTCGCGGACCCTTGGTCGATCCTGACGGCGGTGGCGCTCGGCACGGAGCGGATCCGGCTCGGGCCGATGCTCGTGCCGCTGCCGCGGCGCCGCCCGTGGCAGGTGGTCCGCCAGATCGTGACCCTCGACCGCCTCTCGGGCGGCCGCGCGATCCTGGGCGCCGGGCTCGGCTTCCCGCCGCACGAGGAGTTCGAGGTCTTCGGGGAACCGTCGGATGCGAAGGCCCGCGCGGCGATCCTGGACGAGGGTCTGGAGGTCGTCGCCGGCCTGATGACCGGCGAGCCGTTCAGCTTCGCGGGCGAGCACGTCACGATCGACGACGTGACGTTCGCACCGGTGCCGGTCCAACGTCCGCGGGTCCCGATCTGGATCGGGGGAGCCTGGCCCCGGCGGGCGCCGTTCCGTCGCGCGGCGCGGTGGGACGGCGTCGTGCCGATCCTCCTGGACGACGGTGGTGAGCAGATCGAGGTGACGGTCGAGGCGCAACGCGCGGTCGTTGCCTACACGCTGGAGCATCGGGCCGGCGACGGCCCCTTCGACGTGGTGTTCACGGGCCCCCTGCCGGACGACGACGCCCAGGCCCTCGAGCGAGCGGACGAGCTCGCCTCGTTCGGGGTCACCTGGTGGCAGACCTCGGTGGACCATCCCGAGCAGAGCCTGGCGCACCTCCGCGAGCGGATCCTGGCCGGCCCGCCCGGTCGCGGCTAGGAGGCGCCCTCGCCGTCGTGCCCGGCCGCGTACGTGCCGGCGCCGAGGAAGTGCAACGACACGTAGGGCTCGTCCCCCACGACCCAGCTGTCGTGTCCGCCGGGGATCGCGAACAGGTCGCCGGGGCCCATCTCGAACTCGCGGCCGTCCGCCATCTTCACGGCCGCACGCCCGGAGACCACCAACCCCACGTGCTCCACGTCGCAGAGCTCCAGCCCTACGGGCGAACCGACGTGCGCCGACCATTGCCACCCCGGCTCGTAGCTGGCCCGACCGACCGTCATCCCGCCGAGCTCCACGACCTCGAACGTGCCGAAGTCGAATCGCCGGACGTCCTCCGCCTCGTCGAACCGCGTGATCTCGAGCTCCATCCCGTGTCCTCCCTCGTCCCAGGATGGCACGCGGCCGACCTACACTCGGCCCGTGCGGATGCCGACGTCCACGTCGTACCGGATCCTCGGGGGGATCGCGGCCGGGATCGCCGCCTTCGCGCTGATCATGGTCCTGACGGGGGACGAGGGATCGCGCGACCTGTTCCGCGGAGCGTTCGTCCTGCTGGTGATCGTCGGGGGGATGTGGTGGCTCGTGTACCGGTTCCGGATCCTCCCCCGGCGCGAGTCGTTCGCCGGGCAGGCGCAGGCGCTCGGTCTCCACGCCGAGGAGGGTGACCCGCAGGGGGTGGGCCGGCAGGGCTTCGCCCTCTTCCGGTGGTCCGCGTCGGCGGGCGACATCGAGAACACGGCGCAGGGCGTCCGCGGCGGCATCGACATCACGATCGCCGACCACTGGTTCGTGCCCTCCGGGCTCACGCGCCGGGAGGCCGAGCGCTCCACCTGCGTCCTCACCCCCGCGCCCGCGGGCTGGCCCGACCTCTCCGTCGTGCCCGAGCGGCTCGCGGCTCGCCTCCGGTCCACCTTCGCGCTCCCCGACGTCCGGACCGAATCCGATGCCTTCAACCGGCGGTTCGAGGTCCGCTCGGACGATCGCCGCTTCGCGCTCGCGCTGCTGGACGCCCGGATGATGGAGTGGCTGCTCGAGCAGCTGCCGGGGATCGGATTCGAGGTGCTGGGCGGGACGCTGATGGTCTTCCGCCCGCGCACGTCCGCCAGCTACGACGACCTCGGCAAGGCCGTGGAGCTGCTCGAGCGTCTCCTGGAGCAGGTGCCGCGCGTGACCCGCGCGGAGCACGGCTGACACGACCGCCCGACGGGGAGGAGCACCGATGGAGACCTGGGACGCGATCACGAGCCGGCGGAACGTGCGGAGCTTCGAGGATCGCCCGATCCCCGATGACGCGCTCGCGCGGATCCTCGAGGCCGGGTGGCGCTCACCCTCGTCGCGGAACGAGCAACGGTGGGACCTCGTGGTCGTGACCGAGCGGGAACGGCTCCAGGCGCTCTCGAAGGTGTGGCGCAGCGCCGGCCACATCGGGACCTCGGCCGCGACCGTCGCTCTGTGCGCGCCCGACCGGCCCGACTCCGACGGCTCGATCCACTACGACCTCGGGCAGCAGACGATGTTGATGTTGTTGGCCGCCGCCGACCTCGGGATCGGCAGCGGCCACGCATCCGTCGGGGACCAAGACCTCGCGCGCGAGATCCTGGGTCTGCCCTCCGACCACCTCTGCGCCTGGCTCGTAGCGTTCGGCTATCCGGCCGACCGTCCTCTCACGCCGGTGCGTCGTCCGTCCCGGCGGCCGTTCGACGACGTCGTGCACCGGGAAGCCTGGTGACCCGGCCGGTCAGTCGACGGAGAGCGAGACCGCGATCCGATCGAGCTGACCGAGCCGGACCGACGCGGACAGGGACTCGAACGTCCCGCGCGCCTCGTCGAACGAGGCTCGCGCATCGTCCGGGCGACCGCTCGACGCCAACCATTCGCCGTACTCGACCTGGGTGATCGCGCGCCAGTACGGGATCCCGGTTTCGCGGAACAGGCCGATCGAGGCCTTGAACAGGGGTTCGGCATCACCATCCCTGTCGCTCCGGGCCGCCAGGCGCGCCTTCCATCGACCCGCGAGTGCCTGCAGGAACGGCGTGACCATCCCGGGGGTCAGGTCCTCCACGATCGCGATCTGGCGCTCCACCTCATCGAGCGAGTCGAGCTCGAACGCGGCAGCCAGCCCCTGTGTGAGCCCGATCTTGACCGTCGCGATCGTTCCCAGTGACAAACCCTGATCGACGGCCTCGCGCGCACACGCCATCGCCTCGTCCGGGCGCCCCTGGGCCCGGAGCAAGGACGCCTGGGCGCAGGCGAAGGCCGCGATCTGCTGCACGTCCGTGGACCGTCCGTACCCCTCGAAGTGGTGGATCACCTCGGCCGCCCCGTCCACGTCACCGCGCGCGATGTGGATCACCGGGATCGAGACGAGGAGGCCGATGATGTCCGGACCGCCCTTCTCCGAATCGGGCACCTGGGCCAGCGTGTCGAGCGCATCGTCCCACCGCCCCGTCATCAGGAACGGGAAGACCTGCTCCGAGCGCAGGCCACGGAGCCAGACGCCGTCGCCGACCCGATCGGCCAGGGCCAACCCGCGTGCGTACAGCTCGATCCCGTCCTCGTACCGGTCTCGATCGGTCCGGTGCTCGGCGAAGTTGTTGTAGGCGCGCAGCGCCGCCGCCGGCAGGTCGTTCTCGACAGCCACCTCGAGGGCGTGGGCGACCAGGGCCGCCGCTTCCTCGTACCGACCGAGCGCCGCCACCACGATCGACTTCGTGTTCAGCGCTTCCGAGATCACGTCGGGAAGCGCGAGGCGTTCGGCGATGTCGAGCGCCACCTCGATCATCGTGCCGGCCCGGGCCATGTCGCCCTGGAAGAAGTGCATCCGACCGAGCTGCGCGGCGAGCGCCGCCAGGTCGGGATCCTGCTCGGTCGACAGGATCTCGTACGCCCCCTGCATCCGCGCGACCGCCTCCTCGAGCCGATCCTCGAGGTAGTCGATCTCGGCCAACCGTGTGGAGACGCGCGCCGCGGGATGGCTCAGGTCGTGCTGCTCGTAGATCCCCATCGCGTCCGTGAACAGCTGTCGCGCACCCTGGTGGTCGAGTTCACGGAACGCCATGCCGCCCGCTCGCTCCAGAAGGCTGGCGCGATCCAGGTCCGAGCTCGTGAGCTGCGCGGCCTGCTCGAACCGGCGCCGCGCCTCCGCGTTCGCACCCAACGACGCGGCCCGCTCGGCGGACCTGGTGATCCAGACCTCCGCCGCCCGTTGGACCTCAGGCGCGTCGTCGGCGCCGGGCTCGGCCTCGTAGGCACGGAGGTAGTGGCCCGCGACGACCTCCACCGAGTCTTCATCCGCCAGTCGCTCGAACCAACGGGCGACGGCGAGATGGCGTGTCTTGCGCTCCTTCTTCGAGAGGGTCTCGTAGGCGACCCAGCGCACCAGGTCGCCGAGGAACACGTACTGGCCCCGCTCCGGTGAGAAGCGCTCGGCCTCGACCCCGAGCAGCTCCTTGCGGAGCAAGGCGCTCAGCACCTCGTCGAGGACGTCGCCCTCGAGCTGCGAGACCGCCGCGATCGCCTCCTTCGTGAAGGTCTTCCCCAGGACCGACGCGCCCTGCATCAGGCGCCGCTCATCGGCCTCGAGCCCGTCGAGCCGCGCGGCCAGGAGCCCGTGGAGCGTCTCGGGCACCTCCAGCTCGTCGACCGACTCCGTAGCCGTGAACGAGCCTTCGGACTGGGTGAGCACGCCGCGATCGAGCAGCATCCTGATCGTCTCGACCGCATACAGGGGCACCCCCTCCGCCCGCCCCAGGACGCGCTCGGAGAGCTCGTCGGGCAACCCGGGGGCGAGCCCGGTGAGCAGGTCGCCCATCGAACGCGATGACAGCGGCTCCAGATGGATCGACGTGGAATCGCGCTTCCCCGAGGCCCAGCCGGGGCGTCGTTCGAGCAGCTCGTGACGCGCGAGCGTCAGGACGAACAACCGGTGCCCGCGGGACCACTCCAGCAGGTACTCGATGAAGTCCAGGAGCGCGTCGTCGGCCCAGTGCAGGTCCTCGAAGACCATGATCGTGGGCATCTCGGCGGCGAGGCGCTCGTAGAACAACCGCCAGGCCGCGAACAGATCGTCCCGCTCGCGGGCGGGGCCCGTCTCGAGGCCGAGCAGGCTCGCGAGCCGAGGTTCCACCCAGCGTTGCTCGTCGAGGTCGGAGATCGCGGTGACGACCGCGTCGTGCAGCTTCGGGAGCGCCGTGCGCGCGTCCTCACCCTCCCGGATCGACGCGTTCGTCCGGACCATCTCGCCGAGGGCCCAGTAGGTCACACCCTCGCCGTACGCGAGGCACCGCCCCACGTGCCATCTCGTGTCGCCCGCGAGCCCATCGATGTACTTCGAGAACTCCCAGACGAGTCGCGACTTGCCGATCCCCGCCGGGCCGACGACCGACAACAGGTGCGCCCGCCCCTCATCCGCCGACTCGTGGAACAGCTCCTTCACCAGCCGGAGCTGGCGCTCCCGGCCGACGAACGGCGGCTCCAGGACCGTGACCCGCATGTCCCCGCCGGCGGCAGCCACCACGCGGAGCGCCTGCCACAGCTGGACCGGTTCGGTCTTGCCCTTGAGCAGGTGGGAGCCGGCATCCGCGTACGCGATCGCCGCCTCCGTCGCGTACTTCGTGGCGTCGCCGACGAAGACGTCACCTGCCGGCGCGACCGACTGCACCCGGGACGCCGTGTTCACGAGGTCGCCCGCCACCATGCCCTGGCCCTCCGCGCCGATCGTGACGGCGGCCTCGCCCGTCAGGACGCCGGCCCGCGCCCGAAGGTCGGGAGCACCGATCTCCTCGCCGATCGCGGCCACGGCGTCGGTCAGCTCGAGGGCTGCGCGGACCGAACGCTCTGCGTCGTCCTCGTTCGCAACCGGCGTCCCCCAGACGGCCATCACCGCGTCGCCGATGAACTTCTCGACGAGGCCTCCGTAGCGCTCGATCACCCGACGGCTCGTGTCGAAGTAGCGGGAGAGGAGCTCGCGCACCTCCTCGGGGTCTCGGCCTTCCGACAGGGTCGTGAAGCCAACGAGATCGGCGAACAGCACGGAGACCAGGCGACGCTCGGCGGACGGCGCCTCCGGGACGGGGACGCCTTCCGACGACGCCTCGTCGAGGCGCTCGCCGCACTCGCCGCAGAACCGAGCGTTCCCCGGGTTGTCGGTCGCGCACGACCGGCAACGCTGGGTCAACCGGGAACCACAGGCGATGCAGAACTTGCGTCCGGTCTCGTTGCCTTCACCACAGGCTCCACACAGCACGCGCGAGTCCTCCTCGGCAAGGACCGCCGAAGCATAGCCTCAGGCGGTCACGCGCGGGGTGCGTCAGTCCGCCGAGACGACGCTGGTGCGGGAGCCGCTGATCGCCGCGCCGACTCCGAGCGTGATGTAGATCCCCCCGCTGATCCAGGCCAGGCGCCGGCCGAACGACGGGCTGCGCGCGCGGAGCCACTGCCCCGCGGTGCCCGTCAGCATCGCGTAGCAGCTGTCGCTCACCATCGAGATCAGCACGAGGAGCACGCCGAGCACGATGAACTGCAGGGTCACCGAGCCCCGGGCGGGGTCGACGAACTGGGGCAGGAACGCCAGGAAGAACAGGGCGGTCTTCGGGTTCAGGACGCCGACGATCGCACCCTGCCGGTAGATCCGGCGGAGGGACTGCCGCGGCGCACCGTCGGGCGTGAGCTCGCCATCGCGGTCCAGGATCTTCTTCACGCCCAGGTAGACCAGGTACGCGGCACCGAGGTACCTCACGATGGTGAACGCGGTGGCGGACGACAGCAGGAGCGCCGATAGGCCGAGCGCGGCCGCGGGCACATGGACCAGCGTGCCCGACGCGATCCCGAACACCGAGGCGATCCCCGCCATGCGCCCCTGATCCACGCTCCGCGTGACGATGTAGATCACCGCGGGTCCCGGGATCACCGCGAACAGCACGCAGGCCGCGGCGAACGTGACGAGGGTCTGCGTCTCCGGCATCCGGGGATGGTACCGGGCGCCGGGTGCGGGAGGATGGGTCCGCCATGGTCCGCGCCCTCACCGAACGGTCGCTCCGAGCCGCGGTCCGCGAGCTCGGGGTCCTCGACCCGGCGCTGGCGGCGTCTACCGCCCGGTTCGGGCCGCCGCCCCTGTGGGCACGCGACCCCTCCTACGCCACGCTCGTGCACCTGATCCTGGAACAGCAGGTGTCGCTCGCCTCGGCGCAGGCGGCCTTCGACCGGCTCACGGCGGCGCTCGGCGGCACGGTCGAGCCCGGTCCCTTCCTGTCCCTGGACGACGCGAGGCTCCGCGCGATCGGGTTCAGCCGGCAGAAGGCCGGCTACGCGCGGGACCTGGCGCTGGCCCTCGAGGACGGGTTCGACCTCGAGGCGCTCCGCCGCCTCCCCGACGACGAGGTGCGGACCGAGCTGGTGCGGCTCCGCGGCGTCGGCCGGTGGACCGCGGACATCTACCTGATCATGTGCCTGCGCCGACCGGACGTCTGGCCCCACGGCGACCAGGCGCTCGCGACCGCCGCCGGCGAGCTGTTCGCGCTGCCCGAGCGACCGAGCTTCGACGCGTTGGCGCTGCGCGCCGAGGCCTGGGCCCCGTATCGCGCCAGCGCCGCCAGGATCCTCTGGCACCATTACCTGTCGGTCCGAGGAAGGAGCTGAGCGACGTGTCACACCCGTGGGATCCGATCGCCGACGAGACGCTGCGGCTCCCCGACGGCCGGACCCTCGCGTACATGGAGTGGGGGGACCGCGAGGGCACGCCGGTCCTCTGCTTCCACGGCATGCCGGGGTCGCGGCTCTTCTTCCCGGATCCTCCCGCGGCGGCCGAGCTCGGGGTGCGGGCCATCACGATCGACCGGCCGGGCGTCGGCGGTTCGGATCCCCAGCCCGGGCACCGGATCGCGGACGGGGCGGCCGACGTCGAGCTGTTCGCCGACGCGCTCGGCTTCGACCGGTTCGGGGTGGTGGGCTGGTCGGCCGGCGTCCCGTACGCGCTCGCGTGCGCGGCCCTGATCCCGCGGCGACTGACCGGCGTGGCCGGGACGAACAGCGCGAGCGCGATGATCTACCTGGCACCCGACGATCCCCAGATCGCCGCGGCGGTGATCGACGACGACGACCGGCGGATCCAGGAGCTCCTCGCGACCGATCCGGACGCCGGGCTGCGCGAGGCGATCGCGGTCGGCGCGGACTGGGCGGCCGACCTCGCCGAGCATCCCGAGCAGCTCCTGACCGAGCCAGACGAGGGCGACGGCTGGTTCTTCGAGGACCCCGTCCGCGAGGCCATGTTCGTGGACTCGATCCGCGAGGGCGTCCGTCAGGGGATCGAGGGGGTCGCGCTGCAGTGGGTCGCCCAGCTCGCGCCGTGGGGGTTCCGGATCGAGGACGTCGGCATCCCGTTCGGCCTCTGGGCCGGCGCCAGCGACCGGCTCACCCCACCCGACCGGATGCGGCTCCTGGCGGACCGGATCCCGGGAGCCCGGCTGACGGTGTGGGACGACGGCGGCCACCTGGCGATCGCCAAGCACCTGCCCGAGGTGCTGCGCGACGTGCTCGGCGAACGCTAGGGAGCGTCGCCGGCGGGCTGGTACGTGGCGATCACCACGCCGGTGGTGCTGGTCTTCGCGTCGACCAGGAGGAGCGGCATCGGCGGGCCCTCGTCCGTGAACAGCCGCCGCCCGTGCCCCAGCACGAGCGGGTGGATCAGCAGGACGTACTCGTCGATCAGGTTCCGGGCCATCAGCGAACGCACCAGCACCCCGCTGCCGAGGATCACGAGGTCAGGTCCCGTTCCCTGCTTCAGCTCCGCCACGGCGTCCGCGGCGTCGCCGGGGAGCACGGACGCGGGGTCCCACGGCAGCGGCTCCGTCAACGTCGTGGACGCCACCCACTTCTGCGAGGCGTTCAACACCTTCGCGAACGGGTTGTCGTCGCCCTGCTGCGGCCACACGGACGCGAAATGCTCGTACGTTCGGCGGCCGAAGAGGAACTCCGGAGCCTTGTCGATCCCCTCCGACGCCGACTCTGCCATCACCGGGTCGAAGTAGGGCTGTGCCCACCCGCCGTGCTCGAACCCGTCGCGGGTGTCCTCCTCGGGCCCGCCCGGCGCCTGCATCACACCGTCGAGGGTCACGCTGTCGTTCACCAGGATCTTCCGCATGTCTCTCCTTGATCGTCCCGGGGGCGCCGCAAACGTGGTCGATGGGCTCACCGCGAGCTGATCGCCTTCGCGAACAGTGGGAGCGCCCGGTCGACCATGTCGTCGGTGGCCGTAAGCGAGATCCGGAACCACCCCGGCAGCTCGCACACGGAGCCGGGCAGCACCAACACGTCGTCGGCGGCGAGCCGCCGGGCGAACGCGGCATCGTCCGGATCGGGCGAGCGGACCAGCAGGTAGAAGGTCGCCTCCGGCGTGCCGACCTCGTAGCCGGCCGCTCGGAGCGCGTCGAGCATCCGGTCGCGCCGTCGCTGCAACCGGCCGACGTCCACGACGAGGCCCTCGAGGTCCGGCAGCGCGTACTGCATCACCGCGTCGGGCAGCGCGTTGCCGGTGGCCAGGCCGACGCCGGTGGCCGCGAGCCGGAACGCCTCGCGGTCGGGCATCGTGGGCGGCAGCGCCAGGAAGCCCAGCCGCTGCGCCGGCGCCAACGAGCTCTTGCTGAAGGTGTGGACCAGCAGGGAGCGGGGGATGTGGGCGGCCGGCGTCACCATCGGGTTCCCGTCGAACACGATCCGGCTGTACGACTCGTCCGAGAGGACGTAGACCGGACGATCACGTGAGCCCGCGTGTCGGTCGAGCACGCCGGCGAGCCGTTCGAGCGTCACGGCCGGGTAGATCCTGCCGGTTGGGTTGTTCGGCGTGTTCAGCAGCACGATCCGCGTGCGCGGGCTCAGCGCCGCCTGGATCGCGTCGACGTCGAGGTCCCA
>DATBJQ010000160.1:0-15966 GCA_036556385.1 Actinomycetota bacterium | reverse complement strand
GACCGGGAAGCCCAACGCGGTGGCGGTGAACCGTCGCTCCCATGCCGGCCCCGCGTCCATGGGCGCGAAGCTTAGCGTCGGCCCGGGCCGCGGAGGGTTCCCCGGGGTGAGCCCGAGGTGGGAGCTCCCGCAGTGGATCTTCGCCGTGGTCGGCCTGGTGTCCGGGTTCCTCTGCTTCGTCGTGCCCGGGCTCCTGATGCTGCCCCGGTACCGTGCCTGGCGACGGGCGGAGCGACCGACCCCGGGCGCCGCCGGGCCCGTGGGCGCGGTCGTCGTCTGGGCGGCGGTGGCCGGCGCGATCGCCGCGTGGACGTCGTTCGACGTGCTGGCCGGGCTGGTCTTCGTGCTCGGCCTGCCGCCGTCCCTCGTGGTCTCCGCCCGCGGCTAGCACGTTGCCACTCCCGCGTGCCGCGCACTACCATCCTTAGCACTCGCACCTATCGAGTGCTAGCAGTCGACGGGGCCGCCTGAGAAGCCCCGGCACACCCGACCGACGGCCGAAGGCGGCCGACGAAGGAGGTCAGAGGGGATGGCACCGAAGCTCATCACCTTCGACGAGGACGCGCGGCGCGCGCTGGAGCGTGGCATGGACCAGCTCGCGAACGCCGTGAAGATCACGCTCGGCCCGAAGGGCCGCAACGTCGTCCTCGAGAAGAAGTGGGGCGCGCCCACGATCACGAACGACGGCGTCTCGATCGCCAAGGAGATCGAGCTCGACGACCCGATGGAGAAGGTCGGCGCCGAGCTCGTGAAGGAGGTCGCGAAGAAGACCGACGACGTCGCGGGCGACGGCACCACCACCGCGACCGTCCTCGCGCAGTCCATCGTCAAGGAGGGCCTCCGCAACGTCGCCGCGGGCGCCAACCCGATGTCGCTGAAGCGCGGGATCGAGCGCTCGGTGGAGCTGGCGGTGGAGTCGATCAAGAACCAGTCGAAGGACGTGGATTCGAAGGACGAGATCGCCAACGTCGGCGCCATCTCGGCCGCCGACCCGGAGATCGGCGAGAAGATCGCCGACGCCGTCGACAAGGTGGGCAAGGACGGCGTCATCACCGTGGAGGAGTCCAACACCTTCGGGATGGAGCTGGAGTTCACCGAGGGGATGCGGTTCGACAAGGGCTTCATCTCGCCCTACTTCATCACCGACCCCGAGCGGATGGAGGCGGTCCTCGAGGAGCCGTACGTGCTGATCGCCAACTCCAAGATCAGCGCCGTGAAGGACCTGCTCCCCGTGCTCGAGAAGGTCATGCAGGCCGGCAAGCAGGTGCTCGTGCTGGCCGAGGACGTCGAGGGCGAGGCGCTCGCGACCCTGGTCGTGAACAAGATCCGCGGCACGTTCAAGAGCGCCGCGGTGAAGGCCCCCGGGTTCGGTGACCGTCGCAAGGCGATGCTGCAGGACATCGCGATCCTGACCGGCGCCACCGTGGTCTCCGAGGAGGTCGGTCTCAAGCTCGAGAACGCCACCCTCGACCTGCTCGGGCAGGCCCGCAAGGTCGTGGTCACCAAGGACGAGACCACCATCGTGGAGGGCGCCGGCAAGGAGGAGGACATCGCCGGGCGGATCAACCAGATCAAGTCCGAGATCGAGAAGACGGACTCCGACTACGACCGCGAGAAGCTCCAGGAGCGCCTGGCCAAGCTCTCGGGCGGGGTCGCGGTGATCAAGGTCGGCGCGGCCACCGAGGTCGAGCTGAAGGAGAAGAAGCACCGCATCGAGGACGCCGTGCAGTCCACGAAGGCGGCCGTCGAGGAGGGCATCGTGCCCGGCGGCGGCGTGGCCCTGCTGAACGCGCAGGCGGCGCTCGAGAAGGTCGACCTGGAGGGCGACGAGCTCACCGGTGCGGCGATCGTGAAGCGGGCGCTCGAGGAGCCGATCAAGCAGATCGCCGCGAACGCCGGCCTCGAGGGCGGTGTGATCGTCGAGAAGGTCCGCTCCCTCGCCGAGGGGCAGGGCCTGAACGCGGCCACGGGCGAGTACGGCGACATGGTGAAGTTCGGTGTCGTCGACCCGGCCAAGGTGACGCGCTCGGCGCTGCAGAACGCGGCGTCGATCGCGGCGCTGTTCCTCACCACGGAGGCCGTGGTGGCCGAGAAGCCGGAGAAGGAGAAGATGCCGGCGGGCGGCGGCGGCATGCCCGGCGGCGACATGGACTTCTGATCCCGCTCCCGGCCGTTCCTCGGAGGCCCCCGCCCGTTCGGGTGGGGGCCTCCGGCGTTTGACCACGTTCCCGCTGCCGGGCAACGATGCCCGCCGGGAGGGATGCCGTGGCATCGGCGGGGAAGACCCTGCACGTCTACCGCGGCGTGCTCCGGAACCGCTCGATCCGCCGCGTCCAGATCTCGTACTTCCTGTTCAACGCGGAGGAGTACGCGGTCTGGATCGCGGTCCTGATCTACGCGTACCAGCGCGGCGGCGCCGGGGCGGCGGGCCTCGTCGCGTTGGCGCAGCTGGTCCCCTCGGCCGCGTTCGCTCCCGTGGGTGCCGTGGTGCTGGAGCGTCTGCCGCGCGACCGAGCGCTGTCGCTGGGCTACCTCGCCCAGGCCGTGGCGACGGGCGGTCTCGCCGCCGCGTTGGCGTTCGCACCCACACCCGTGGTGTACGCATCCGCGGTCGTGGCGGCGTGCACCGTGACGCTCACGCGACCGGTGCACCACTCGATCATCCCGGAGCTGGCCCGCGGACCCGAGGAGCTCACCGCGGGCAACTCGATCTCGGGCACGGTGGAGGGGATCGGCGTGATGGCGGGTCCGGTCGCGAACGCCGTCTTGATCGACGCCGGCGGCCCCGCGCTCGTGTGTGCGGTGTTCGCCGTGCTCGCGGGGGTGGCGGCGCTCCTGACCCATCGGATGCTCCTGCGGCCCGTCGACGTCCCCGAGCTCCCGCCGCCGAGCGGGTCGGCGCCGGGGGGCGCTCCCCGCGCCGGCCCGTCGTGGTCGGATCGTGCCGGGCGGACGCTGCGCACCCTCGGGGGGGTCGCGAGCGACCTCCGCGCTCGTCCCGGCGCCACGTCGGTCCTCCTGCTGGGCGGCGCGATGTTCGTCATGGTCGGCACGCTCGACGTGCTCTCGGTGGTCCTCGGGATCGACGTCCTGGGCATCGGGGAGGACAGCGTGGGGCTCCTCACGGCGGCGGTGGGCGTCGGATGGCTCCTGGGCGCCGCCGGCGCCGTCGTCCTGGTGGGACGGCGATCGCTCGCGGCGGCGGTCGGGCTCGGGGTGATCGTGTCCGGTGCCGCACTCGCGTCCGTCGCGACGACCCAGGCGTTCGGGGTCGCGATGGGGTTGCTGGTGTTCGTCGGCGGCGGTCATGCGTTCGCCGATGTGGCCGGTCGGACGATCCTCCAGCGCGCGATCGACGACGACGTGCTCACGAGGATCTTCGGCGTGCAGGAGTCGATGATCGCGGTCACGCAGGGCGTGGGGTCGGCGATCGCGCCACTCCTCGTCCTGCTGTTCGGCGCGAGCGGCTCCTTCGCCGCGCTCGGCGTCCTCGTCGTCGCGGCGGCGGCGCTCACGCTGCGGCCCCTCCGCGCCGTCGACCGGGCGGCGACGCCGCCGGATCCGGCGCACCTGGCGCTCCTGCGCTCGATCCCCATGTTCCAGCCGCTCCCGTTGCCCGCCCTGGAGCGGCTCGTCCGCGAGCTGATCCCCGTGTCGGTCCCGGCCTCGGAGGTCGTGATCCGGCAGGGCGATCTCGGCGACCGTGTCTACGTGATCGAGTCCGGCGAGGTCGCGATCGAGGTCGACGGCCGGGAGGTCTCGCGGGCGGCCTCGGGTTCCTACGTCGGCGAGATCGCGCTGCTCCGCGACCGCCCCCGCATGGCCACGGTCCGTTCGGTGACCGAGGTCTCGCTCCTGGCGTTGGAGCGCGTCCCGTTCCTGACGGCGGTGACCGGCACCCCGGCCAGCGTCCTGGCAGCCGACGCGGAGGCCGACCGGCGCATCGTGGACAGCCATGCCGCAGCGGAGGAACGGGATCCCGACTGAGCGCTCCGTCACGGAACCGCAACAACCCGGTTCGAACCGGATGGGGCGCTCGGCCGAACGGATGGGTGGAGCCCCTCTCTCCGAAAGCAGGGCCCCGGAGTTCCTCCGGGGCCCTGCCGTATGCTCGGGCCCGGTGTTCACGCAGACCGTGCACATCCGCTGGCGCGACGTCGACGCCTACGGTCACGTCAACAACGCCGTCTACCTGACCTACCTCGAGGAATGCCGCGACCGTTGGGCGAAGCAGGTCCTGGGGCCGACCTTCGACTTCGTGATCGTCCGGATCGCGATCGACTACCGGCGCGAGCTGTCGCTCGGCGACGAGGAGGTCACCGTGACGTGCCGCGGGACCGGCTTCGGAACGTCGTCGATCCGCACGGCCGAGCGGATCGTGGCCCGGGAGGGATGGCTCGCCGCGGAGTCCGCCTCCGTCGTCGTGGCGCACGACGCCGAGGCTCGCTCCTCGCGGCCCCTGACGCCGCCCGAGGGAGAGCTCCTCGCCGCCGCGATCGAGGCCGACGCGGCCGCCGGTTGATCAGGTCTTCAGGATCCTACGGCCGTAGCGGAAGTGCTCGCGGTACCAACCGTCGCCGACCCACATCACCGTCACGCCGCCGGGCGTGTTGGAGGAGTCCAGCGCGTAGCCGTTGCCGACGTACACGTCGACGTGGTCCACCACACCGTCGAGGTCACCGTCGTAGAACATCAGGTCGCCGGGACGCAGCTGCCCGTACCGGAGCCGGCGCTCGGTCGCGCGCGCCATCTCGGCCGAGGATCGCTCGGGCAGGCTCCACCCGTCGTACGGGCGGGGTGGAACCACCGGGTACAGGTCGTCGGCTCGACGCAGCAACCACCAGCTCAGCCCCGAGCAGTCGAACCCGGGCTGCCGCTGCGACGCGGTGGTCAGCCCCCACTCCCCACCCCAGAAATAGGGGAACCCGATGTACCGCACGCCCCACTGGACGATCGCCTGCTTCCGCGGCCCGAGGTGCGGGAGCTCGACGTCCGCGTACTGGTCGAGCAGGTCCGAGACGGCGTACGACGGCAGCGTGGTCGCGCGGAACAACGAGTACGCCACGAACGCGCGCTTGAGCTCGTCCTGCGGCGTCACGTCCTTCGACTCGTCGCCGCTCGGGAAGTTGTACCGGAGCCCCAGCCGCAGACCGAGCATCGTGGTGCCGAAGTCGGCGGGGGTCTCGAACGTGACGCCCGAGCGCGTGTGGATCGCGTCCAGCGCCCTGGCCGCCGGCCGGAGCCCGAGCGCGAGCGCGAGCATCCGGTGGAGCTCGACCATCGTCACACGGGCGTCCGGGAGGAAGGCGCCGTCCCCGGTCGGCCGGATCCACCGGTGTCCCACCGCCACGGCCGCGTACCGGTACCAGGGACTGGACGGGTCCAGGTCCGTGAACACCACGGAGGGGTCGGGGAGCTCGGTCGGCGCGAAGGCCTTCACGATCGAGCGGACCGCGTACCGTCGCGTGGCGAACGCGTCGGGCCGGAAGCGATAGGTCCCGTCCTTGGCCGCCGCGTAGTCGCGCATCCAGTCGTTCGTGGACGCCACCCAGCGGATCGCCTCCCTCGCCCAGGCGTCGGTCGCGTCCAGGTCGGAGAACACGATGTCCGAGCCGCGGGCCGCGACCCCGCGCAGGGCCCCTCGCGGATAGACCACGGGCAGCGGGGGCGGACCGGGGTCCGCGAGGCGCCCGACGTCCACGACACCGGGGACCGCGCGGGCCGGGGGGGATGCGAGGGCCGGTGCGGGAGCGACCGTGATCGTGATCGCGGTGGCGAGCGCGGCGATCAGCGGCGCGCGCACACGACGGAAGGACCATCCCCCGGCCATGCTGGAGTGGTCGGCGAGGGGGTCGGGAGCCTTGAGCCTGCGGACGGGGAGCCGCATCGCCTCGACCCTAGCTGCGTCACCGAGCGCCCGCATCCCCGCTGGTCGGGGCGGATTCGCCGGTTCTGCCGGGAGCTGCCTCAGCCGGTGCTGCCCGAGGTGGGACCCTCGGCGCGGACCTCCTGCACCTTCTTCAGGGCCTCGCGGAGCTCCCCGAGCCACTCGTCCTGTCGGTCGCCGACCAGCCGGACGCACCAGGCGAGGGCGTGGCTCCGGGACCGCGCGACGCCGGCGTCGACCAGGGTGTCGAGCACGGCCCGCTCCCGCATCCCGAGGCGCGTCATCGCGGGGATCGAGAGCGTGGTGAACAGCTCGCGCTCTCCTCCGCACGTGACGCCCCAGCTCACCTTGCGCTGGAATCGATGTTGCGCCTCGTCGGCGATGCGCATCCGCTGCTGGCGGGTGTCCTTGCGGAACCCGCCGATCCGACCCGCGATCGCGGCGCCGCGCAGGTCCTCCGAGGCGTCCTTCGGGACCTCGGGCTCCGAGAGCGTGCCGATGACGAGGATCTCGTCGCGGTCGCTCGAGACCTCGGGTGCGCCCTCGAACCACTCCGCGGGCAGGCGTCCCGCGAACCATCCGCGCAGCTGGTCGTCCGTCATGTCGATGCTCCTCTGTCGAGTGCAAGCAACATTACAGCATTACGCACGTTCGGCACGGTCCCGCCGAGGGGCGAGGTGTACGCTTCCCGCCCATGTCGCCCGCCCCCGACGAGGTCGCCGCGGCACACGAGGGGGGTGGCTACGGGGGCAGCCGGCTCGGTTCGGATCTCGAAGCTCCGCCCGCCTCGGCGTACGACGGGCTGGCACTGGCCGCCGCCCGGCTCGACGGCCCACCCGAGCCCACGGCGGACGACCACGAGATCGCGGAGGCGATCGCCGCCGAGTCTGGATGGATGGCCGACGTCCTGGCGCGCCTCGTGGAGCAGCCCACCGTCCTGGGCAACGAGGAGCCGGGGCAGGCCGTGGTTCGCCAGGCCCTGCGCGACCTCGACCTGGAGCCGTTCGACGTCGCGATGGACGCCGAGGCGCTGCGGGCGCACCCCCTCGCATCGCCGTTCGACTGGGACGTGGACGGGAAGGCCAACGTCGTCGCCACGTGGGGTGGCGCGGGCGCGGGACGCTCGCTGATCCTGAACGGCCACATCGACGTCGTGTCGCCCGAGCCCGCCCATCACTGGCCGCGCGACCCGTTCACCCCCCATCGCGAGGGCGAGTGGCTCTCGGGCCGCGGGGCCGCCGACATGAAGTGCGGGCTCGCGGCGATCCTCGGCGCGGTCCGCGGGCTCAGCCGACTCGGGCGCGAGCCGCTCGCCCCGGTGCACCTCGAGTCCGTGGTGGAGGAAGAGTGCACCGGCAACGGCGCGCTCCAGACCGTGCTGGCTGGCTACACCGCGGACGCCGCCGTGATCGCCGAGCCGTTCGGCGCCGCGATCACCACGTCCCAGGTCGGGGTCCTGTGGTTCTCCGTCCGGATGACGGGGCTCGCGGGGCACGCCGCCGAAGGCGGTCACGCCGTGAACGCGATCGAGCGCAGCCTGGGGACGATCCACGCGCTCCGTGCGCTCGAGGCGGAGCTGAACGAGGCGCCGCCGCCCCCCTACGACGCCTATCCCCATCCGATCGGGTTGAACGTCGGCACGATCCGCGGCGGCGACTGGCCGTCGACGGTTCCCGGCGAGTGCACGATCGGGTTCCGGATCGCGCTGTACCCGGGGATGGACGTCCGCGAGCTGCAGCTGCGCATCGAGACGATCGTGGCCGAGGCTGCGGCGGCGAACGGGACGGCGGACACTCCCGCCCCCGAGGTCCTCTATCGGGGGTTCCGGGCGCCCGGCTACGAGGTGGCGATCGACGATCCCCTGGTGACCACGCTGTCGCACGCGTACGCCCGGCGGCAGGGGGCGGCCCCCGCCCTCGTGGCCACCACCGGCACCACGGACGCCCGCATCTTCGGGCTGGCCGCCGGGATCCCGTCCGTCTGCTTCGGGCCCTACGCGGAGCAGGCGCACGGCGTGGGAGAGCGGGTGTACCTTCCGTCCGTGACGCAGACGGCACAGGTCCTCGGCCTGTTCATCCGCGACTGGTGCGGTCTGACGTGAACGCGGTCGTCGCGATCGCCATCCTGCTCGTCCTGATCGTCGCGGCCCGGTGGTTCGTGGTGCGCGCGGAGCGCACGGCGCGTCGTCCCTCGGAGGCCACCGGGTCGCCCGAGGCGGCGGCGGAGGCGCGGCCGGAGACCTTCGAGGTCGTCACGACGAAGCCGCTGACGGGGATCCCCGCGATCCGTGGGTTCTTCCGCACGAACGAGACGCCCGTCTACTTCGTGAGCGCCACCGCGTTCAACCTGCTGGGGATCGACCGATGGGTGCGGAACTTCCGGTTCGTGAACTACTACGACTCGTTCGACGGCGGGCACCCCAACGTGATCGTGCCCCGCGAGCAGACGCCGCGCGCCTTCGGATCGATCGAGGAGATCGTGAACTACCTCCTGGGGCACAAGGAGATCGGTGACCTCGTGCGCCGGCGGGGGGGCGGCAAGGCGGCGTTCCTGATGTTCGACGAGGAGACCGAAGAGCTCGCCACGGAGCTCGGCCTGGAGGTGGCGTTCCCACCGGCCACGCTCCGGCACCGGCTGGACTCGAAGATCGAGACCACGCGGTTGGGGAACGAGGCCGGGGTGCCGAGCGTGCCGAACGTCATGGGGACCGGCTCGTCGTACGAGGACCTCCGGTCGCTGGCGAAGCAGGCGGGCCTCGGCGACGACCTGGTGATCCAGACCCCCTACGGCGACTCCGGTCAGACGACGTTCTTCGTGGCCGACCAGGACGACTGGCGCCGGCACGAGGAGAAGATCGTCGGCCACGAGATCAAGGTGATGCGACGGATCGAGCCGCGTGAGCTCGCGATCGAGGGCGTCATCACTCGACACGGGACGCTCGTCGGACCGCTGATGGCGGAGCTGGTCGGGTTCGAGGAGCTGACCCCCTACGACGGGGGGTGGTGCGGCGACGACGTGTCGCCCGAGCTGCTCACGGACGCCCAGCGAGCGCTCGCCCGGGAGCGGACGATCGCGATGGGCGAGCGCTTGCGCAGCGAGGGCTACCGCGGCTACTTCGAGCTGGACTACCTGCTCGACGCGAGGACCGGCGACCTGTGGCTCGGCGAGCTGAACCCCCGGGTGACGGGGGCCTCGAGCATCACGAACGTGACCGCGGTCGCCTACGGGGACATGCCGCTGTTCCTCTTCCATCTGCTGGAGTTCATGGACGTCGACTACGACATCGACGTCGACGAGCTGAACGAACGTTGGGCGCAGGTACACAACCTGGACGAGTGGACCCAGTTCATCCTGAAGCAGACCGAGGACGTGACCGAGCTGATCACCGACGCGCCGCCCTCGGGGATCTGGTCGATGCGCGAGGACGGGTCGATCGCCTTCGCGCGGCGCGATACCGACTGGCACACCGTGGCCGACGAGTCCGAGGCCTTCTACCTGCGGATCGCGGCGACCGGGCAGTACCGCTACCCGGGCGCCGATCTCGGGATCCTGGTCACCCGCGGCCGGTTCATGGACGCGGAGCACGAGCTCCTCGATCGCGCGCGCGGATGGATCACCGGGATCAAGGATCGATTCACGAGCGTGCCGCCCGGCGAGGAGACGCCGCCGCTCGTGCAGCCGGAGCCGTTCGGGTTCAAGATGCTCTGAGCCCCGGGTGGTGGCTCCGGGGCTCCTTCCCTGGCACCATCTTCCGACATGCCGATGCTGCCGTTCTCGTTCCGCGCGCTCGAGGAGCTGGAGCCCGGACCCCTGTGGCAGGCGGTCTTCGAGGAGCGCTGGCCCCATTACCGCGCCTGGTTCCTGCGTGAGGGCGAAGCCGCGCGGGCCTCGTACGCCACCAGCGTCCGCATGCTGCGCGCGCACCTACCCGAGCTGCTGCCGGTGTACGAACGGCTGGTGGAGCTCTCGGGCGGCGGGGACCTCGCCGCCCGGATGCTCTCGCTGTACCGGCCCCCGCCGTACCTCGCGGCGTGCTCGCAGGGTGCGTGGACCCGCGACGGCTCGCCCACCCTCGTGCGCAACTACGACTACGCGCCGTCGCGGTTCGAGGGGTTGCTGTGGCACACGGGGTTCCTGGGTCGGCGCGTGATCGGCATGAGCGACTGCCTCTGGGGGCTCCTCGACGGGATGAACGAGGACGGGCTCGCCGTCTCGCTCACGTTCGGAGGCCGGCGCGTCCTGGGCGACGGCTTCGGGATCCCGATCGTGGTCCGGTACCTCGTCGAGACGTGCGCGACCGTCGACGAGGCCCGGGCGGTCCTCGCCCGGGTGCCCACCTCGCTCAGCCACAACGTGACCGTGCTCGACCGCGAGGGCCGGTACCTCACCGCCTACCTGTCGCCCGATCGCGAGCCGATCTTCCGGGCGTTCCCCGTCGCCACGAACCACCAGGGGATCGTGGAGTGGCCGGAGCAGGCCCGGGCGACGCGCACGATCGAACGGGAGCAGGCGATCGCGCGACTCCTGGACGATCCTGCGGTCGACGCCGCCGGGTTCGCCGACGCGTTCCTGCGCACACCTTTGTTCTCCACGTCGTACGCGAACGGGTTCGGCACGCTCTACACGGCGGTCTATCGGGCCGCCGAGCGGACCGTGGACATCCGCTGGCCGACCGAGACCTGGCGACAGTCGTTCGACGCCTTCGTGTCGCTCGAGCACACGGAGGTCCTGGCCGAGCCGTCGTTCACCGGGACCGTGTCCGGCTGAGCTCGATGCGGACCGAGACGTTCCGGATCTCCACGCGCGGCGCCCGGGTGGTCGACGTCACGGACCACGTTCGGGCGTTCGGCGCCGCGGCGGGAGGCGATGGGCTGCTCCACGTGTTCGTCCCCCACGCGACGGCCGGCGTGGCGTTGATGGAGACCGGCAGCGGCTCCGAGGAGGACCTGGACGAGCTGCTCGAGCGGCTCCTGCCGCGCGACGACCGCTACGAGCATCGGCACGGATCCCGTGGTCACGGCGGGGATCACCTGCTGCCCGTGCTCGTCCCGTCGTCCCTCACGATCCCCGTGGTCGCCGGCGGCCTCCAGCTGGGGACGTGGCAGTCGGTCGTCGTGATCGATCCGAACCGGGACAACGACGAGCGGTCGGTACGGCTCAGCTTCGTGGCGGGCTAGGACCGCTCAGAGGTACTGCCCCGGCGCCCGGTCGCCACCCGCGTCGGGCTGCGCCGCCACCGCCTGCACGTCGCGTTCCCGCAGCAGGACGTAGTCGGCGCCGTCCAGCTCGACCTCGAGGGCCGAGGACGGCAGGAACAGGACGCGATCCCCCTCCTTCGCCACCCGGACGTCCGGACCGGTGAGCTGGACGTCGCCCCACGAGAGCCGGCGCGGCGCGGGCGCCGCCGTGGCGGGGATCAGCAGGCCCGCCGAGGTCTTCCGCTCCCCGTTCTCGGGCGAGCGCACGATCAGCCGGTCCCCGGTCAGCCGGATCGAGCCGGCGATGCCCTTCGCGCGGGAGCGTGCCCGCGGCCTCCTCGGCTTCGCCCCGGCCTTGGCGGCGGCCGTCGTCTTCGGTCGCTCGGCCGGCTCCGGGCTCGCGCCGGGCTCGTCGGCGTCCGAGCGCTTCGTCGATCGGGGCATCGTCGACCGAGTCTACCGGTGGGCGTCGCGGGTACGATGCTCGGCCGTGCGCGCGAGAAACCTGCTCGACGAGGCGGTGAAGACGCTGAAGGCCTCACCGGCGATCGATCACTGGCAGAAGCACCGCGAGCGGATCGAAGCCGAGGACCTGCTCGCGTTCGTGATGGGTGGCGACGAGCCCGACCCCGACGAGTCGATCCCGGGGAAGAAGGCGAAGGCGTTCCAGCGGCTCGTCGCTCGGCGTGCGACGGGTGAGCCGATCCCCTACATCAAGGGGACCACCGACTTCCGCCGGATCGAACTGGTCGTGACCCCGGGGGTGTTCGTGCCGCGCCATTCGTCGGAGTTCCTGGCCGAGCAGGCGATCCGGCGCCTGCGCAAACGCCGGCATCCCGTCCACGTCGACCTCGCGACCGGCGTGGGCACGATCGCGCTGTCGGTCGCGGACGAGGTCCCGAAGGCGGACGTGTACGGCACCGATCTGTCCCGGGACGCGATCCGGCTCGCGCGCCGCAACGCCGAGCGGCTGGGGTTGCACGCCACCTTCTCGGTCGGCGATCTGTTCGGCGCGCTCCGTCGGCGGCTGCGCGGCGGCGTGCACGTGATCACGCTGCACCCGCCCTACGTCGCGCGCGGCGAGGTGGCCGACCTGCCCGACGAGATCCGCGCGTGGGAGCCGGTCGACACCCTCACCGACCACAGCAAGGACGGGCTCGGGCTCGTTCGGCGAGCGGTCGAGGAGGCCCCCGAGTGGCTGGCCCGGGACGGATGGCTCCTGATGGAGACCGACCCCGACCGCGCGCGGGACGTGAAGAAGGTGTACGTGCGCGGCGGGTTCCGTGACGTCACCTCCACCAAGGGCGGCGAGCTGCAGGTGACCCGGGTGATCGTCGGGCGGCGGCCGCGATGAGCGAGCCCACCGTCGCCCCGTACGGCGCCTGGTCGTCCCCGATCGGCGCGTCGATGCTGGCGACCGCGGAGAGCCGGATCGGGCAGACCTGGCTCGAGCACGGGCTCGCCTGGTGGCTCGAGACCCGGCCGGCCGAAGGTGGACGTGGTGTCGTCATGAGCTCGGATCCCTGGTCGTCGCCGGTGGACCGGGTCCCCGGAGACTTCAACGTCCGCACGACCGTCCACGAGTACGGCGGCGGGGCGTTCGCCGTCCACGAGGGCGTCCTGTTCTGCTCACGCTTCGACGATCAGCGGCTCTACCGGATCGGCGCCGACGGCGAGCCGGTCGCGATCACGCCCGACACCGGTGGGGCGCACCGGTACGCCGACGGCAGGGTCACCGCCGATGGCTCGTGGTGGATCGGCGTGCGCGAGCGCCACGAGGGCACGCGGATCCCCGACGACGTCCACAACGAGCTCGTCGTCCTCCCCACCGACGGGAGCGGCCCCCCCCGCGTGCTCGCATCCGGCCGCGACTTCTACAGCGCGCCGCGGGTCGCGCCCTCCGGCGATCGCCTGTCGTGGCTCGCCTGGGACCTCCCCTGGATGCCGTGGGACGGCTGCGAGCTGTTCGTGGCCGAGCTGGCCGCCGACGGCTCCCTCGGCCCCGAGCGCCTGGTCGCGGGCCGGGACGGCGAGGAGTCGATCTGGCAGCCCTCCTGGAGCCCGAGCGGGGAGCTGGTCTGGGCCAGCGACCGCAGCGGGTGGTGGAACCTGGAGCGCGAGCAGGACGGCCGGCGCCAGGTGATCCGGTCCGACGACGTCGAGTTCGGCTGGCCGGGGTGGCTGTTCGGCGCGTCGTCCTACGGGTTCCTCGCCGACGGCCGCATCGCCTGCCACTACGGGGACCGCGGCATCCAGCGCACGGCCGTCCTCGATCCGACCACGGGCGAGCTCCTCGACCTGGACCTCCCGCACACGGCCGTGCCGTGGCCGCGCCTCGTGGTGGAGGGGTCGCAGATCCTGTTCGTGGCCGGCGGCCCGACGATCGCGAACCAGGTGGTGCTGCTCGACTTCTCGACGCGTTCGGTGGAGGTGCTCCGCGAGAGCACCACCGTCGACGTCGACGAGGCGTACCTGTCCGTCCCACACCAGATCGAGTTCCCGACGGAGCACGGGCTGACGAGCTTCGCGCACGCGTACCTGCCGCGGAACCCGGACCACGTGGCCCCCGCCCACGAACGGCCGCCCCTGATCGTGATGAGCCATGGCGGGCCGACCGCCGAGGCGACCTCGGCGTTCGACCTGGAGATGCAGTACTGGACGTCGCGCGGGTTCGCCGTCGTCGACGTGAACTACGGGGGCAGCACCGGGTTCGGGCGAGCGTACCGACAGCGGCTGAACGGTTCGTGGGGCGTGGTCGACACGCTCGACTGCATCAACGCGGCCCGGTTCCTCGTCGAAGAGGGGACGGTCGACGGCGACCGGCTCCTGATCCGCGGAGGCTCGGCCGGCGGGTACACGACGATCTGCGCGCTCGTCTTCCATACGGAGTTCGCGGCGGGCGCCAGCTACTACGGCGTGGCGGATCTGGTCCCGTTCGCCGAGGGGGACACGCACAAGTTCGAGAGCCGGTACGAGCACACGTTGATCGGTCCCTGGCCCGAGGCGGAGGCGCTGTACCGGGCGCGCAGCCCGATCAACTCGGTGGACCTGCTCTCGACGCCGATGCTCGTGCTCCAGGGTGCGGAGGACGTCGTCGTGCCGCCCTCGCAGGCGGAGCTGATCGTCGGCGCGCTGCGCGACAAGGGCCTGCCGCACGCGTACCTGCTCTTCGAGGGGGAGCAGCACGGGTTCCGCAAGGCCGAGACGATCGTGGCGGCGACCGAGGCGGAGCTCTCGTTCTACGCCCAGATCCTGGGGTTCGAGCCCGGCGACCCGATCCCGAAGCTGGAGATCGCGAACCTCCCCGGGTGACCCGGCGGCGTCAGCCGCCGATCATCGACATCGACCGCTCGGGCTGGACGAAGTCGGGGTGGTTGATCCGATGTCCCGACCACTTCGACGTCACGGCGTCGCGGATCAGCGCCTCGAGGTCGTCGTCGGTGGCCCCGGCGCGCAGCGGGCCGCGCAGATCGGTCTCCTCCAGGGCGAACAGGCAGGTCCGGAACTGGCCCTCCGCGGTCAGCCGGAGCCGGTTGCAGGTGTCGCAGAAGGGCTCGGTGACGCTGGCGATCACGCCGATCCTCCCGGGGGCGCCGTCGGCGAACCGGTACGTGGCGGCGGGCTCGTTCGTGGGGCCGTCGGCCCGCAGCGGGTGGACCGCGTCGATCGCATCCAGGATGCGTCGTCCGGGCACGACCTTGTCCCGTTCCCATGCGTGTTGGGCGTCCAGCGGCATGTACTCGATGAACCGGACCTCGTACCCGGTGCGCCGGGCCCAGGCGGCGAAGTCGACGACCTCGTCGTCGTTCGTGCCGCCGATCACGACCGTGTTGATCTTGATCGGGGTGAGGCCGGCCTCCTCCGCCGCCACGAGGCCGCGGAGCACGCGGTCGAGCGCGTCGCGCCGGGTCATCTCCTGGAACCGGTGCCGCAGGAGCGTGTCGCACGAGACGGTGGCACGGTCGACCCCCGCCTCGGCGAGCGGCTGCGCCAGGGTGTCCAGCAGCATCCCGTTCGTGGTGATCGAGACGTCGAGGTCGGGGCCCGCGGCGCGGAACATGCCGGCGAGCACGGGCAGATCCGCACGCACGGTGGGCTCGCCGCCGGTGATCTTGAGCGAGCGGACGCCGAGCCGGACGAACAACGTCACGAGCCGCGTCAGCTCCTCGAACGTGAGGATCTCGGACTTGGGGAGCCATGCGAGGCCCTCGGCGGGCATGCAGTACGTGCACCGGAAGTTGCAGCGGTCGGTCACCGACACGCGCAGGTCGTCGGCGACGCGGCCGTACGTGTCCACCAGCGGCTCCGTGACCGCTCCCGGTCGCGTGGTCAACCTCATCCCACCAGCCTACCCCGGCCCCTCGGGTCCGTTCACCGGCGCCGGCGGGAGCGCAGCGCGGAGCGCCGCGATCGCGTCGGGGACCGCCGCCTGGCGCGCCTCTCCCGCCGCGATGCGCTGCTGGACAGACATGCCCAACAGGAAGGTCGCCAGTGGCGTCGCTCGCCGCTCCAGCGTGTGCGCGACGTCCCGGGCCACGCGGAGCAGGTCGTCCGCCTCGCCGGCCGCCAGGGGATCCGTTCCCAGCGCGGCGGCGAGATCCTCGAGCTGATCCATCATCCGTTCCCTTCGTCGAGACCCTCCGTCGACCCGCATCGTGGCGGGGCCCCGCATGCTACCGGCCGCTCCGCCTGCTATCTCTACTCCGCGATGCGCGTCCTGATCCTGTACGAGACCCGGCGAGGGTTCACGCTGACCGTCGCACGCGCGATCCGCGACGAGCTCCGCGGCCGCGACGTCGAGGCGACCGCGGCCCCGATCCGGTCGGTGGATGCCGGCACGCTCGCCTCCGCCGACGCCCTCGTGGTCGGGAGCTGGGTCCA
>DATBJQ010000159.1:0-25158 GCA_036556385.1 Actinomycetota bacterium | reverse complement strand
GCTCGGTCGCGTCGTCGTGGCGTCATCGCAGCGCTCCGCCCCCGGAACGGCCCGGGGGTCTCATATCCAAGGGTCGGCACGATGGGGGATGCCCTTGAGCCGGAACGGATGAGGCGGCCCCGAAGGGCCGCCCCGACCGTTGCACTGCTCCGGAAGGTTCCGGCTTACCACTCAGCGCCGTTGGCTGCGACAGCGTCGTCAGCGGCACAGGCGGTGTTCGCGGCGGGGCCGCCGTAGAAGGTCCCGGCGTTGGCACCCACCGACTCCTCGTAGATCCACCAGCAGTCGCCCGACTCAGCGAGCGCGGCGCCGGCCCATCCCTGGGAGTCGCCACCATCCGTCCCGGCGGCCGAGTCGTAGTCGCCGACCGACACCTGCGTCGGGTCGGTCGAGTCCACGTTGTCGGCAACGTACGTCAGCGACGGCTCGATCGCGTCGAGCTCCGCCGCCGAGTCGGCACCGGTGTAGTCCTCGTCGTCCGTGTAGGCCGTCTTGGCCGCGACGAGGGCGTTCCGCAGCGACGACTGCGCCGCGCGGTTCTGCGCCCGCTCGCGGGCGCCCAGGAACGTCGGCAGAGCGATGGCGACCAGGATGCCGATGATCAGAACGACCACCATCAGCTCGATGAGGGTGAAGCCCTCGTCCTCACGGACGCGCTTCAGGAATCCCTTGAGCATCTGCCTTCGCCTCCTTTCCGTTGGTGCGAGGCGCACCCCGTCGGCGCGCGTTCGAGGAGTGTTTCGGTCGTTCCGAGGTCGACCTGTAGCGTTCCGGCGCAGATAGAACCGTTGGCCGGGGGTCCGCCGAGCGGCCGTCGGACGAACGCGGGACAGGCTCGACGGGGGCCGCAGCAGGCCTCCGCCGGTCCCGCGACCTTGGTCCCGCATCGCCCGCGACGCATCGCGGTGGGCCCCGATGCGGGGTCTCGCTAGCGTGTTCGTGGTCGGAGCGTCGGCTCCGACGGAGGGGGGGTCCGATGCGCAGACCACGCTTCGCCCTGGCGGCGGCGGCCACGGTCGGCCTGATGATCGTGCTGAGCGCCACATCCTGGGCGGCGCCCGGGAACAACGGAACCGTGAAGGTGGACGGTCTGCCGTTCTCCGAGCTGCCGAACAACGAGCCCCACGTGGGCTGTTGGTTCCAGATCAAGTTCTTCGGCTACGACGAGGGCGACCTGGATGCGACCGCCACGCTGCGCCTGAAGCCGCCGACCGCGGGGACCGGCACGGACCTCACCGAGTCGGTCTCGATCGGCGAGGATCCCGCAGGTGGCGGCCGGGACCTGGATGCACGGATCCTCTTCACGACCGACGAGGTCGTGGCCTGGCTCGTGGCGAACGGTCCACCCGAACAGCATCCGCACCAGGGCTTCCACGTGAAGCTGATCGTGCACGCGGAGGGCTCGAAGGGAGCCGACACGAAGCACAAGGTGTTCTGGATCCGCTGCCACGCGCTGCCGCCCCACTCGTCCTGAGCGGACGGACCTCGGACACGCGAAGGCCCGGGCGATGGACGCCCGGGCCAACGCGCGCCCGTCCGCGGATCCTCCCCGCGTGACTACTGGATCAGCTTGATGATGTTGAACATCGGCATGTACAGGGCCACGACCGCAGCCCCGACGGCACCGCCGATCAGCGCGATCAGGAGCGGCTCGATCAGCGAGGTGAGGGCGTCGACGGATGCCTCCACCTCCTGCTCGTAGAAGGTCGCGACCTTCTCGAGCATCACGTCGACCTGTCCGGTCTCCTCGCCCACCGAGATCATCTGGACGACCATCGGCGGGAAGACCTTGTGCTTGGAGAGCGGCCGCGCCATCGACTCACCCTCGCGGACGCTCTCCTGGACGTCCACGACAGCCTTCGAGATCACCTTGTTGTTCACGGTCTCCGCCACGATCTCCAGCGCCTGCAGGATCGGCACACCCGAGCGCAGGAGCATCGAGAACGTCGCGGAGAAGCGCGCCAGCGCGGTCTTGTGGAACAGCGGACCGAACACCGGCATGCGGATCTTCCAGCCGTCCACGGTCTCGCGGCCCTTCGGGGTCTTCTTCCACCGCTTGAAGACGATGCGTCCCACGATCGCCCCGACCAGCACGATGTACCAGTACTTCTTCATGGCGTCGGAGAGCATCAGGAGCGTCCGGGTGGGCAGCGGGAGCGTCCCGCCGAGCTGCCCGTAGATCGACTTGAACTGCGGGACCACGAACAGCAGCATCGCGCTCATGATCAGGACCACGAGCCCGACCACGGCGATCGGGTAGGTCATCGCGGACTTGATCTTGCCGCGGAGCCTGACCTCGCTCTCCAGCATCGCGGCCAGACGCAGGAGCACGTCGTCGAGCTGTCCGCCGGTCTCACCCGACCGGACCATGGAGATGTAGAGGTCGTTGAAGATCTTCGGATGCTTCGCGAACGCCTGCGACAGCGACGCGCCCTGCTCGACGTCCATCCGCGAGGCGGTCAGGACCTTGGCCAAGGTGGGGTTCGTCGCCTGCTCGGACAGGATCGCCAGGGCGCGGAGGATCGGCAGCCCCGAGTTGACCATCGTGGCGAACTGCCGGCTGAAGACCGCCAGCTCCTTGAGCTTGACCTTCTTCGCGGTCAGCTCGATGTTCATGCCGCGCTTCTGCTTGGCGATCTCGAGCGGGGTGAGCCCTTGCTCACGCAGACGCTGCAGCACCAACGCCTCGTTGTCGGCCACGACCGTGCCGGACACGACCTTCCCGCCGCGGTCGCGGACCTTGTAGGTGTAGGTCTCAGCCATCGTGCTTCCCTTCTGTCCCGCCCGCCCGCTCACATGCCGCCGTAGGAATCCTCGGAGCCGTAGGACCCGCCGCTCATCGCGCCCCCGTAGCCGAGGTCGTCGTCCGACGAGGCGCTCGCGCCCGAGTACGCCGACAGCCCGCCCCGGGAGCCGATCAGGCGATCGAGCTCCTCGGCGTCGTGGCACCGCTCGAACGCCATCTGCTGCGTGACACGGCCGGCCTTCACATGCGCGGCCAAGGCCATGTCCATCGTCTGCATCCCGTAGCGCCCGCCGGCCTGCATCGCGGAGTAGATCTGGTGCACCTTCCCCTCACGGATCAGGTTCCGGATCGCCGGGGTGGCCACCATGATCTCGATCGCGGCCACGCGGCCCTGACCGTCGGCCGTCGGGACCAACTGCTGCGTGACGACCCCCTGCATCGTGGTGGCCAGCTGGACACGGACCTGCTGCTGCTGGTGCGGCGGGAACACGTCGATGATGCGGTCGATCGTCTGGGGGGCATCCTGCGTGTGCAGGGTGGCGAACACGAGGTGACCGGTCTCGGCCGCGGTGATCGCGGTCCCGATCGTCTCGAGGTCCCGCATCTCCCCCACCAGGATCACGTCGGGGTCCTGACGGAGCACGTGCTTCAACGCCGAGCCGAAGCCGTGCGTGTCCGCGCCGATCTCGCGCTGGTTCACGATGCACTTCTTGTGCTTGTGGAGGAACTCGATCGGATCCTCGATCGTCATGATGTGGCCGGCGCGCTCGTTGTTCACCACGTCGACCATCGACGCCAGCGTCGTGGACTTCCCGGACCCGGTCGGCCCGGTCACGACGACGAACCCGCGCGGGAACCGCGCCAGGTCCGCCACGACGGCCGGGAGCCCGAGCTCGGTCACCGTCTTGATCTCGAAGGGGATCACGCGGAACACGGCGCCGACCGCGTCGCGCTGCATGAACACGTTGACGCGGAACCGGGCCCGGCCCGGGAGCGAGTAGCTCATGTCCAGCTCGAGCTCCTGCTCGAAGCGCTCGCGCATCTTCTGGGGCAGGATCGCGTAGACCATCGCCTGGAGCGCCCTCGGGGCGAGCGCCGGGTAGTCCTCCAGACGCTCGAGCTCCCCATGGATCCGGACCACGGGCGGGACGCCCGCAGACAGGTGCAGGTCGGAGCCGTCCAGATCCAGGAGCTTCCCGAGCAGCTCGGGGACGGGGACCTGGACGTCGTCCTCCGATGGGGTCACGACGCTCACGTCACTTCACCACCCTCGCGACCTCGTCGAGGGAGGTGATCCCCAACCGGACCTTGTCGAGCCCGTCCTCGCGGAGCGTCATCATCCCCTGTTGGATCGCCACGGACTTGATCGCGTCCGCGGACGCGCGCTCGACCGTGAGCCGTTCGATCTCTTCACTCATCTGCATGACCTCATAGAGTCCGATCCGGCCCCGATAGCCGGTGTTCGAGCACGCCTGACAGCCCACGTTCCGGTGCAGCTCCTCGATCTCGTGCCAGACCGATTCCGGATAGCCGGCCGCGCTGAGCTCCGCGGGCTCCGGCTGATAGCCCTCCTTGCAGCGGTCGCACAGCACGCGCGCGAGCCGTTGGGCGACGACGGCGTCGATCGCCGAGGCCACCAGGAACGTCTCCACGTCCATCTCCACGAGCCGCGTGATCGCGCTCGACGCGTCGTTCGTGTGGAGCGACGACAGCACCAGGTGTCCGGTGAGGGCGGCCTCGATCGCGATCGTGGCCGTCTCCTTGTCCCGGATCTCACCGATCAGCACGATGTCGGGGTCCGCGCGCAGGATCGAGCGGAGCGCCGACGCGAAGGTCAGCCCGGCCTTGGGGTTCACCTGGATCTGGTTGACGCCCGCGAGCCGGTACTCGACCGGGTCCTCCACGGTGATGATGTTCTTGTCCTCTTCGTTGAGGATGTTGAGCGTCGAGTACATCGTGGTCGACTTGCCCGAACCGGTGGGACCGGTCACCAGGATCGCCCCGTAGGGCTTGCGGAACGACGCCGAGAACCGCGAGTAGGAGGCCTCCAGGAACCCCAGGTCCTCCAGCTTGAGCAGCGCGTTCGACTTGTCGAGCACGCGGATCACGACCTTCTCCCCCCAGACCGTGGGCAGCGTCGCGACACGCAGGTCCAGTTGCTTGGCCCCGACCTTCATGGAGATGCGTCCGTCCTGCGGCACGCGCTTCTCCGCGATGTTGAGGTCGGCCATGACCTTCAGGCGGCTGATCAGTCCGCCCTGCACGTTCTTCGGGGCCGCCGGCATCGGCTCGTGCAGCACGCCGTCCACGCGGAACCGGATCCGCACGTTGCGCTCCGCCGGCTCCAGGTGGACGTCGGAGGCGCGGTCGCCGACCGCCTGCGTCATGATCGCGTTCACGAGCTTCACGATCGGGGCGTCTTCCAGCGCCGCCTCGAGCTCGTCGCCGTCCTCGCCCTCGGCCTCCGCCACCACGCTGGCGAGCGCCTCGACCTGGGAGTCCATCCCCGCGTACTTCTGGATCGCCCGCTCGACGTCCTGCGCGGTGGCGACCACCGGCTGCACGTCCCGGCCGGTGATCGTGCGGATGTCGTCCAGGGCATAGACGTTGGCCGGGTCGGACATCGCCACCAGCAGCTTGCCCTCGCGGTCGCCGATCGGCAGGGCCCGGTACCGGCGCGCGAGCGCCTCGGGCAACAGGACCGTGGCGGTCGGATCGACCGGGAAGGCGTCGAGGTCCACGAACTCCAGCCCGACCTGCTCGGCCAGGGCGCGGACCAGATCCGCCTCCTTGATCATGCCCATGTCGATCAGGACACGGCCGAGGGACTTCGGCGTCTTGCGGTGCTCCTCGAGCGCGACGTCGAGCTGTTCGGGCGTGATGTACCCGAGCTCGATCAGGATCTGGCCCAGCTGTTTGGACTTGCGCTTGACCGTCGTCATCCGGATCCCTCGGCGTGCGTTCGGGCTAGGGCGTCAGCCACTTGCTTCGTCACCGTCCGAGTCCAGCTGAAGCAATCCGGAGAACTCTTTGGCCAGCAGGACACGGTCGATCTCGGCGGCGTCCTGCTGTCCCTCATCGGGGGGAGGGCCGGACTCGACGGCGGCCTCGACCGGAGGGGTCACGGTGGCCTCGGAGGCCGGCTCGGGTTCCGGTGGTTCGTCGGGGGGCGCGATGGCCTCCGCCGGCGGGATCGCGGTGGTCGCGGCGGAGGGCTCCACCACCGCCGCCACGGGGTCCGACCCTCCTCTCGACGGCGTCGCCGTCGCGTCGGAGCCCAGGCTGACGGATGGCTCGGCGGCACCCGGGTCGACGGTCGCGGCCTCGGCCGGCGACTCGGACGCGGCCACCGTCGCGACCTCGACGGGCTCGAAGGCCACGAGACGCTCGGCCGGTGGGTGCAGGGGCGTCCTGGGCTTGCCGGACGGCGCCGAGTGAGCGTCGGAGAGCTTCAGCGGCTCCCACGTCGACCTCGACGCCTCGGCCGCCAGCAGGACCTGCTCGAGCTGGTCGAGCAGGACCCCCGGCCGGACGCCCGTGCCGGCCACCACGAACGCGGCGTACGGACCTCGGTGGACGAAGCCCCAGATCTGGTCGCCGAACTCCACGAAGGCCTTGCGGACCTCCCCCATCTGGACGAAGCGGAGCCACGCCGGCTTCAGCTGCTCCTCCCCCTCCGGGGGGAAGGCGGCGAGGACCAGGCCGTCCCGCGACAGCACGAGACAGCCGCGCACGTCGTCCACGATGAGCCCGACGCGCTGCGCGAGCGCGGCGTAATCGTTCATCCCTCACGGGGTGCATCGTCGGAGCGTCCGGCGCCCTTGAGACCGGCGCCGTCCGACCGGGACCGTCAGGCAGGCTCCGCGAGCGCCGCGAGCGCCGCCGCGGACATCACGTCGAGCGGCGCCGGCCTCCCGGTCCACAGCTCGAGCGACAGGGCCGCCTGCTGCAACAAGAGCCCGAGACCGCCGAAGGCTGTCACACCGTCGGCACGAGCCGCCGCCTGCAGCGGCGTGGTGGCCGGCGTGTAGAGCAGGTCCACCACCAGGGAGGAAGCCTGCAGGGGCGGGAGGGGCAGCTCCTCCCCGTTCACCCCGAGCGGCGTGGCGTTCACGACCAGATCGGCAGGCTCCGAGGGTGCTCCCTCGAACGCGACGCCGCGGACCGTGGTGTCCAGCCCGGCGAGGGCTCCCCGCACGCCGTCGGCGGCCTCGGGATCGCGAGCCGCGACCGTGAGCGTCCGCAGTCCTGCGCGCGCGAGCGCCAGTGCGCAGGCGCGAGCGGCGCCCCCCGCCCCGAACACCAGCGCGGTCCGGCCCACCGGGTCGAACCCCGCGTCCAGTCGAAGGAAGCGGTCGAACCCCGGAGCGTCCGTGTTGTGGCCGGCGAGGACACCGTCGGTCACGACGATCGTGTTGACGGCGCGGAGCCGCCGGGCATCGTCGGAGAGATCCTCGATCCGTTCCGCGACCTCGGTCTTGTGGGGCATCGTCACGTTGGCGCCCGCGAAGCCGAGCGCCGCCAGCCCGGCCAGCGCGTCGCCGACCGCGCCCGGCGGGACCGGCAGCGGCACCGACACCCACTCGAGGCGCAGCGCGGCGAAGGCCGCGTTGTGGATCGTGGGCGACAGGCTCTGGTCGACCGGCCACCCGATCACCCCGGTGGTGCGCGTCGCACCGTGGACCCGAAAGGGGCCCGCCACCGGGCCGCCCGGAGGGAAGGCCTCGTCAGCCAAGGCACTCCTCGACGTTCTGCAGATGCTCCTGATAGGTCTCGGCGAACCGGTGCACACCGTCGCCCTCGGAGGGACAGAGCACGTAATAGAGGAAGTCGGTCTCTTCCGGGTGCAGGGCCCACGCGAGGGCGTTGTCCCTCCCCCCCGGGCTCGCGATCGGGGTGGGCGGGAGCCCGACCCGGATCCGTGTGTTGTACGGCGAGTCCGTCTCCAGGTCGCTCGTGGTGAGCTCGCCGTCCGCATCCTGGTACAGGAGCGTCGCGTCGATCCCGAGGGGCATCCCCATGCGCAGCCGGTTGTGGATCACGCCCGAGATCAGCGGCCCCTCGGACTTCACCTGGTACTCCTTCTCGATCATCGACGCCAGCGTCACGACCTCGTACGGCGTGAGGCCCAGCCGCTCGGCACCGCCGACCAGATCGACGGCCTCCGCCTCCTGGTCGAACCGCGCCAGCATCGCCTCGATCACCGCTTCCTCGGTCAGGCCCTTGGTCCGGAGCTCGTAGATCGCGGGGAAGAGGAACCCCTCCAGGCTCTGTCCGGCCTCGAGGTACGGCGGGAGGCTGTATCGGCCGCTCTCGACGAGCCGCAGGAACCGCCGTTCCGACAGCCCGAGCTGGTCGGCCACGGCGTTCGCGATGTCCTCCTTGTCCGGGACGTGGGAATCGATCTGGAGCCCCTCGGCGATCGCGAGCTCGACCGTCTTGGCCGGCGGCGGCGGCGTCGTCAGGACCCCGAGGATCTCGTCCAGGCTCATCCCCACCGTGAGGGCGTACGTGCCGGCCCGGATATCGTTCGATCTGCCCGTGCCGCGCAGCAACAGGTTGCCGACGAACCCCCCGCACCGCACGAGTCCTTCGTCGGCGAGCGCCTCGACGACCTCCTGGCCCGAGGCCCCTTCGGGGACCTCGAACGTGACCGACGCCCCGGTGGCGTCGGGCGCCGTGCGGCACGTCCGGTAGTGGTTCCCGACGAACGCGACGGCCGCGATCACGACCAGGAAGAGCACCAGGGCGATCACGAGTCCGTACCGGCGGGGCCGGCGCTCGGCGGGAACGGCCTCCGGGGCCGGCGTCGGCTCGCTCATCGGTGGTGGAGGATACCCGGGGCCGCTCAGCCGTGGGCGTCGAGCCACGACTGGAGGATCACGCTGGCCGCGGCGGCGTCGACGGCGTCACGGCGGCGACGTCCCGAGACGCCGGCCTCGCGCAGACCTCGCTCCGCCTCGACCGTGGTGAATCGCTCGTCCTGGAGCTCGATCGCGACGCCGACCACGGCTCGCAGCGCCTCGGCGAACGCCTCCGCGTGCCGGGCCTGCGGGCCGAGCGAGCCGTCGAGCGACCGCGGGTGGCCGACGACGACCAGCGTCGCGCCGTGCTCTCGGACCAGGGCCGCGACCGCCTTCAGCTCCCCGGGCGGCTGCCCCACGCGGATCGTTCCGGTCGGGACCGCGACCCGCCGGTCGGGATCGCTCACCGCCACGCCGATCCGAGCGTCCCCCAGGTCCAACCCGAGCACCCGGCCGGCGGCGGGCGCCACGTCAGCCCTCGGCCAGGAGCTCGCGCACGCGCGCCGGGATCAGACCGAGGGCGTTCGGCAGGCCGGCGGGATCCTTGCCGCCGGCGTTGGCCAGGATGTCCTTGCCGCCCGCGCCGCCGCCGACCGCGGCCGCCGCCGGCCGCAGGAGCTCCGGCGCCGTGACTCCCCGCTCGACGGCGGCCGACGTCGCGGCCGCCACCAACATCGGCTTGCCGCCCTCCGCGTTGCCCACGACCACCACCGCCGGTTGCGCCGAGAGCTTGTCGCGCACCTTCTGCGCCAGGTCGCGGAGCCCGGCGGGGTCCTCGCCGGGTACCTCCGAGACGACCAGCGCGACGCCGTCGACCGGCTGGGCGGCATCGACGAGCGACGCGATCAGCGCATCGCGGTCGCCGGCCCGCAGCCTCCCGAGCTCGCTGCGCAGCCGCTTGTTCTCCTCCAGGACCCGACGGGCGCGCTCGACCGCGGCGGCGGGTTCGTTCGCCTCCAGGGCCTGCACGATCCCGTGCAGCAGCGCGCGCTCGGCGTTGATCTCCCGCAGGGCGTCCGGACCGACGAGCGCCTCCAACCGCCGCATCCCCGAGCCGATCGAGCCCTCGCGCAGGATCCGGATCAACGCCACGTTGCCGGTGTGGTGCACGTGCGTCCCGCCGCAGAGCTCCCGGGAGTAGTCGCCGATCTCCACCACGCGCACGAGGTCGCCGTACTTCTCCCCGAACAGCGCGGTCGCGCCGAGCGACTTCGCCTCGTCCATGGTGGTCTCGAAGACCTTCACCGTGTCGTCGTCGGCCAGACGCTCGTTCGCTTCGAGCTCGGCCGCCTCGAGCTGCTCGATCTCGACGGCGCCCGGATGCGTGAAGTCGAAGCGGAGCCGGCCCGGCTCCACCAGCGACCCCGCCTGACGGGCGTGCTCACCGAGCAGCCGCCGGAGCGTCGCGTGCACGATGTGGGTCGCGGTGTGGGACCGCGTGGTGGCCTCGCGGCGCGGAGCGTCGATCGACGCCTCCGTCGCCTGCCCCGCCACGACCTCGCCCGACGCGACGACCCCCAGGTGCATGTTCGCGTGCCCGCCCGCGGGCTGCGTGTCGACCACGCGGATCGTCCCGGTCGGGGTCCGGATCGTCCCCTGGTCCCCGACCTGCCCCCCGCCCTCGGCGTAGAACGGGGTCCGCGTGAGGAACACGCGCACCTCTTGGCCTTCCTCGGCCACGGGGATCTCCGCGTTCGCCTCGTCGAGGAGCAGGGCGATCTCCCCCTCCGCCTGCGGCTGCTCGTAGCCGACGAACTCGGTCGGCGGCACGGCGCCCGCCTCGACGCCGACCTCGACCTTCTTCGCGGCCGTACGGGCCCGCTCGCGTTGTTCCTCCAGCAGGCGCGCGAACCCGTCCGTGTCCACGGTGAGGCCCTCGTCGGCCGCGACCTCCTCGATCAGCTCCCGCGGGAAGCCGTGGGTGTCGGACAGGCGGAAGGCATCCTCGCCCGAGATCCGACCGTCGACGGCCCGGCCCTTCGCCTCCTCCAGCAGGACGAGGCCCTTGCCGAGCGTGCCCGAGAAGCGCTCCTCCTCGGACTCCGCCACCTGGCGAACGAACGCCTCGTTCTCGCGCAGCTCCGGGTACGCCTCGCCGAAGCGCTCGAGGACCGTCGTGATCACCGGGTGGAGCACGCTCTGCTCGATCCCGAGCCGTCGGGCGTGCGTGACGACCCGCCGGAGCATGCGGCGCAGGATGTAGCCGCGGCCCTCGTTCGACGGCTGCACGCCGTCGGCGATCAGGAACGTCGTGGCCCGCCCGTGCTCCGCGATGATCTTGAGCGAGACGTCGTCCCGCTCGTCCTTCCCGTGTGTCCTGCCGGACAGTCGCTCCGCCACCTCGAGGAGCGGGCGCAGCAGATCGGTCTCGAACACGTCGTCGACCCCTTGCAGGACGAGCGCAACGCGTTCGAGCGAGGACCCCGTGTCCACGTTCTTCCCCGGGAGGGGGGCGAGCACCTGCCGGGCGCCGTCGACCTGATCCTGGATGAAGACCAGGTTCCAGATCTCCAGGAACCGCTCCTCGTCGACGTCCGGGCCCCCCTCGGGTCCGTACTTCGCGCCGCGGTCCACGAAGATCTCGCTGCAGGGGCCCGCCGGCCCCGCCGCATGCGTCCACCAGTAGTTCGCGGGCTCCCCGGCGGCGTCCACAGCACCGCGCCGGACGATCCGCTCGGGGGCCAGCCCGACGCCGTCCACCCACGCCTCGACGACCTCGTCGTCCTGCTCGAACACCGTCGCCCACAGCAGGTCGTGGTCGATCCCGTAGACCTCGGTGACGAGCTCGTGGGCCCAACGGACCGCGTCGTGCTTGAAGTAGTCGGCGAAGGAGAAGTTGCCGAGCATCTCGAAGAACGTCTCGTGCCGGGCGTCGAGCCCCACGTTCTCGATGTCGTTGGTGCGCATCACCTTCTGGCAGGTGACGGCGCGCGGGAACGGCGGCTCCGCCTGACCCAGGAAGTACGGGATGAACTGGTTCATCCCCGCGTTCGTCAGCAGGAGGCCGGACTCGGCCGGCGGGATCAACGACGACGATCGAACGCGCGTGTGAGCGCGCTCCTCGAAGAAGGAGAGGAAGGTCTCGCGGATCCGGTTCCCGTCCATCAGGGGACCGAGTGTAGCCGCGGGGGTGCGCGCGACCGCCGTCAGGCGGACGGGGTGCCGTCGGGCACGTCGAAGCGATCGCGGAGCTCGCGCCGGCGCGCATCCTGCGCGCGCTTGCCCTCCTCGATCGACTCCGCGACGAGCTTGCTCAGGTCGAGCAGGCCGCCCTTCGTCTCCCGGGCGAGGGCCTGTGGCTTGGCCTTCTCGACCTGCCGCCGGGTCCAGCGGGAGGCCATGATCGCCCCCGTGGCGCCGGCCCCCAGGCCCAGGGCGACCCAGAACAGGCGACGCATCTCAGGCGGCGTCCTTGGGCGACGACCCCTTGCCGCGCTTGCCGCCGCGGGCCTTCGCGACGCCCTTGCGCAGCCCGGCGCCGAAGCTGATCACCTTGACCAGGGGGCTCGCGGCGGCCTCCTCGACCAGGCCGCTCAGCTTCTCCACCCGCCCCACGATCACCCCGGCGGACTCCAGCATGCCGTCCACCCGGTCGATCTCGCGGTTCGTCTTCTCGAGCGACGTGCGGACCTCGCGCAGGAGCGGCACGGTCTCCTCGCGCATCGTGTCGATCGTCATCTTCGTGCTCTCGAGGACGCGGAAGGTGTTCAGCAGCACGACGCACAGCGCCAGGACCAGGACCCCCCAGAACGCGGACAGCACGATCAGGGCGATATCGCCACCGGTGAGCGCGAGGACCGTCATGGTGGAGCTCCCTCCCATCTCGGGTGCGTGAACCGGGGTTCCGTAGCCTACCCGCTCGGTGACTCCCCCCGGGAGGACGCCGTCCCGTCCTCATCCGACTCGGTTCCGGGCGGCGTGCCGATCCCCGGCGCCCACGCGCGGGCCTCCTCCCCCATCTCCGAGGGCACGTAGTAGCGCTTCCCCTGGAACGCCGGCGGCCGGTACTCCTGCTCGACGTGATGGTCGGGGTACTCGTGCGGGTACCGGTAGCCCCTCCCGTGCCCGAGCTTCCTCGCCCCGGGGTAGGACGCGTCGCGGAGGTGGCCGGGCACGGGGTCCGCGCTGGCGGCGTCGTCCAGCGCCGCAGAGATCGCCGTGATCACGCTGTTCGACTTCGGCGCGCGCGCCAGGTAGATCGTGGCCTGGGCGAGGTTGAGGCGGGCCTCGGGGAGCCCGACGTGCTCCACGGCGTGCGCGGCCGCCACCGCCTGCAGCAGGGCCATCGGGTCGGCGAGCCCGACGTCCTCGCTGGCATGGACGATCAGCCGGCGCACGATGTAGCGGGGGTCCTCGCCCGCCTCCAGCATGCGCGCGAGCCAGAACAGCGCCGCATCCGGATCCGAGCCGCGGATCGACTTGATGAAGGCGCTGATCACGTCGTAGTGCGCGTCGCCCTGGCGGTCGTACACCACCGCACGCTTCTGCACCGCGTCGGCGGCGAGCTCGAGCGTGATCGTGGCTCCGCCGGCCGCCCGCGCCGCGAGCGCCGCCGCCTCGAGCCCGGTGAGCGCCATCCGGGCGTCGCCGCCGGCGATCGTGACCAGGTGGTCGAGCGCCGCGTCGTCGAGCGTGAGCCCGAGGTCGCCCAGCCCGCGCTCGCGATCGTCCAGCGCGCGCCGGAGCAGGGCGGCGAGGTCGTCGGGGCTCAGGGCCTCGAGCCGCAGCAGGATGCACCGCGACAGCAGCGGCGTGTTGAGCGAGAAGTAGGGGTTCTCGGTGGTGGCGCCGATCAGCGTGACCGTGCCCTGCTCCACCGCGGGGAGCAGCACGTCCTGCTGCGCCTTGGACCACCGGTGGACCTCGTCGACGAACAGGACGGTCTTGAACAGCGACGCCTCCCCCGCCCGGGCGCCGTCCATCACCTTACGGGCATCCGCCACGCCGCTGTTCACGGCCGACAACGTGACGAGCTGCGCGCCGACGGCGTCGGCCAGCAGGTACGCCAGGGTCGTCTTGCCCGTGCCGGCGGGCCCCCACAGGATCACCGACGGCAGGTTGCCGCCCTCGATCATCTTCGAGAGCGCCCGCCCCGGCCCGACCAGGTGCGTCTGACCGACGAACTCCTCCGGGGTGGCCGGTCGCATCCGCGCGGCGAGCGGCTGCTCGCTCACGGCTCAGTCCCCCCGCAGCACGTGGTCCGGCCGGATCAGGAGCATGACCCGGCGCTGACCCTCCACCGGTCGCCAGGGCTTGTCGTCGTACCGCCGGCTCAGGGCGTCGATGTGGGCGAGGGCCTCCGGCTCGTCCACCCGGCGCACCACGGTGCCGTTGACCGAGAGGTAGGTGAGCGGGTCGTCCGACGCGAACAGGGACACCGCGACGCGAGGGTCGCGGCGCGCGTTGCGATCCTTCCGACGGCCGACCGCGGTGTTCACGACGACGTTGCCCTCGTCGTCGGCGTCGATCCAGATCGGCGTTGCCTGCGGCGTGCCGTCGGGGTTGAGGGTGACGAACTGGGCGTAGTTCTTGCCCCGCAAGAGCTGGCGATCGTTCTCGGTGAGCATCTCAGGTCTCCTCGGGGGCAGGGATGACCGCGATCCCCAGCTCGCGGAGCTGCCCCTCGTCCACGGGTGCCGGGGCGCCGGTGAGCGGGTCGACGCCCGACTGTGCCTTCGGGAAGGCCGTGACGTCGCGCAAGGAGTCCTTCCCGGCCAGGAGCATCACCAACCGGTCGATCCCCATCGCGATGCCACCGTGGGGCGGCGCCCCGTAGCGGAACGCCCGCAGCAGGTGGCCGAACTTCGCCTCGATCTGGTCGTGGGACAGGCCGAGCACCTCGAACACCCGCTCCTGGATGTCGGGCCGATGGATCCGGATGCTGCCGCCGCCGATCTCGAAGCCGTTGAGGGTGAGGTCGTACGCGCGGGCCTTTGCCGTCTCGGGAGCCAGGTCGTCGGTGAGCGGTGAGGTGAACGGGTGATGGTTCGCCACCCACTTCCCCTCGTCGTCGCTCCACTCGAACAGCGGCGGCTCGAAGTACCAGGCGAAGACCCATTCCCCGGCGGGGATCAGCTCGAGTCGGGCCGCCAGGTCGCGTCGCAGGCCGTCGAGGGCCACGTTCGCCCGGTCGGGCCGGTCCGCGACGATGCACACCAGGTCGCCGGGCGCCGCGCCCGTGCGCTCGACCAGCCCGCTGACCTCGTGGGGAGCGAGGAACTTCTCCACGGGCGACCGGATCCCGTCCTCGTCCACGACGGCCCACACCAGGCCCGCCGCGCCGCGACCCTTCGCGTCCTCGACGAGCTTGTCGAGCTCCTTGCGGCTGAGCACGCCGCCCCCCGGGGCCGCGAGCGCCTTGATCGCGCCGCCCTCGGTAGCGACCCGGGCGAACGCGTTGAACCCGGATCCCTCGAAGAGGTCGGTGAGGCCGACCAGCTCCAGGCCGTAGCGCAGGTCGGGCTTGTCCGAGCCGAAGCGATCCAGCATCTCGTCGTACGTCATCCGCGTGAACGGCGTGGCCACCTCGACGCCCTGGGTCTCGGCGACCAGCCGCGCGTAGAGAGGCTCGATCACGTCGACCACGTCCTGCTCGTCGGCGAACGACATCTCGACGTCGAGCTGGGTGAACTCGAACGAGCGGTCCGCACGCGTGGCCTCGTCCCGCAGGCACCGCACGATCTGGTAATAGCGATCCTGGCCGGCCACCATCAGGAGCTGCTTGAGCTGTTGGGGCGACTGCGGGAGCGCGAAGAACGAGCCCGGCTGCGACCGCGAGGGCACCAGGAAGTCCCTCGCGCCCTCGGGCGTGGACCGGCCGAGGAGCGGCGTCTCGACCTCGAGGAAGCCGAGCCCGTCCATGTGTTCCCGGATGATCCTGTTCACGGTGTGACGCATCCGCAGGGCCTCGGTCATCTCGGGGCGGCGGAGGTCCAGGTAGCGGTACTCGAGCCGGAGCAGCTCGTCGGCTTCGACGCGGTCCTCGATCACGAACGGAGGCGTCTCGGCCTCGCTCAAGACCTCCAGCGTGCCCGCGAGGACCTCGACGTCGCCGGTGCCGATCGCGTCGTTCGCCATCCCCTCCGGCCTGCGGCGGACGCTGCCCGTGACGCGCACCACCCATTCGCCACGGAGGTCCTGGGCCGCGGCGTGGGCGTCGGCCGCGTCCTCGGGATGGAACACGACCTGCACCACGCCGGCCCGGTCGCGCAGGTCGATGAACGTGACGCCGCCGTGGTCACGCCGATGGGCGACCCAGCCGCACAGGGCGACGTCGGCGTCGGCGTCCTCGGCGCGGAGCTCACCGCACAGGTGCGTCCGCATCGCGGTGGCCAGAGCCGATCGCTGGGTCATCGGTGCTCGGCCTCCCCCGCCGCGCGCAGCCATGCCATGAGCTCACCGATCGGGACCTCCTGCTGGTCGCCGTCGGCCAGGCGTCGCACCGTCACGGTGCCACCGGCGAGCTCGCGCTCCCCGAGGATCGCCGCGTAGACGGCCCCGCTGCGATCGGCCAGCTTGAGCTGCGCCTTCATCGGCCGGTCCTCGAGGGGAAGGTCCGCCGCGAGCCCGGCGGCGCGGAGCTCCCGCACCAGCCCCCGGGCCCGGTCGCGCGCCTCGTCCCCGAGTGCGACGACGTACGCCGTCAGGGCCGGCTCCCCCGGCGCGTCCACGCCCTCGTCACGGAGCGCGAGCAGGACGCGCTCGAGGCCCATCCCGAACCCCACGCCGGGGACCGTCGGCCCGCCGAGCGCCTCCGCGAGGCCGTCGTAGCGACCGCCGCCGAACAGCGTCGCCTGCTGGGCGCTGGCGCCCTCGGCGAGGGCCAGGCTCACGAACTCGAAGGCGGTCCGCGTGTAGTAGTCGAGACCACGGACCAGGGTCGGTGTCAGCACCGGCTCGATCCCCTCGGCGGCGAGGCCGGCGAGCACACCGTCGAAGTGCTCCCGGCACGGGTCGCACAGGTGATCGGTGATCATCGGGGCCTTCGCGGCCAGCGTCCGGCAGGCCTCGTCCTTGCAGTCCAGGACGCGGAGCGGGTTCTCTCGGAACCGGCTCTCGTGCTCGTCGCGGAGCTCGTCGTGGTGCTCCTCGAAGAAGGCGACGAGGAGGTCGCGGTACGCGGGGCGACAGGTCTCGTCGCCGATCGAGTTCAGCTGGACCTCGTAGCGCTCGAGCCCGAGCTCACGCAGGAACCGGTCGCCGACCGCGATCACCTCGACGTCGGCCGCAGGCTCCGCGCTCCCGAACACCTCGATCCCGAACTGGCGGTGCTCCCGATAGCGACCCGCTTGCGGTCGCGCGTACCGGTACATCCGGGTCAGGTAGTACGCCTTGAACGGAGAGCCGAGGTCGTGCAGGTGGTGCAGGTACGCGCGCATCACCGGCGCCGTCCCCTCGGGCCGCAGGGTGAGGAGCCGGCCGCCGCGGTCCTCGAACGTGTACATCTCCTTCGCGACCACGTCGCTGTGCTCCCCCGAGGTCCGCACGAACAGGTCGGTCGCCTCGAACCCCGGCGTCTCGACGTAGCCGTACCCGTACAGCTGGGCGATCGCCGCCGCCCGGTCGTAGAGCGCGCGCAGACGGCTCCCGTCCGGTGGCAGGAAGTCGTGCGTCCCCTTGGGGGGCGCGGCGTCCATCAGAGGTCCACCAGGAAGGGGTTCGAGGCGCGCTCGCGTCCGACCGTGGTCTCGGGTCCGTGGCCCGGCAGCGTGCGCAGGTCGTCGGGCAGCTCGAGGAACCGGCGGAGGCTGGCCTGCATCGCGACCGGATCCGAGTTGGGGAAGTCCGATCGGCCGATCGAGCCGGCGAAGACCAGGTCGCCGGAGCATACGAGGACGTCACCGCCGACCCGGAAGCAGCAGTGCCCCGGCGTGTGGCCCGGCGTGTGCAGGACCTCGATCTCGAACCCGGCGAACGCCAGTCGCTCGCCGTCGTCGAAGCTCCGCAGATCCTTCACGGGCGCGAGCGCGTTGGGGTACCCCGATCGCCAGGCTCCCGGATCGCTGTAGGCGAGCGCGTCGGCCGGGTGGATGTACACGGGCACGTCGTCGCCGGCGAAGTCCCCGGCCGCCTCGGCATGATCGCCGTGCGCGTGCGTCAGGAGCACGGCGACGGGGACCTTGCCCGCAGCGTCGAGCATCCCGCGGACCACCCCGGGCTCGAACCCGGGGTCAACCACGACCGCCTCCTCGGACCCCTCTGTGGCCAACAGCCAGCAGTTGGTCCCGTACGGGTTGCGGTCGAAGACGTCGAGGAACATCGGTGGGCCATGCTACCGGAGGGGGTCCGCAGCCCGGCCCGGCTCAGGGTGGCGCTCGTTCGATCAGGAGCGACCCGTCGGGGCGTCGGAACACCGGCTCCCCACGGTCCATCACCAGCGAGAACCCGGTGCGCTCGTGGACCGCGTGGTGGTGACGCCGGCACAGCAACGCCAGGTTGGCGAGCGAGGTGGGCCCGCCGTCGGCCCAATGCACGACGTGGTGCGCGTCGCACCAGCTCTGCGGCCGGTCGCAGCCGGGGAACCGGCAACCCTCGTCCCGGACGATCAGCGCCCGGCGGATCGCCGGTGGCACCACGTCGGTGCGCCGGCCCACGTCGAGCGGCATCGAGCGCCCTGCCATCACGACCCGCTGGATCGAAGCGTCGCACGCGAGCAGGCGCGCCGCCCCGGCCCCCACCGAACCCGTGCGATCGAACGTCGCGACCCCTGATGAGGGATCCTCCAGCGTTCCGACGTCGACGGTCACAGTGACGTGCGGCCGTTCGCCGGCGACCTGGGGGCGGTCCGACCGATCCAGCCACGAGCGGCAGATCTCACCCAAGGCGTCGGCACGTCGCTGCGCCGGGGTCCGGCGGTCGTCCGGCTCGGAGCGGGCCCACGTATCCATGACCGCGCCGACCGCCGTCAGGACCGGCTCGCCGGTTGCCGGATCGAGGTCGGCGTCCAGCCTCACCATGCCTGCGAACGTCCTGGACACGTGGAGCGCGCGGGCTCGGAACCTCACCTCGTCGGGGTCGAGCCCGCGGCCGGCGATCACGCGGTCACGCCAGAAGTGAGTCACCGTTGCCAGGTCGCGCACCGTATGACGGGACGCCGCAGCCACGAGCATCCGCTCCGACGCGGCGAAGGAGCCGGGATCCTCCTCGTGCGCGGCCGCGAGCAGCCGCGCCTGGTCG
Source organism: Actinomycetota bacterium (assembly GCA_036556385.1). Classification (GTDB taxonomy): domain Bacteria; phylum Actinomycetota; class UBA4738; order UBA4738; family HRBIN12; genus AC-51. Next base: position 6,432 of record DATBJQ010000159.1, on the reverse strand, counting down.
ACCGACATCTCACCGTCGGCGATCGCCCGTCGCGTCACCGCCATCTGCGGGAGCGCAGCTGCGAGGTGAGCGTCCGAACGGGCAGCACCGAGCGCCACGGCGAATCGAGCCGCCAGCCACGTCGACACCGAGAGATGCCCGTCGCGAGCATGCAACCGGCGACGATCCACCTCGCCGAGCCACCGCATCCGCTCGAGCTCGAGCAGCGCCGAGGCGCGCTGGAGTTCGGCGAAGCCCTCTTCCACGGTGGCGTCGGGGACATCCGCGACCGGGACCGACGACAGCACCTCGACCGCGGACCGCAACTCCCCCAAGGCCCGTGCGGTCGTCGGACGCTCGGTCCTCTCGAACATATGTTCGACACTACCGTTCACCCCTGACATCGAACGACGGCCGCAGACGTGTTCGAGATGTGCGCCGCTGGTGGTCGACGGCGTCTGATCGCGTCTACGGGCGCTCGGAGTCGAACCACATCGTGAACGGGCCGTCGTTCACGAGGTCGACCTCCATCTCGGCGCCGAACACCCCCCGACCAACCCGCACGCCGCGCGACTCGACGGCCGCCGCGAACGCCTCGACCAGCGACGCGGCCTCGTCGGGATCCGCCGCGTATACGAAGGACGGCCGGCGCCCCTTCCGCGTGTCCGCGTACAGCGTGAACTGCGAGACGACGAGCGCTTCGCCGCCGACGTCGGCCAGCGACAGGTTCGTCTTGCCCTCCGCGTCCCGGAAGATCCGCAGGCCCACGATCTTGTCGGCCAGCCGGTCCACCTGCGACGCATCGTCGCCCCGTCCGACCCCGACCAGCAGGAGGTCGCCGAGCCCGATCGAGGACACGACCTCGCCGTCGACGGTCACCGACGCGCGCGAGACCCGTTGCAGCAGGACGCGCATCCGGCGCTCAGCTCGGCACGACGCGGTACGCGTCGAAGACGCTCTCGACGCGCTTGACCGCGGCGAGGATCGACGAGAGGTGCGCGATGTCGGCCAGCTCGAACGTGAACCGGAGCCGCGTGATGCGGTCGCGCCCCGTCCCCGAGTTCGCCGACAGGATGTTGACGTGGTGGTCGGACAGCACGGTCGCGATGTCGGACAGCAGCCGCGTGCGATCGAGCGCCTCGACCTGGATCGCCACCGTGAAGCTCGTCGACTTGCCCTCCGACCACGACACCTCGATCATGCGCTCGGGCTCGCGCCGGAGCGTCTTCACGTTGGGGCAGTCCTCCCGGTGCACCGAGACGCCCTGCCCTCGCGTCACGAACCCGACGATCGGGTCGCCCGGCACCGGCGTGCAGCACCGGCCGAGCTTCACCCACACGTCGTTCAGGCCCTTGACCATCACGCCCTTGCCCACGTCCTGCTGGATGCGGACCGGGCGCGCGAGCGGGACCTCGGTCACGGCCTCCTCGTCCTGTGCCCCGGTCACGTTGCGGGCGAGCCGGGCCAGCACCGACTGCGGCGAGACGTGGCCCTCCCCCACCGCGACGTACAGCGAGTCGAGGTCCCCGTACTTGAGATCGTGCGCGACCTGCACGAGTGCGTCCTCGGTGGCGAGCCGCTTGAAGGGCACGTTCTGCTTGCGCATCTGCTTCTGCAGCAGCTCCTTGCCGTGGTCCAGCGCGTCCTCGCGGCGTCCGCGCGCGAACCACTGACGGATCTTGTTGCGAGCCCGCGGCGTGGCCACGAACTGCAGCCAGTCCTGACTCGGTCCCTCCCCCTGCGCCTTCGACACGATCACGTCGACGGCGTCGCCCGTACGGAGCTCGTAGTCCAGCGGCACGAGCTTGCCGTTCACCTTCGCCCCGATCGTGCGGTGCCCGACCTCCGTGTGGATCGCGTACGCGAAGTCGACGGGCGTCGCGCCCTGGGGCAGATTGACCACGTCGCCCTTCGGCGTGAACACGAAGACGCGGCCTCCGGACAGGTCGATCCGCAGGCCCTCCATGAACTCCCGCGGATCGGCCATGTCCTTCAGCCAGTCCATCATCTGACCCAGCCAGGCCAGGTCGGCCGCGTCCTTCTGATGCTTGCCGCCCGCCTCCTTGTAGCGCCAGTGCGCGGCGATCCCGAACTGCGCCGTGCGATGCATGTCACGGGTCCGGATCTGGATCTCGAGCGGCTTGCCCTCCGGTCCCACCACCGTGGTGTGCAACGACTGGTACATGTTCGCCTTGGGCATGGCGATGTAGTCCTTGAACCGCCCGGGGATCGGCTTCCAGAGGGCGTGGACCGCGCCGAGGGCCGCGTAGCAGTCGCGGAGCGACTCGACCTGGATCCGGATCCCGACCAGGTCGTGGATCTCCTCGAACTCCTTGCCGCGGATCACCATCTTCTCGTAGATCGAATACAGGTGCTTCGGACGGCCCTCGACGTCGGCCTTGATCCCGAGCTCCTTCAACTTCTGGCGCAGCAGCATCGTGAGGTCGGCGATGCGCGTCTGGCGCTCCTCGCGCCGCGTCTCGACGAGGCTCGCGATCTCCTTGTACGGGCCGGGGTGCAGCGTCTTGAAGGAGAGGTCCTCCAGCTCCCACTTGACCTCCTGGACACCGAGCCGGTTCGCGAGGGGCGCGTAGATCTCGAGCGTCTCGGTGGCGATCCGCTGCTGCTTGTGCGGGGCGAGCGCGGACAGCGTGCGCATGTTGTGCAGTCGGTCGGCCAGCTTGATCAGGAGCACCCGGATGTCGCCGGCCATCGCCACGATCATCTTGCGGACGTTCTCGGCCTGAGCCAGCTCCCGGGTCCGGAAGTGCAGGCGGTCGAGCTTCGTGAGGCCCTCGACGATCCTGCCGACCTCGTCGCCGAACTCCCCGTCGATCCGCTCCTGGGTGAGCGGCGTGTCCTCCACGGTGTCGTGCAGGAGCGCGGCCTCCAGCGTCACGGTGTCCAGCCGGAGGTCGGCCAGGATGCCCGCGACCGCCAGCGGGTGCTCGATGAAGTCCTCGCCGGACAGCCGGTGCTGGCCCTCGTGCGCCGAGGCGGCCGTCTGATAGGCCTGTTCGAGCGACCGGAGGTCCGCCTTGGGGTTGTAGGAGCGGACCTTCTTCAACAGCGGCTTGAGCGGCGGCGGCACCTCGGGCTCGCTCCGGCGCAGACGCGGACGAGGGATCCGCGACGCCCGGCGTTGGGGCGGCGACGGAGCGTCGACACGGAGCTCGTCGGTGCTGTCCACGATGTGGCCAGTGTACGCCCGTGACCAGCGGGTTCCGGACGGCGCCGCGGATCGCGGTCAGTAGTGGATCAGCGTGAAGAGGTCGTCGCCCTCGAGCCGCCCGCGACCGTGGAGGAAGTCGAGCTCGATCAGGCACGCGATCCCCACCACCTTGCCGCCGATGCGACGCACGAGCGAGGCCGCGGCCTGGGCGGTGCCGCCCGTGGCCAGGACGTCATCGACGATCAGCACCCGCTCGCCCGACTGGATCGCGTCCCGGTGGATCTCGAGGGTGGCCGTGCCGTACTCCAGCTCGTACTCCTCGGCGACCGTCTCGTGCGGGAGCTTGCCCACCTTGCGGACCGGGACCATGCCGGCGTTGAAGTGGTACGCGACCGGCGCCGCCAGGATGAACCCGCGCGCCTCGATGCCCACCACCTTGTCCACGTTGCCGCGTCCGAAGTGCACGACGATCAGGTCGACGATCGTCGAGAACGCCAGCGGATCGGCCAGGACCGGGGTGATGTCCTTGAAGACGATCCCGGGCTCGGGGAAGTCGGGAACGTCCCGGATCAGCTCGCGGATCTGCTCGATCTGCACGGCGCTACCTCCGCTTGCGCTTGGCCGGGGGCCGGCGCTTGCCGCTGGGACGGGGCCGGGTGCCGCTCGGGCGGCCCTGACGGGCCGTGGTGGCCGCGGCGGCGGCGTCACCCGTGGCCACGGCGGCGGTCCGGGCCGACGGCTGGCGAGCCACGCCCGGGACGCGCCGCGCGCGCTCGGGTTCGCGGTGGAACAGGGTCAGCACCGGGGCCGCGATGAAGATCGACGAGTAGGCGCCGATCGCCGTGCCCACGAACATCGCGAACGCGAAGTCCTTCAAGGTGTCGCCGCCGAAGACGAGCAGCGACAGGATCGGCAACAGCACCACGAGGGACGTGTTCACGGACCGCATCAGCACCTGGTTCAACGAATGGTTCAGGACGCCCACGTACCCGAGACGCGCGACGAGCGCCGCGGACTCGGTGTTCTCCTTGATCTTGTCGTAGATCACGACGGTGTCGTACAGCGAGAACCCCAGGATCGTGAGGATCGCGATCACGGTCTCGGGGGTCACCTCGCGAGCCGTCAGCGCGTAGACCCCCGCCGTGATCACCACGTCGTGAACCAGGGCGATCATCGCGCCCACCGCCATGTGCCACTCGAACCGCAACGCGATGTACAGGGCGATCGCCGCCAGCACCAGGACCAGCCCGCGCAGGGCCTTGTTGGAGATCTCGGCGCCCCAGGTGGGTCCCACGTCCTCGACGTTGACGTCCTGCACGGTGACGCCGGCCTGCGTGGCCAGTGCGCGGGCCAGCGCCTGCGTGTCCTCCAGGTCGGAGAGCGACTCGGTGCGGATCGCGACCTGGTCGCCGCTCACGATCTGGACCTCGCCGGTGAGCCCGAAGTCGTCCAGCGTGGCCTGGACGTCCTCCGCCGTCACCGCCGTCTCGAGCGGGTAGCTGATCTGCGCACCCCCCTCGAAGTCGATCGACAGGTTGAGCCGCATCACCAACAGCCCCACGAGCGAGATCGCGATCAGGAAGCCCGAGAACAGGAACCACCGTCTCCGGTGCTCGATGATCTTCAGGTGCGGGGTGCGGTACCCGCGGTAGACGTCCATGAACTCGCGGAAGGTCATGTCTGCACCTCGGCGGCCGAGTCGATCGCCTCGTGGTCGGCGGCCGTGGCCGAGCGCAGCCCGAAGCCCCGCAGGTTGACCATCCGCGTGTTCCGGGCCAGCAGGATCACCGTGGGCCGCTTGAAGAACCACACGACGAACAGGTCGAGCATCGTGGCGACGCCCAGCGTGAGGGCGAAGCCCCGGACCGAGCTGACCGCGGTCAGGTACAGCACGGCCGCCGCGATCCCGGTCACCACGTCCGCGGCCACGACCGTGCGGAACGAACGGCTGAAGGCCGGCTGGACCACGGTCCGCGCCGACTTGCCGCCGCGCATCTCGTCCTTCAGTCGTTCGAAGAACACGATGTACGAGTCGGCCGTGATGCCGAGCGAGATCACGAGCCCGGCGACGCCTGCCAAGGTCAGCGCGTACCCGAACTGCTGACCGGCGATCGAGACGAGCGCGAGCGCCAGGATCGCCCAGATCGTCATGCCGAACCAGGCCACGACGCCCAGCAGCCGGTAGTAGACCAGCAGGTAGAGGAACAGGAGGATCAGTCCGACGATGCCGGCGACGATGCCCTGGTGCAGCGACTCCTCACCCAAAGTGGGGCTCACCGTGCGCACCGACTGCCGGGTGAGCTCGACGGGCAAGGCACCGGCGTTCAGGACGGTGGCGAGGTCCTTCGCCGTCTCCTCCGTGAAGCTCCCGCTGATCTGACCGACGCCGTTCGTGATCGGGCTCTGCACGACCGGGTTCGAGACGATCTGCCGGTCGACCACGATCGCGATCTGGTTCTGCGGCGGCGGCGCCGACACGGCCGTCGTCGTCGCCGCGGCGAACGCGTCGGCTCCCTCGCCGTCGAGCTCGAAGGTGACGACCCACTCGACCACCGGCTGCTGCTGCGTGCCTCCGACGAGCTGGGCCGAGGCACGGTCGATGTTCGCTCCCGTGATCACGACCGGCCCGAGCAGGACCTTGGACCCGCTGCTGGGCTCGAGGTAGACGACCTGCTGCGTGTCGAGCTGCGCCGGCTTGCACGCGTCGCTCGCCTGCTCCTCCTCGGTGCCGCACGTGAGCGGGAGGCCGTCGTAGTTCGGGTCGCCGGGAGCCACGATCTGGATCGTGGGCCGTTCCTCGAGCCGCGCGGTGGTCCCGATCACGTTGAGCAGCCGTTGCTGACCGGTGGCCCGGCGTTGTTCCTCCGCGGCCGACTGCGTCAGGTAGCAGCCCAGATCCTCATCCGCGGAGCTCACGACGCAGTAGCGGACCGACACGTCCTGGACCGCGATCGCGTCGAGGGCCGCCTGCGCGTCCTCCTCGGACCCCAGGCCCGACGGGAGCGGCTCGGCGCCCGAGCGATCGAGCTCCGAGAACAGCTCGACCCCCGACGGCGACGGCGAGGTCGTGGGCGTCGGCGTTCCGGTGGGGGTGGCGGACGCCGTCCCCGAGGGCGTGGGCGTCGGGGTGGGCGTGGGCTCCGGCTGGGACGGGATCACGCCCCACGTCCGCTCGCGAACCTCGAGCTCGATCCCGTCCTTCGCGTCCTGCGCGTCCGCCTGCGTGTCGTAGCACGCGAGCTCCTCAGCCTGGGCGTCCACGAGGCAGTAGGCGGCGGCCG
>DATBJQ010000158.1:0-5422 GCA_036556385.1 Actinomycetota bacterium | reverse complement strand
TCGACGCCCCCCGGGCCACCGCGGAGCTCCTGCTGGCCGACGTCCTGGGGACCGACCGCACCGGCGTCTACACGCGCGAGACCGGCCTCACGTCCCAGGAGGCCCGCAGGTTCGGCCGCGCGCTGTGCCGGCGCTGCACCGGGACGCCGCTGCAGCACCTCACGGGCCATCAGCCGTTCCGCCGGATCGATCTGCTCGTCCGCCCGGGCGTGTTCATCCCCCGTCCCGAGACCGAGCGGCTCGTCGACGTCGCGATGGAGCTGATCGGCCCGTTCGACGCCCCGGTGATCGTGGACGTCGGGACGGGGACCGGGGCCGTCGCCCTGGCGCTCGCCGACGAGCGCCGCGACGCGAGGGTGTGGGCGACCGACGTGGCCGAGGAAGCGCTCGCCCTGGCGGGCGAGAACGCGGAACGGCTGGGGCTGCGGCTCGAGCTCCGGCGCGGCGACCTGCTCGAGGCGCTGCCCGGGGACCTCCGGGGGACGCTCGACCTGGTCGTCAGCAACCCTCCCTACGTGGATCCGGCCATCGCTGACGGGCTCCCACGGGAGGTCCTGGCCGAACCCCGGGCCGCGGTCTTCGGCCCGCCCGAGCTGACGGCCGCGTTGCTGCGCCAGGCGGCCGCGTGGCTGCGACCGGGCGGAGGCGTCGCGGTCGAGATCGAGGCATCGAGCGGCGACGCGATCGCCCGGGCCGCCCGGGACGCCGGCTTCGTGGCGGTCACGGTGCATCCCGACCTGAACGACCGCGACCGGGTCGTGGCGGGGCGCCGCCCGTGACCCGCGCCCCGGCGCCCGTGGACGAGGCGGTGGACGCGGTCCGCGCCGGCCGGCTGATCGTGATCCCGACGGACACGGTCTACGGCGTCGCCGCGCGACCCGACGTCCCGGCCGCGACCCGGGCGCTGTTCGCGGCGAAGGGGCGGCCCCCGGGCCTGACGCTCCCGGTGCTCGTCGACGGCGAGGGGTCGGCGCGGCGCCTGGGGGCCTTCGACGAACGCGCCGACCGGCTCGCGGCCGCGTTCTGGCCGGGGGCGCTCACCCTCGTGCTGCCGCGCACCGACGAGATCCGGGGGTGGGACCTGGGCGGGGACCCGGACACGATCGGCGTCCGGGTGCCGCGGCACCCGCTCGCGCTGGCGGTCCTGGCGAGCAGCGGCCCGCTCGCGGTGACCAGCGCGAACCGGTCGGGCGAGCCCGAGGCGACGACCTGCGACGAGCTGACCGAGGTCTTCGGGGACCGCGTGGCGGTCTACCTCTGCGAGGACGAGCCACTCGTGGGGACGGCCTCGACCGTCGTCGACCTGGCGCACGGGGCGCCGCGGATCCTCCGTGCCGGCGGCAACGCGGCGGACGTCCGCGCGCACCTCGGGGGGGCCGGGGGGCCGTTGGTAGACTCGCCTCCCTCGGCATGACCAGGATCCTCATCGTCTGCACCGGCAACATCTGTCGCTCGCCCATCGCGGAGGGGCTCCTGAAGGCCGAGCTGCTCCAGCGGTTCGGCGACGGTGCGCCGCACGTCTCGTCCGCGGGCACGGCGGGGTGGGAGGGCTCTCGCGCGACGCCCGAGGGCGTTGAGGCGGCCGCGGAGCTCGGGGTCGACATCTCCGCCCACCGTGCGCGCAAGGTGCGGGGCGAGCTGCTGCGCGAGGCGGACCTGATCGTCTGCATGGCGGGTGAGCACCGGGATCGCCTGACGGTCCAGCTCCCGGAGGTCGCCGGCCGGACGTTCACGCTGAAAGAGCTCGTGCGGTTGCTGGAGCCGCAGCCGCCGGCGGCCGCCGAAGCGTCGCCCTGGACGATGGCCCCGCGGATCGCCCGGGCGCATGCGATGCGCCAGATCGACCCGACGGCCCACCTCGACGAGGACATCGCCGATCCGCTGGGCCAGCCGATGGAGGCGTACCGGGCGATCGCGTGGGAGCTCGACGAATGGACCTCGCGCCTGGCCGCCGGCCTGTACGGCGCCGCGCCCTCCGGCGCGGCGACGAGCGATCCCCCTCGTGCCGCCGGGGCCTAGATGCGGATCGCGCTCGGGTGCGACCACGCCGGGTACCCGCTCAAGGAGGACCTGCGTTCCCATCTGGAGGCGGGCGGGCACGAGGTCCTGGACCTGGGGACGTTCTCGATGGAGCCGGTGGACTACCCGCGGTTCTGCGTCCAGGCCGCGCGCGCCGTCGCGGGGGGTCGAGCCGATCGGGGGATCGTCCTGGGGGGCTCGGGACAGGGAGAGCAGATCGTCGCGAACAAGGTCACCGGCATCCGGGCCGCGCTGTGCCACGACGTCTACCTCGCGCGGCTGTCCAGGCTGCACAACGACGCGAACGTCCTGGCGATGGGGGCCAGGGTGATCGCGCCCACGTACGCGCGGGAGATCGTGAACGTCTGGCTCGCGACCGGGTTCGAGGGCGGACGTCACGTTCCGCGGCTGGAGCAGATCGGACGGATCGAACGGGGAGAGGAACCATGAGGCGAGGACGGAGGAGGGCGCGATGAAGGACTACGTCGCCAGCTGGGACGCGTTGCAGGCGACCGACCCGGAGGTGGCGGACGCGATCGCCTCCGAGCTGGATCGTGAACGCACCACGCTCCGGCTGATCGCCTCGGAGAACTACGCGAGCCCGGCGGTCCTGGCCGCGCTCGGCTCCACGATGAACAACAAGTACGCGGAGGGATACCCCGGCCGCCGCTACTACGGGGGCTGCCGATACGTCGACGTGACCGAGCAGCTGGCGATCGACCGCGCGAAGGAGCTGTTCGGCGCGCAGCACGCGAACGTCCAGCCGCACGCCGGCGCGCAGGCGAACCTGGCCGTGTTCGGGGCGTTCCTGCGTCCGAACGAGCCGGCGGACAAGGTGCTGGGCATGGCCCTCGCCCACGGCGGGCACCTCACGCACGGCTCTCCGGTCAACGTCTCCGGCATGTGGTTCCACTTCGTCCCGTACGAGGTGGACCGCGAGACCGAGCAGCTCGACATGGATCGCGTGCGCGACCTGGCCAAGGAGCATCGTCCGAAGATCGTGCTGGCCGGCTACACGGCGTACCCGCGCGAGATCGACTTCGCCGCGTTCCGTCAGATCGCCGACGAGGTGGGCGCGATCCTGTGGGTGGACGCCTCGCACTTCATCGGGCTCGTCGCCGGGGGCGCGTACCCCTCCCCGGTGCCACACGCCGACGTCGTCACGTTCACGACGCACAAGGCCCTGCGCGGCCCGCGCGGCGCGATGATCGTCTGCACCGAGGAGCACGCCAAGGCGATCGACAAGGCGGTGTTCCCGATGATGCAGGGCGGCCCGCTCGAGCACTGCATCGCGGCCAAGGCCGTCGCCCTGAAGGAGGCGATGACCGACGGGTACCGGGACTACGCGCAGCGGGTGGTGCGCGCCGCCCGCGCCCTGGCGTCGGGGCTGCAGGACGAGGGCATCCGGGTCGTCTCCAGCGGCACGGACTCGCACCTGATCCTGGCGGACGTGCGTCCGGTGGGGATCGGCGGCAAGGAGGCCGAGCGCGCCTGCGACGAGGTCGGTGTCTCGATCAACAAGAACGCGATCCCGTTCGACCCGGAGCCGCCGTCCGCCCCTTCGGGGATCCGCGTGGGCACGCCCGGGCCGGCGACCGCCGGGATGGACGAGCCCGAGATGAAGGAGGTCGCGAACATCATCGGCGACGTCCTGCGTCACCCGGACGATGAGGCCTTCAAGGAGACGACGCGCGGGCGCGTCCGGGACCTGATGGCGCGCTTCCCGGTCTATCCGGGGTAGGAAGCTCTCCGGGCGAGCTCCGTCCGACCGGGTCGCTTGCCGCGGGGCCTCCCCGGCCGCAGACTGGCGGGACCGTGACCGCGTACCTCGTCGTCTTCGTGGCGTGCGCCCTCACGACGTTCGTGGCGACCCCCGTGGTGCGTCGCTACGTCGTGCGGATCGGCGGGATCGACCGGCCGTCCGATCGCAAGGTGCACCCGAACCCCACGCCCACGATGGGCGGCCTGGCGATGTACCTGGGGTTCCTGGTGGGTCTCGGCGTCTCGCAGCTCCTGCCGTTCTTCACCGCGATGAACCGCGGCAGCGCGGAGCCTCTCGCGGCCCTGGTGACGTGCACCGCGATGGTCGGGCTGGGCGTGATCGACGACAAGCGCGGGACGTCCGCCCTGGCCAAGGTGACGGCCCAGATCTTCATCGGGGGCCTGCTGGTGCTCCTCGGCGTCCAGATCGCGTACTTCTGGCAGCCGGGGGCCGGCATCGTGGTGGTCGGCTCCGACCTCGCCGTCCCGCTCACGATCCTGTGGGTGCTTCTGGTCGCGAACGCGGTGAACCTCGTCGACGGCCTGGACGGCCTGGCGGCCGGCATGGTCGCGATCGCCGCGAGCGCCTTCTTCATCTACATGGTCCGATCGGACACGCTCTTCGGCGACGCCTCGTCCGCCGCGCTCCTGTCGGTGATCACGGTGGGGATCTGCGTCGGGTTCCTCCCCTGGAACTTCTACCCGGCGAAGATCTTCATGGGGGACTCGGGGTCGATGCTGCTCGGCATGCTCCTGTCGATCGCGACGATCTCGGGCGCCGGCCGCAACCCGTTCCCCCCGAGCGGGGGTGACCTGGCCGCGGTCGCCGGCGCGATCCTCGTCCCGCTGCTGGTGCTGGCGATCCCGTTCCTCGATGTCGCCCTGGCGGTGATCCGGCGGACCTGGCGGGGCCAGGGGATCGGCCACGCCGACAAGGAGCACATCCACCACCGGTTGATGGAGATCGGGCACACCCAGCGACAGGCCGTCCTGCTGATGTACCTGTGGAGCGCGCTGATCTCGGCGACCGCCCTGGCGGTGGGGCTGATCGACGGCCGGATGGTCGTGGGCACGATCGTGGTCGCCTCGATCGCCCTGTTCGCCGTGACCGCGCTGCCCCGGCTGACCGGGTGGCGCCGCGCCGAGGTCGAGGGGGCCCACGCCCCGGCTCGGGCCCGCGGCGCCGCACGCCCGGCGGAGCCCGACGGGACCGCCCCGACGCAGCCGCCGTCCCCCGCGGACGGCCCGGCGGCGACCGGCGACGCCTGAGCCTGGGGGTGTCGTTCCCGAGGCCGCCTATGGCATGATGCGCGCCTAGTCGTCCTGAGGGGGGTGGCGTGCCGGAGATCGACGTGCGCTTGGAGCGCGTCTCCAAGCTGTTCGGGGACACCGCGGCGGTCGACGACCTGTCGCTCGACATCCCCGAAGGCGAGTTCTTCTCGATGCTCGGCCCCTCGGGCTGCGGCAAGACGACCACCCTGCGGATGATCGGGGGGTTCGAGGAGCCAACGTTCGGCACCGTCTACCTGGGCGGACGCGACGTCACCTCGCTCCCGCCGTACAAGCGCGACGTGAACACCGTCTTCCAGTCCTACGCGCTGTTCCCGCACCTGGACGTCTTCGAGAACGTGGCGTTCGGTCT
>DATBJQ010000157.1:0-4922 GCA_036556385.1 Actinomycetota bacterium | reverse complement strand
CCCGCCGCGCTCAAGACGTCGACCGCGAGCTTCCGGTTCCGGTCGTCGTCGTCCACGACGAGGACGCTGGTCACGGGCGTATCCTCGCGCCATGCCGATCCGGCTCGTGATCGCCGACGATCATCTGCTCGTTCGCGAGGGTGTGCAACGGCTGCTCGAGACCGACCCCGACCTCGAGGTCGCGGCGGTTTGCGGCGACCTCGACTCCCTCCTCGCCGCGGTGGAGGCGGAGCATCCGGACGTCGTCGTCACGGACATCCGCATGCCGCCCGGCAACACGGACGAAGGGATCCAGGCAGCCGTACGGCTGCGGACCGAGGATCCGGACGTCGGGGTCGTGGTGCTCAGCCAGTACGCGGTGCCGGGCTACGCGCTCGCCCTCCTCGAGGGCGGCAGCGCGGGCCGGTCCTACCTCCTCAAGGAGCGCGTCCTGGAACCGCACCAGCTCGTGTCGGCGATCCGGGCCGTCGCGACCGGCGGCTCGGTGATCGATCCGAAGGTCGTGGAGGCGCTGGTCGCCGACGACGCGCGCGGCGAGCGATCGCCGCTCAAGAGCTTGAGCGCGCGTGAGCTCGACGTGCTGCGGGAGATGGCGGCGGGCAAGAGCAACGAGGCGATCGGCGCGTCCCTCTTCCTCGCCGAGCGGTCGGTCGAGAAGGTGATCCATTCGATCTTCCACAAGCTCGGGCTCAGCTGGGAGCCGTCGGTCAACAAACGCGTGAAGGCCGTGATCCTCTACCTGGCGGACAGCGACTAGCGTCGTCACGGGATCGGGAGGGAGCCCACCACCGTGGTCCGGCCGCTCCGCACGGTGACCGTCACCTGGCCGTCCAGCGCCTCGACGCGGTCGTGCGCGGCCCGGCGCTCCGATCCCAGGTCGCCCTCCGCATCGATCTGGAAGCCGAGCGCGTCCGCCTCGCCCCGGACGCTCACGTCCACCGTCGCGCCGTCGGACGCGCGCTCGAACACGTCGAGCGCGCAGAAGTAGATCGCGCCGACGATCTCCGGCGGCGACGTCCGGACCACGTCGGCGTCGGCGTCGATCCGCGACCGCACGCCGGCACGGCTCGCCCCCGTCCGGAGCTCCGCGACGAGCCCGCCCGCTTCGAGCAACGGAGGGAAGACCCGCGTCGCGACCTCCCGCAGCTCCGTCAACGTCCGCCGCGCGTCGCGCCGCAGCTCGTCGAGGATCGTCCGCGCCGCCGCGGGGTCGGCATCGAGCGCACCCGCCGCGACCTCCAGGTTGGCGGCGAGCCCCACCAGGTCCTGCATCACGCCCTCGTGCAGGGCCCGTTCGATGCCGCGACGTTCGGCATCGGCGACCCGCGCCAGCCGTGTCCGAGAAACCCGGAGCTCTCCGATCTCGCGGCGCAGCTCATCCAGGGTCGGCTCCTGCTCGGTCTGCTCGCTCTCCAGCGGATGCCTCCGGCGGCCGGGATCCCTGGCAGTTGTCCGTCATCCCCGGGGCGGCGTCAAGCCGCCAGCACGGTATCGGACCGGGGGGACAGCATCCCCGCTTCGCGGGGCCTCCACCGTATCGCCGGCGGCATCGACCTCCATAGCGTCAGCCGCACGAGGCCAGCGCCCGTCGAGCCGTGCGAGGGAGGAGGGATCACCGGCCCGGATGAAGCGCAGCAGGAGACGCCGCCAACGGATGCCTCGGGCTGGCGGCGTGGAGGTGGACGGCCCAGCGCCGTTCGGAAGGAGGGACGTCATGAGTGTTCGAACGAAGGCACCGAAGGGGCGGATCGCCATGCGTCGGATCCGGGCCATCGCGCTCGCGCTCCTCGCGCTCGTGCTCGTGGTGCCCGGCGCACCCGTCGCGAGCGTCGCCCACAGCTTCTCGGGACCGCCCGACACGTACGTCACCGATTGGGACGCGGTGGGGACGCAGGCGTTCACCGCGGCGGCGCTCACGCCGGCCGAGGGCCACGTGATCTTCGCCTACGTCGCGATCGCCGTGTACGACTCGGTGATGGCGATCGAGGGCGGCTACCGGCCGTTCGCGGTCGATGTCGACGCACCCGCCGGCGCCTCGGCCGAGGCGGCGGTCGCCGCGGCGGCGCATCGCGTCCTCGGCTACTACCTCCCCGCTCAGGCACCGGGGATCATCGATCCGGCGTTCACCGCCTCGTTGGCCACGATCCCCGACGGCCAGGCGAAGACCGACGGCGTGGCGACCGGCGAGCTGGTGGCCGACCTGTTGATCGCCCAACGCGCCGACGACGGCTTCCGGGCGTCGGTGACGTACACGCCGCCGAACCCGCCGATCCCCGGGGTGTGGCTCCCGACGGCGACCACGCCACCGATCGGGACGTACCTCGGGCTGATGCGGCCCTTCAGCCTCGACTCGGCGGATCAGTTCCGGCCGGCCGGCCCGCCTCCGCTCCGCAGCCTCCGCTGGGCCCGCGACTACAACGAGGTGAAGCGGATCGGCTCCAGCACGAGCACCGTGCGGACCGACGAGCAGACCCTCGCGGCCAGGTTCTGGGCGGAGCCGCCGGTCCAGCAGGCGCGGGGCTCGTTCCGCGGGTTCGTGCTGGACCACCAACTGGACGTCGTGGACGCCTCGAGGTTCATGGCGATGATCTCGGTGGTGTACGCAGACGCCCTGATCGCGTGCTTCGATGCGAAGTACCACTTCGCGTTCTGGCGTCCGATCACCGCGATCCAGGCGGGCGACACGGATGGCAACCGGTGGACCGTCGGCGATCCGGCGTGGACGGCGCTGATCGGGACGCCGAACCACCCGGAGTACCCGAGCGCGCACTCGTGCATCACGCCCGCGGGTGGGCAGGTGATCGCGAGCTTCCTGCGCTCGTGGAACATCGACTTCACCGTCCCCAGCCTGACGGGACTCGGCGATCGCCACTTCGACACCGTCTGGGGCCTGGCGTACGAGGTCGGGAACGCCCGGATCTGGGGCGGCATCCACTACCGCTCGGCGGTGCAGGACGGCATCGCGATCGGCATGAGGACGGTGCAGCAGGTGCTCTCGCGACACTTCCAGAGGTCGTGGCACTAGGCCGAGGGGCCTGCACGAACCTCGAACCATCGTGGAGCGGCGGCGTCGACACGGCGCCGCCGCTTCACCCTGGGGCCACCGACTCGCTACCATCCGTCCGTAGGCCCCGACCCAGAGGGAGACGATCGCGATGACCACGGTGAAGGCCGCGCTGCTGCAGACGGACTGGTCCGGCGACCAGGCGTCGATGATCGACAAGCACGAGGAGGCGGCCCGCGAGGCCGCCGCCCAGGGCGCCCAGGTGATGTGCTTCCAGGAGCTCTTCTACGGGCCGTACTTCTGCCAGGTGCAGGACGCCGAGTACTACAGCTACACCGAGCCGATCCCCGACGGGCCGACCACGCAGCGCTTCCAGAGCGTCGCGAAGGAGCTCGGGATGGTGATGGTGCTGCCGATGTACGAGCTCGTGCAGGCGGGCCAGTACTTCAACACCGCCGCGGTGATCGACGCGGACGGCACGTACCTCGGCAAGTACCGCAAGCACCACATCCCGCAGGTCAAGGGGTTCTGGGAGAAGTTCTACTTCACGCCCGGGACCGAGGGGTTCCCGGTCTTCGAGACCGCGGTGGGCAAGGTCGGGGTCTACATCTGCTACGACCGGCACTTCCCGGAGGGCTGGCGGATGCTCGGCCTGCACGGCGCCGAGATCGTCTTCAACCCGAGCGCGACGCACCGCGGGTTGTCGGAGTACATCTGGCGGCTGGAGCAGCCGGCGGCGGCCGTCGCGAACATGTACTACGTGGGCGCGATCAACCGCGTGGGGATCGAGCCGCTCGGCGACGACGACTTCTACGGGCAGAGCTACTTCGTCGACCCCGAGGGGCAGTTCGTCGGTGAGCTCGGCGACGCCTACAAGCCCGAGCTGATCGTGCGGGACCTGGACCTGGACAAGATCAAGCAGGTCCGGGACCGATGGGCGTTCTACCGCGACCGCCGGCCCGACGCGTACGACGATCTCGTCGCGCGCTGAGGACGCGCCGGACGCGAGGGGGCCGCGGATGGACATCGGCGTCGTGCTCCAGACCACCCCGCCGGCCGCGCGCGTGATCGACCTGGCGGTGCGCGCCGAGACGTACGGGTTCAGCCACGTCTGGACGTTCGACTCCCACCTGCTGTGGGAGGAGCCGTTCCCGATCTACACGCAGATCCTCGCGTCCACCCGCAACGTGGTCGTCGGGCCGATGGTCACGAACCCGCTGACGCGCGACTGGACCGTCACGGCGAGCCTGTTCGCGACGCTGAACGAGATGTTCGGCAACCGCACGGTGATCGGGATCGGGCGCGGGGACTCGGCCGTGCGCGTGATCAACGGGAAGCCGTCGACGCTCGCGCACCTGGGCGAGTCGATCCACGTGATCCGCGAGCTGGCGAACGGCCGGGAGGTCGCGTACAAGGGCTCGACGCTCCGCCTGCCGTGGGCGCCGAAGAGCCGCGTCGAGCTCTGGGCGGCAGGCTACGGCCCGAAGGCCCTGAAGCTGATCGGCGAGGTCGCGGACGGGTTCATCCTGCAGCTCGCCGATCCGGACATCGCGGCGTGGACGATCGGGGCGGTGCGCACGGCAGCTCGGGACGCCGGCCGCGACCCGGACGCGCTGACGATCTGCGTCGCCGCCCCCGCGTACGTGACCGACGACGTCGAGCACGCCCGCGAGCAGACGCGGTGGTTCGGCGGCATGGTCGGCAACCACGTCGCGGACATCGTGGCCCGCTACGGGGAGTCCTCCGAGGTCCCGGCGGCCCTCACCGACTACATCCGGGGCCGGGAGGGCTACGACTACAACGAGCACGGCCAGGCCGGGAACGTCCACACGGCGTTCGTCCCCGACGCGATCGTCGACCGGTTCTGCATCCTGGGCCCGGTGGACGAGCACGTCCGGCGGCTGCTCGAGCTGCGCGA
>DATBJQ010000156.1:0-6127 GCA_036556385.1 Actinomycetota bacterium | reverse complement strand
GCCGCGCTTCGTCGGATCGCCATCGCCACCGACCACGACGGGACGGCCCTCCAGCTCCGGATGGCGCAGCACCTCGACCGCTGCGATGAACTCGTCGAGGTCCACGTGGAAGACGCGGCGCACCATGGGGCTTCCAGCATGACGCCCGAGGCCGACGCGGCGGCTACGACGCGGGTGGCTCGGGGCTCGGCGGAGGTGCGCTCTCCGGGTTCCGGAGCCGCGTCGCCAGGGACCAGTGCATCGTGGCCAGCCAGTACGCGGCGATCGCCAGCCCGCCGCCGGCGATGAACTCCGCCACCCCGCGCTCCCGGTCCGCGTCCTCCGTGAACTCGAGCCCGGCGGTCAGACCGGGGGCGATCACGCGGAGCAGCCCGTACCCGCCGCGCACCACGGCGACCAGGAAGACCACCACGAAGACGAAGGTGGCCGTGTAGCCGAACGCCTGCAGGACGCGCGAGGCGGCCGACCGCTCGAAGCCCTCCTCGGCCATCAGCTCACGGCGCCACCCCAGGTGGAGCCAGTAGAGGAACGCGCCGGCGAGGGCCGTCAGCGCCGATACGACCGCCTGGCGCGCCAGGAGGTCGGAGCGGTCGGCTCCGGCCAGGCCGGAGGCCCGTTCGATGAGGCCGCCGAGCCCACCGGGGAGGTTCTGGATCGCGTCGGCGACCCCTCCGAGGTTGCCACCGCCGAACCGCCCGATCAGGTCGTTCACGGCGTCGATCGAGGGGCTCTCGGGACCCAGGATCAGCTGGACGATCGCATCCAGGAACAGCGCGGTCGCGATCACCGTGACGAGCAGGACCGGCAGCATCGCCACCGAGAGGTAGATCGCGCGTGGTCGCGCCGCGCCCTCGTCGGCGAGATGGCGACCGGCGATCAGGCCGACGACCGCCATCACGATCGCGACCGTCAGGAACAAGCCGACCAGGTGGTTCCCGCTCTCCGCCGCGACCGGTCCGATCATCGCGCCGAGTCTACGTTGGTCCGCCCGGCCCGGGCATCCGACCGACGGCGGTGATCGACCGGCCCCTCGTCAGGCGCCGAACCGCCACAGGCGACCCTGCTTGCCGCCGTTGCGGTACCCGACCGTCCCGGTCACGTAGCGCTCGCCGGGATCGCCCAGCCCGACGCCGGTCCCGAGCAGGTTCCTGACCCCGCCGTCCCGATCGTTCGCTTCGACGAAGTGGCCGTTCGGCTCGTAGCGACGCACGAAGAGGTCGAGGTCGTGGTGCGCCGTGTCCCGGCGCGTCCCGACCACCCAGATCGTCCCGGTGGGCCCGACGGCCAGTCCCTCGGGCCCCGCCGCCTCGTCGCCACTCGCGTCCCAGGTCCTGGACCACCGGAGCGTGCCTCCGGTCGAGAGGGATCCCAGCCATCCGGCGGTGCCGTTGGATCGGAACCACTCCACCCCGCCCCCCCGGACGCTCGTCGCGAGCAGCACGCGGCCGGCCGCCAGCGCGACCAGCACCGGTGCGTCGAGCGCCTGCATCTGCACGTGGACACGCCGGCGGTAGATGCGCGACCCGTCGGCCCGGAGCTTGTTCAGCACCGGCGTGCCGTCGATCGCGAACGCCTCGTCCTCGACGAACTCGGTGGCGGCCCATCCGCCGGCGTAGATCGCCCCGTTCGCCGCGATGTCGACGCTAGTCGCTCGGTCGAACCATCCCCTCGGCGTGCCGGCGGGTGGCTCGAAGTCCGTCTGCCACATCGGCGCGGCGTCGCGGGAGAACCCGCGGACCCAGCCGTTGCGCAGAGGGTTGGCGCAGCATCCGAAGTGGATCCCCGTCACGACGATCGCGGAGTTGGAGATCGCCACGTCCGTGGCGGCCTGCGCGATCGAGCATTCCCACCCCGGCGTGACGTACCGCTGCTGCAGCTCCCCGTTCGGGCGCACGGTCTCCAGGAACCACCCGCTGCCCTCACACTGGCCCTGGACGCGCCCGATCCAGGCGATGCGCCCGTCCGGCGCGACGTCCACCGCGATCCCGTTCGTCGACGCGTGCGGATCCGGCAGCCAGCTCCGCGTCCACACCCGGCTGCCGTTCGGGCGGTACTTGATCAGCACGGCCTCGACGGTGATCGAGCGGCGACGCGTCCCGACGACGTAGACCGAACCGTCCGGGCCAACGGCGACCCCGTCCAGCGCCTTCCCGGTGTGCCGGACCCAGTCCGCATGCAGGGCGACGGCGGGCACCCCGAGCGTGAGGACCGTCGCGAGCAGCAGCGACGCGAGCGCCCCGATCGCGACCGGCTTCCTCATCTCGTTCGCGGGTCTCCCGTCACCAGCCGATCCGCCACGCGTGCCCTCCGTCGTTCCGCCAGCCGCTCCACGTGGAGGTCGCCCCGGTCGCCACGACCGACGCGACCCCGACCGCCACGCCGCCGGCGCGCATCCACCGACCAGCCGCGGGGAGGGGAACGGTCCCCAGGAAGCGCATGGACGGAGCATAGTGGCGAAGGACGACGTTCCTGCCACCATCCGGGTCCGGCCGGTCCTCGACGATCCAGGTCGACCCCTCGCGGTCGATCGCGAGGTCGGACGGGGCGGGTCCGGGTCCGGGGCCCCGACCCCAGATCCTGCTGCTGACGAGAGCACCGCCGGCGTCCAGACGCGCGAGCCAGCCCCCACCGCCCTCGATGGGCACCGCCAGCATCACGCGCGCCCCTTGGACCGCGATCGTGACCCGTGGTGCGGGATCGACGCGTCCGAGCCGGCGCGCCCACACGACCCCGCCGGTCGCGGTCAGCTTCTGCACGACCACGGTTCGGTCCGGCGAGGACCCATCGCCTCCGAACGCCTCGGTCGCCGCCCAGCCGCCCACGAAGATCGCTCCGCTGGACGCCGCCCCGAGGCTCTCCGCGCGGTCGATGTAGCCGCGAGGGATCGGCGGGCCGGGCTCGAAGGCCGTCTTCCAGGTGCCGCGCAACCGCCGATCGAAGGCGCGCACCCACCCCTTGAACCAGCCCGACCCTCCGCAGCACATGTAATCGCTGCCCGCGACGATCACCTGGTCGTCCTGAACGATGAGGTCGGAGAAGGACTCGGGCCGCGTCTTGCAGTTCCACGCCCGCTTCGTCGTGAACCATCCGCGCAGCCGGCCGCCCGGCGAGTACGCCCGAACGAACCACCCGCCACCCTCGCAGTTGTACCGCTGGACGTATCCCCCGACGTAGACGACACCGTCGGCGCCGACATCGACGGCCGTGCCCGCGGTCGAGAACCGATCCGGGCGGGAGGGGTCGGGCCGCCAGGATCGTGTCCACAGCACCTCGCCGGCCGGGGTCAGCCGCGCGAGCAGCATCGGTCCCTCGAGGGTGCTGCCCTCGCCCCGAGCTCCCGTCACGTAGATCTCGCCGTGCGGCCCGAAGGCCGATGCGTCGAGGCTCCCGCCGAGCGTCGCGTGCCACGCGACCTGCGGCGATCCGAACGACCGGCCCGACGGTGCCAGGATCAGGACGAGGGCGGCGGACAGGACCACGGCGACGCGTCGGCGGGCTCGCATGGCGACCACCTTCCTTCCGAGGTCACCGTAGGGCCGGCCGGCAGGTGGTCGGACCTGCCGTTGGGCCCGCCTCGCGCAGGCCGGATGGAGGCTGATCCCGGTCCGCCTCGATCGGAGGTCCTTGCCCTTGGCGCGGGGGCCCTAGATGTCGAAGTACAGGGCGAACTCGTGCGGGTGGGGTCGCAGCCGCACGGCGTCGAGCTCGTGCTCCCGCTTGTACTCGATCCAGGTGTCGATCACGTCCTGCGTGAAGACCCCGCCGTCCAGCAGCCACTGGTGGTCGGACTCGAGGTTGTCCAGGACCTCCTCGAGCGACCCGGGCACCTGCTTGACGTTCGCCTTCTCCTCGGGCGGCAGGTCGTACAGGTCCTTGTCCATGGGGTCCGGCGGCTCGATCTTGTTCTTGATCCCGTCGAGCCCCGCCATCAGCATCGCGCTGAACGCCAGGTACGGGTTGCACGTAGGGTCCGGTGTGCGGAACTCCAGGCGCTTCGTGGCCGGCTGCCGCGAGAACACCGGGATCCGGATGCAGGCCGAGCGGTTCCGCTGGCTGTACACCAGGTTGATCGGCGCCTCGTAACCCGGCACCAGCCGCCGGTAGGAGTTCGTCGTCGGGTTCGTGAACGCGAGCAGCGACGGCGCGTGCGCCAGCAGCCCGCCGATGTAGAAGCGGGCCGCGTCGCTGATGCCCGCGTAGCCCACCTCGTCCCAGAACAGGTTCTCGTCGTCCTTCCACAGGGACTGGTGGGTGTGCATCCCCGAGCCGTTGTCCATGAAGATCGGCTTGGGCATGAACGTGACGGTCTTGCCCGCCGCGTAGGCCGTGTTCTTGACGATGTACTTGTACTTCAGCACGTTGTCGGCGGTGCGCAGCAACGTGTCGTAGCGCATGTCGATCTCGGCCTGCCCCGCCGTGCCGACCTCGTGGTGGTGGACCTCGATCGGGATCCCGGCCTTCTCGAGGTTCAGGACCATCTCCGAGCGCAGGTCCTGGTACTTGTCCATCGGCGGGACGGGGAAGTAGCCCTCCTTGTACCTCGGCTTGTAGCCGAGGTTCGCGCCGTCGCCGTCGCGCTCCCGCCCCGAGTTCCACACGCCCTCGATCGCGTCGATGTGGTAGTAGCCCTCGTGCTGGTTCTGGTCGAACCGGATCGAGTCGAAGATGTAGAACTCGGCCTCCGGTCCCCAGTAGCTGATGTCCGCGATCCCCGTCTGCTTCAGGTACAGCTCGGCCTTCTTCGCGATGTAGCGCGGGTCGCGGCTGTACCACTCGCCGGTGACCGGGTCCTTCACGAAGCAGTTGATGTTCAGCGTGGTGTGCCTCGTGAACGGGTCGAGGTAGGCCGTGTCGGGGTCGGCCACCAGGAGCATGTCGGACTCCTGGATCTCCTGGAAGCCGCGGATCGAGCTCCCGTCGAAGCCGATCCCCTCGTCGAACAGCGACTCGGAGAGCTCGGAGGCGGGGATCGAGAAGTGCTGCATCAGGCCCGGCAGGTCACAGAACCGGAGGTCCACGATCTCGACGCCGGTCTCCTTCGCCATGGCGAGGACGTCCTTGGCTGTTGCCACCACTCAGCTCCTTCGTGCGACGGACCCACCAAGGGTAGGGGGCGGCCCGGGCGGCTCGGTTTCCCGGCGGTTAACTCTGCGTAACGCCGGCGGACGGGAGGTGCTAGAGGATCTCGATCACGTCGCTGACGAGGATCGTCAGCGCCCACCCCGTGAACGCGACCAGGGCGACCCGGCCCGTCCACACGACGGGGGCGGAACGCCACCAGGCCGCCACATCGGGGACCGCCCGCCGGAGCAGCCACGCGGCGAGCACCACCGCCGCGACCGCCAGGACCCTCACCCCCGAGAACACGATCGCGATCAGGGGGACCAGCCCCAGGAACCAGACGCGGGAGCGGGCGAACCCCGAATCCGGTGCCCGGAACCGCTCGACCAGCAGGCTCATCACCACGCCGAAGAGCGCCGGCAGGGCGATGAACATCGCGATCGCCAGCCAGAGGGGCTCGAGCAGCGTGAAGTCGATCCCGCCGGGCTGGATCACCAGCGCGCCGCCGACGATGCCCCCGAACACCCCGGCGAGCGGCGCGCGCCACGTCGCCGGGAGCCAGCCGCGCACCACCAGGTAGAACAGCGCGCCGAGCACGCCGAGCGCCGCGGTGAAGCCCACGAGGAACAGGGTCGCCGAGCTCAGTTCGCCGATCACGAACCCGTCGTCGGTCTGCCGCCCGTGCAGCGCCGGGTCCGAGGTGAGCCGCAGCACGAACATCGCGATCCGGCCGCCGATCCCACCGACGACGGCGCCCGCGACGAAGCCGCCGAGCACGCCCGCAGCGATCCGCCGGCACGAGGCCGTCAGATCCTCCTGCCAGGTGGTGGCGACGATCGTGGTGGACATCGGTGCGTGCCTCTCGTCCGGGTGGGACCAGCCTGCACCCTTGCCGGTGGGAGCGGGAGTGAGCGGGCACCTCGCTCCGGAGTGGTGGAGGCACACCTCGGCCGGAACGGCGATCGGCCCGCCGCGTGGCGACGGGCCGATCGCTCTCGGGGGATGGGCTTCGGTTGTCAGCCCCGGCTGGCCACTCGCCCGGCGCCACGGGTGGCGGGCCGGACGA
>DATBJQ010000155.1:0-10937 GCA_036556385.1 Actinomycetota bacterium | reverse complement strand
GGACGACGACCACGGTGGTCGCGGAGACGACCACGGGAACGACGGAGAGGACGACGGCACCGTCGACCAGGGTCACGGCGACCGGTGAGCGACCCGTTCCACCGACCCAGGTCCACGCGAGCCGGTCCCGACGGGACCGGTTCGCTGCTATCGCGACGGCTCGAGGAGGACGACCGGGATCTCCCGCTCGGTCCTCGTCTGGTAGCGGTCGTACTCCGGCCAGATCGCCGCCATCACCGGCCAGAGCTCGGCGCGCTCCTTCGGCGTCGCCGTGCGTGCGAGCGCCGGGAACGTATCCGGACCGACCTGCACCCGCACGTCCGGGTCCTCCGTGAGGTTCCGGTACCAGTTGGGGTGCTGCTTCGCACCTCCGTTCGAGGCGACCACGACGTATCGCGCCCCGTCGCGCCCGTAGATCAACGCGGTCCGATGGAGCGTGCCCGTGCGGCGACCCCGGGTGGTCAGCAGCAGGGTGTCCACCCCGCTCCAGCGATGACCGCTGCGCCCGTCCGTCTCCACGTACCGACGGACGTGCTTGCGCACCCAGCCCGTGGGACTGTCGTGCACCTCGTCGTCCTTCGTCACGGACCGCCTCCCCGAACGCCGCCGGGACGAGCCGTCCCTTCGGCCGACCTTACCTATCCTTGCTGGTGGGATGGAGCGAGACACACGGACACGGGGGGAGACCTCGGCGCGGGAGCGGACGGTCGCCGACCTCTCCGACTGGCGTGTGATCGCCGTGTCGGGTTCGGAAGGCCACGGGTGGCTCGACGATCTCGTCACCGCCGACCTGCGGGGACTGGAGCGCGGGCAGGCCCGCCGCTCCCTGCTGCTGACGCCCACCGGCGCCGTGCTCGCGTCGTTCACCGTGACCCCTTGGGAGGACGGCCTGCTCCTGCTCCAGGATGGGGCCGAGCCGCGGGCGATCGACGGGCTGCTCGCGCGGTTCGTGCTGAGCTCGGACGTCCGGCTCGAGGACGTCACGGGTCGCTACGCCGTGCTCGCGTTCCCTTCGGAGACCGCACCACGAACGACGGCGGAGGGCATCGCCCCCTCGCCCTTCGGCACCGGGTGGATGGTCCTCGGTCCGATCGCGGAGCGGGAGCGCCTGGCCTCGATCGACGGCGGCTCCGCCCGACCGATCGAGGGCGACGAACTCGAGGCCTGGCGGATCGAAGCCGGCGTGGTCCGCGTCGGTGTCGACACCGCCGAGACGTCCCTTCCCGAGGAGGCGGGTCTGCTGGACGCCGTCGCGTTCGACAAGGGCTGCTTCCTGGGCCAGGAGTCCGTGGCGCGGGTCCGGAACACGGGCCATCCTCGCCATCTCGTGGTCACCTTGGAGAGCGACGACGCGCTCATGGCCGGTGAGCCGCTGCTCGCGGAGGGCGAAGCGGCAGGGGAGGTCACGAGCGCCGTCCGCCGGGAGGCCACGACGTACGCCGTCGCGCGGGTCGCCTGGGATCGGCGTGACGCCGAGCTGTCGTCGGCCCGCGGGGTCGTCGTCCGACGCCGCGACTGACGCCCCGTCGCGGGCCGCCGCCTCAGCCCGTCGAGGTCGATGCCGGCGGCACCGGAACCACGGTGCAGCCTGCGCCCGAGGCCCCGCTCGGCCCACACGTCGGCGTCGGAGCATCGATCGAGACGGCGACGGCGAGCGTCTGCAGACCCGGGTCGAGCGCGAACGTCTCCTCGATCTCCGCGGTCCCGTCGGCGCCGCCCGAGGTGGTGACGAGCCCCACGGACGTCGGGGCCGCCGCCGGATCGGTGAAGCCCAGCACGTCGATCCGTACCAGGTCGTCCGTCCCGATGTCGGCGACGGTCAGCGTGACCGTGGCATCCACACCGTCGACGGTGTCGAACGTGACCGACGGGGCCGGCAGGGCGGTCTCGCGCGCCGTCATCGCCGGCACCACTGCGAGCAGGACGGCCAGCAGGAAGGCGGAGGCCGACAAGATCGTCGCGGTCCAGAGCATCGTGGACCTGCTCCGATAGAACGCATCGACCACCAGCATGTCGTTCGAGTTCCCGTCCGCCTCGCGAGGGGCGACGATCGCGACCAGGCCGACCGCCAGCGCACCGAGCGCCAACGCGACGGAGACACCCAGCCATCCCGGGGCCTCGCGTGCGGCGAGCCCGAGACCGCCGGAGGCCCAGCCGATCGCGAGCAAGGCGAGGCCGACCACGACCTCCACGAGGACCACCGAGACGAGCAGCCGTTCGGCTCGACGCCGAGCCAGCGGGGGCGCGAGGTCGCCACCGACGGCGTCCTCGAGCACCAGGTCCCAGCCGGCGGCCGGCGTTCCGAACACCACGTCGGCGGTTGGCTCGCCGGTGCCGGCGAAGACGACCTTGTGCCGGGTCGGGGGATCGCCCTCCGCCCGGGGGCATCCCACGACCACCCGCCATGGATGGTCGAGGGTATCGACCTCCTGCTCCTCGTACGACGGCGTGCGCTCGATCGCGTCGATGATCGCCTCGCGCTCCGGAGCCGCGGCCGCGACCCGCGCCGCGAGCTCGGTGGCGAGGTACGTGCCCGACGGGATGAACCGTCCCTCTGCGTCCGGCTCGGCCTGGGCGCCCGACCGGGGATCGGCCTCCGGGAGGCGGATCACCTCTTGACCCTCGGACCGGGAGGTTCCACCGGCAGCCACGCGCTGCGTCGCACGCTCGCTCGGCAGATCGACCTCAGGGCGCGGTGGCGCTTCGGGCCGTGGCTCGGCGATCAGCGTCACCACCGTGTCGGAGGGGTCGGCCGAGCCGGTCAGGATCTCGCGGATCGCCCGTGCGCGCTCCTGTCGGTCGAGCGAGGACACCGCCGCCACGCGGTCGATGACCCCGGTCGTGGAGCGGACGGCGCCCGCGCCTCGAGACAGATAGCCGAGCTCGGTCCGAACGCGCGCCGTGAGATCGACCGGCGTGATCTCGTCGCCGCGCCCGTGGCTGGGATCGGTGCACAGGTACCGCGTCATGGGGGCCTCCTCCGCCGCACCGGTTCACCTCCGGTGAGGGAGATGGGCTACCCGGGAACCGGGCTCGGGAAACCAGGCTGACCGCTGCCTCGTCGCCTCAGGAGGCGTTGCGTTCGTCCTCGGACGAGACGCGGCGGACGCGGGGACGCGGAGCCGCCCTGCGTGTGGGCTCGACCTCCGTCAGCTCCGGGATGTCGATCACCGGCCGGTTGGTCCGGGACGGCTCGCGCCCAGGTTCGGGAGACTCGAGCCCGGTCATCCCTCCGACGAACATGCCGAGCCCACCTCCAGCGACGGCTCCCGCGAGGCCGCAGGCGACGAC
The DNA here is from genome assembly GCA_036556385.1 of Actinomycetota bacterium. GTDB lineage: Bacteria > Actinomycetota > UBA4738 > UBA4738 > HRBIN12 > AC-51. The sequence continues at coordinate 7,646 of DATBJQ010000155.1, read as the reverse complement.
CGGGACCATGGCTCCGAAGTTCGCGATCCCCGCGATCAGCCCGATCCCCGCACCGACCATCGCGCCGAGCACGGCGCCGAGGAACCCCCGGCGGGTGATCCGGCGCACGTGTCGTTGATCGGGCCCCTCGACCCGCACGACGTCGTCGTCGGCGTCCTTCATCGGTCCGGTCCGAGGGACGTTGTGGGGAAGGTGGCCATGATCGCGAGCGAGGTGGGGGTCGGGGGGTCCTCGCGCTCCGAGGTTCCATGCTACCCCCGAGCCGGGTCGTAGAAACAGTCGGGCGTTCGGACTGCGATGTTCGCGGACCGTCGGCGTCGGGTATCTCAAGGTTCCGGAAGCTTGGAGGGAGGCCACCTCCCATGGACGAGGGAGCCGAGACCACCACCATGTCGTGTGAGATCTGCGGCGCCGTCTTCGCCTCGCCGCATGCGCTGCACCAACATCAGCTGGACAGCCACACATCGGCCGACGATCCGTCGTTGCGTCCTCCAGAGGTCGACCGTTGAGGACGGACGGGCAGATGGCGACCTGTCGGATCTGCGGCGTGACGCTGGGGTCCCGCGACGAGCTCGTCCTCCACCTGATCTCAGCTCATCTCGAGGACGACGAGCAGCGGCACGATCGCCGGTGACCCAGGTCGCCGGTCGTTTCCGGGTCGTCGTCCGGGGGTAGGAGCGCACGAGGCACGGGAGGAGGAGGTTCGATGCCGCAGCGTGCATGGAGCGAGAAGCGCGAGCGACAGTACGAGCACATCAAGCGGGGACTCCTCGAGCAGGGCCGCTCCCAGGACGTGGCCGAGGAGATCGCTGCGAGGACCGTCAACAAGGAGCGGGCCCGGGCGGGTGAGGCGCGGGAGAGCTCCCGGCTCTCGAGGACGGACATCTCGAGCTCACGTCGTGGAGGCCTCCGGTCGCACCGCGGCCCGGGTGGTCGCACGCGAGACCAGCTCTACGAGGAAGCCCGTGACCTGAAGATCACCGGCCGCTCGAGGATGGATAAGCGGGAACTGCGGGCGGCGATCGCACGTCGGACCGAGCGCCGCGCGAGCTGACCCGGTTCGGATCAGCCCTCGACCGTTTCCTCCGAGGTACGACGCTCGACGTCGAGCCGTTCCTGATCGGCGGTGGTCAGGCTGCCACCGATCACCTCGTGACCGCACGTGTAGGTCACGATCTCGTGGCTCTCGGCCGTCTGCTGGGGCGGGCCCTCTCCGGGGGCGGCGTCGAACGCCAGATCCGCCAGCGGAGCTCCGCAGATCGGGCAACGAGTCGGAACGTCACGGCCTCCGGGCATGTCACCGCCTCCGACGGACCAGGAGCACCACGATCACGACGACCAGGACCACGAGGATCAGCGACCCTCCGGTCAGGAGGTTGTCGTCGCCCGGGTTCCCCTCGTCCTCACACGAGGCCAGCAGGAACGCGAACGTCGCCAGCGGGGCCAGCCACAGCTTCTTCATCTCTCCCCCTCCCGACGGGCTCCTGCCCGCCAACGGTCGATCAGCGCCCGGCGTCCGCTCCGCGAGCGCCATGCTCCTCCTCGTCCTCGAGCGCCTGGAGGCGGCGCTCCGAGAGCTTCTCGGCGCCGATCAGCGCCTGGTGCGCCTCCTTCGTCACCCTGATCAGCTCGTCCAGCTTCACGTGGAGCGCCAGCGAGTCCCGGTTGAGCGAGTTCTGGATCAGGAACACCGTCAGGAAGGTCAGCACGGTCGTCCCCGTGTTGATCACCAGCTGCCAGGTGTCGGAGAACCCGAAGAGCGGGCCGGACACTGCCCAGGCCAGCGTCACCGTGACGGCCGCCACGAACGCGCCGGCGTGCCCGGCCGTCCGTGCGGCCGTGCTTGCAAACCGGTCGAAGCGATCGCTCCGCTCGGGGGACGACATGCACCTCACCTCCTCGAACGCGGTCCCAGGATCGGGACGCTGGAACGATTCCCGCCAACCACGCCGGTGAAACGCCCGGGGCCTGGCACGAGGACCGGCCTTCGAGCGAAGATGGGGCAGGAGCCTCGATCGATGACGCACCAGGAACCGGACCCCGAGCTCGCGGCGCGCCTCGAACGCGATCGCCGCGAGGCGATCGTGCGCTCGATCCAGGACGGTCTGATCGTCCTGGACGACGAGGGCACCGTCGTCGAGGTGAACGCGCGTTGGTCGGCGATGCTCGGGTTCCCGCCCGAGGAAGCCCTCGGCCGGCGTCCTCCCTTCCCGTGGTGGCCGGACGAGCCGGCCGAGCGAGCCAAGCTCGAGGAGGCGGTCGCCACCGTGGTCCACGAGGGGAAGACCGGAGAGTGGGACGTGTCGTACCGGCGGCGGGACGGCTCGCGCGTGCAGGTGATCTTGTCCGCGACGCCGTTGCTCCATCCGGCCACGGGGGCCCGCCTGGGCTCCGTCGCGACGATCAAGGACGTCACCGACCGCTCTCGCGCCGATGCGGAGCGGGAGCGTCTCCTCGGACAGCTGTCCGCCGAGACCGATCGACGTTCGGCGTTCCTCGCCGCCCTGCAGGACGGGTTCCTCGCGCTGAGCCTCGACGGCACCGTCGAGGACGTGAACCAACGCTTCTGCGAGATCGTCGGACTCCGTCGCGATGAACTGATCGGCACGACGCCACCGTTCCCGTGGGCGGTCCCGAAGGACGAGGTCGAGCGTGACCGGCTCCGCCGGGCCTTCTTCGATCTCGAGCGCAGCCAGGCGCTCGAGGTCACCGTGGAGCTCACGAGGCCCGATGGCTCGTCCGTCCCCGTGAACGTCACGCTCGCCCCGGTCTTCGACGAGGGCGGCGCGCTGACCGGCGCCGTGAGCACGATCAAAGAGGTCGGTGAGAGCCTGCGGGCGCAGCTCCAGACGGAGGCGCTGACCCGGAGGCTGCAGGCGCTCGTCACGGTCAGCCGCGCATTGGCGACGGGTGTGACGATGGAAGACGTCGTCGACGCGACGATCGCATCCCTGCGCGCTTCGACGGACATCGACGCGATCGGAGTGGCGCTCGTCGAGGGCCGTCGGATCCGCGTGATCGGCTCCTACGGCGACGATCCGATGTTCACGCCCGGGACGACGGCGAAGCTGAACGCGGACGATCCCCTCGCGCGGGCCGCTGCATCCGGGGAGGCACTCGTCCTGCACGCGGAGGAGGCGCCGGGTGGGTCGGTCGATCGGGTTGGCGACCACATCTTGATCCCGCTCCGTGCCCATCAGCGAGTGGTGGGGCTCCTGGGCGTCGCCGTCAGCCATCGCCCGATCGAGGATGACGACCTGGAACTGATGGACCAGGTGGCGACGCGGGTCGCGACCAACCTCGAGCGCGCGCGGCTCTTCGAAGCGGAGAGCGTCGCTCGTTCCGCCGCCGACCGTGCCCGGTCGCGCGTCGAGCGCCTCCAGGCGGCGACGTCGGAGCTGTCCCGGGCAACCGATAGCGATGAGGTGATCCGCATCGTCCTCCACGAGGCGATCGGCGTCGTCCGAGCCCAGACCGGTGGGTTGGCGCTGTCCGATCAGGACGCGACCGCGCTCGAGATGGTCGCCCACGAGGGAGCGACCTGGAACGTGGGTCGGTTCACCGTTCCGGTCGACGCCGCGTTCGCGTTCTGCGATGCCTTCCGGACCGCCGCAACGATCGTCGTCCCGACGTGGGCGGGATGGGAGGAGCGGTATCCGGAGGGCGCCGCCATGTTCCGCACCACCGCCCGGTCCCAGGTCGCCGTGCCGATCCTCGGTGAGGACCGACCGCTCGGCGTGATCGCGCTGCTGTTCCGCGAGGAGGTGACCCCGAGCGACGAGGACCTGAGGATGCTGGCGGCGCTCGCCGGTCAGGCGTCCGTCGCCCTGGAGCGCGCTCTCGCCACCGACCGGGAACGGGCGTCCGCCGAGCGACTCGCGCGGATCCAGAAGGTCACGGCGGCGGTCTCGGCCGCGAAGAACCCGTCGGAGGTAGCCGACGCCGTGCTCCACGTGGGTCTCCCCGCCCTCGACGGCGTCGCGGGGGCGCTCTACACGGTGACCGCCGACGGGTCCGCGCTCCATCTCGTGACCCAACGTGGCTACCCCGAAGCCGTGATGCGAGAGCTCCCCGAGATCCCTCTGGATGCCGACCTGCCGATCGCCGAGGCGGTCCGCTCGGGCGAGATGGTCTTCCTTGCTTCGCAGGCGGAGGCGGATCTCCGGTACCCGGGGCTCCCGGAGCGACGGCGACGGACCGGGGTCACCACGAACCCCGGAGCCCGCGTGGCGATGCCGCTCCTGGCGGGTGGGACCACGACCGGCGCGCTGGTGATCAGCTTCCCGGGGGTGCGGCAGCTCGGCGATCAGGACCGGCAGGCGCTGCTCACGATCGCGAACCTGGTCTCGCAGGCACTCGAACGAGCCCGCCTGTACGCCGCCGAGCACCGGGTCGCGCAGGTGTTGCAGGAGAGCCTCCTCCCCCAGGCGTTGCGGAGCGTCGGCCCCGCGCGGGTGGCAGCCCGCTACCTGGCGGCGGAGGAGTACGCGTCCGTCGGCGGCGACTGGTTCGAGATCGTCGACCTCCCCGACGACCGCATCGGGATCGCCGTTGGCGACGTGGTCGGGAACGGCATCGTGGCAGCCACCGCGATGGGGCAGCTACGGAGCGGCGTCCGGGCGCTGGCCCTGGCGGGGAAACGGCCGGGAGAGGTCCTGGCCGCGCTCGACGATTTCGCCGAGGCCACGGAGGGGGCCGTGATGTCGACCGCCGCCTACGCGGAGGTCGACACGCGTTCCGGGGCGGTGGTCTACGCATGTGCGGGACACCCGCCGCCGCTGGTGGTCGGCTCGCAACCCCCGCGGTTCCTGGAAGGCGGGCGACGGACACCGCTCGCGGTCCCTCCTCCGGCGAGCGATCACGCCATCGAAGCCTCGGACCTGCTGCAACCGGGCGAGACGGTGATCCTCTACACCGACGGGTTGATCGAGCGGCGCGGCGAGTCCTTGGACGCCGGGCTGGCTCGCCTGGCGGAGGTGGCGGGTCGCTTCTCGAACCGCGGACCAGACATGATGGCGGAGCACCTCGTCCAGGCCCTCCTGCCGGAGGGGTCGACGCAGGATGACGTCGCGGTGCTCTGTCTCCGGTTCGAGCCGGCGGACGTGGTCCCGCCGGTCGATGAAGGGGCTTCGCCGTTCGACTACGGGCTCCGGGCGGATGCGCGTGAGCTCAGCAGGCTCCGCACCTCGATCCGAGGATGGCTGGAGGCCGCGGGGATCGGGTCCGAGGCTCGCGACGAGATCGTGCTGGCGATCGGAGAGGCGTGCGCGAACGCGATCGAGCACGCCGGGGACACGGGATCCGACCGCATCACCGTCTCGCTCGCGCTCGACGACGGAACGGTGGTCGCCACGATCTCGGACCGCGGCCGCTGGCGGTCCGGTACTGCGTCGGACATCCGCGGGCGAGGGCTCCTGCTGATGGAGGCGCTGATGGACGCCGTCGAGGTCACGCCGCGGAGCGATGGCACCACCGTGATCCTCCGCCGCTCCGTGCGACGGGTACCGCGCACCGTCACGCCTCAGCGCAGCGGCTGAGACGCGCCCCCCCAGCCCGGCTCGGGCTGCGGCTCAGGTGGCGGGGGTGGCGGGACGGGGAGCGGCTCTCCCGGCGGGGGAACCTGGCCCGACGCTTCGACGTGCATGGTGATCGGTGCCGACATGGGTAGCCCCTACCCGTGTCATGGCCCGCCGAAACGAGCCCGTCAGGACCCGAGCGCCGCGCCGAGCCTCGCGCTCGACCCCTCCTGCACGATGTCGTCGAACAGCCCCGACAGGAGGTCACGACGCGAAAGCTCCAGCTCGGGCGGAGGGACGTCGAGATCGCCTACCCCCGAGGCCACGAGGACCCACCGCTGCTCGTCGGTCGCGAACGTGAGCCGCAGCCGGTCGGAACCGGCATCCACTGCGCTGGCGAGGAGCTCGGTCACGGCGAGCCGGAGATCGGCGATCCGCTCCTCGTCGAGGCCGATCCCCGCGCCCACCTCGCCCGCGAACGCTCGCACCACGAGGCCCTGCGCCTCGGCGGCGGGGACCTCGAGCTCGAGCTGCGTCATGCCGAGGCGGGGAGCTCCGCCGCCGTGGCGACCTGCCGGACGGCCCCGTCGAGACCCGTCAGGCCCAGCAGCTTCCGGATGGCGGAACCCTCAAGGGACACCAGCACCAACTCTCCCCCGAGCTCCCGCAGATGCTTCAGGCACGCCACGATCGTCCCCAGGCCGCTGGAGTCCACGAACGGCACGGCGTTCAGATCGATCGCGATCGACCGGGCGCCCCCGTCGGACTCCCGCAGCACCGCCGCTCGGAGCTCGGCGGCGGTGGCGAGGTCGAGCTCACCGGCGACCACCACGACGCGCCAAGCGGCGTGCTGCTGCGTCTCGATCGAGAGGTTGATAGGGATCCCTCCGTGAGCGGCTGGGTGGAACTGCCTCCCTAGTATAGGTGGCGACCATGAGGCACCTTTCCGGCCCGATCGACGTCCGTGTCCCCGCGCATCCTGAGAGTCTCCGCATCCTGCGGGCCGTCGCGTCGAGCGTCGCGGCGCGCCTCGACCTCCGCCTGGATGCGATCGAGGAGTTGCGGATCGCCGTCGACGAGGCGGCGACGATCCTGCTGCGCTCGGCGCCGGGGCCGGGGGATCTCCATCTCCGGCTGGAGCCCGACGGCGCCGTCCTGCGGATCGACGTCAGCTTGGCACACGCCGCTCCCTCGTGGCCTCCGGACGATCTGACCAAGGGTTGGGCCTGGATCGTGATCGCCGGCCTGATGGACCAACCCGAGCTGGCGAACCCGGGCGTCCCGACGGTCCGGTTCCATACGCCGACGCAGCCCGTCGACCACCGGGACGCGCGGTGAGCGAGGGGCCCGACGACGTCGAGGAGCTGTTCGCGCAGCTCCCGGATCCCACGGCGAGAGCGGCGCTGGCCGAGCGGTTCCTCCCGCTGGCGGAGAACCTCGCCAGGAAGTTCTCGGGCCGTGGCGAAAGCCTGGAGGACCTCACCCAGGTCGCCAGCCTCGGTCTCGTCCACGCGATCGATCGCTTCGATCCCGACCACGGTGCTCGGTTCTCCACGTTCGCCGCGGCCACGATCGTGGGCGAGCTCAAGCGGCACTTCCGAGATCGCGGCTGGTCCGTGCGTGTGCCGCGGAGCCTTCAGGAGTCCGCGCTCCTCCTCAACCGAACGGTCGCGGCCGCCTGGCAGGAGCTTGGGCGCTCGCCGACGATCGCGGAGCTCTCGGCCCGCGCCGACCTCTCCGAAGACGAGGTGATCGACGCCCTCGAGGCCCTCCAGGCCTACTCGACCGCCTCCCTCGATGCTCCCGTCGGCGAGGACGGCGGCACGGTCGGCGCGACGATCGGCGATCGGGATGAGGCGTTCGAAGTGGCCGAGGGATGGGCGTCGATCGAGCCCGCGCTCCGGGAGCTCCCCGAGCGCGAGCGGCGCATCCTCTACCTCCGGTTCTTCGAGGGCATGACACAATCCGAGATCGCCGACGAGGTCGGGATCTCGCAGATGCACGTGTCGCGCATGATCACGCAGAGCCTCCGCGCGATCCGGGACGCACAGCCTGCCGGCGCCCTGCCCGACGAGGGGGAGCGCTAGGAGGCTTCGGTCTCCCGAACGCGATCCGGCGTCCCGACGTCCG
>DATBJQ010000154.1:0-6128 GCA_036556385.1 Actinomycetota bacterium | reverse complement strand
CGGTCACGCAGCGTCCCCTGACCCCCGCTCGGAAGCGTCCACCGCAGGGTCGTCCCCCACGGCTCGTCCTGCGCCACCCACAGGAGCCGGAGGATGCCCATCGGCGAGATCCGGTTGCGGTACGACAGCCCGGAGGCGTCGTGGCAGGTCGCGCGGAGGTCCGCGGCCCCGGTCGCGTACGCGCAGATCGCCCGGCCCGCGTTCGCGATCGAGCCCGAGCCGTACATATCCGCCGCCAGGTGCTTGCCGAGGACCTCGGCCCACAGGTTGCGCGATCGCAGGTTCATGTGCCGCACGATCTGCGCCAGGGGAGCGGATCGGATCTCGGTGACGGCCCGCAGGGCGCCCGGGGGAGCACCCATGTCGGGTCGTCGCCGAACGTGGACGCCGTTGGCCTCGAGGCGTTTCGTGAGGTGTCGCGCCGCGCGGCGTTCCGGGTCGCCGATGTTCCGCCCTGCCGAGTCTTCGTTGCCCCGGAAGGTGAGCGCGGTGGGGATCGGGATGTAGATCGCCGGGAAGTAGTCGCGCCACCCCGGCGCCCACCAGTCGCGCGTGAACGGCCCCGTCGACGCGAGGACGGATCCGGTGATCCGGCGGATGCCGGTCTCGGCGACCGACCGCGCCAGGAGGTTCAGGTCGCGGTCGGCGACCTCGGGGTCGCCCCGCCCGACGATCCAGAGGTCGCCGTGCAGGACGCCGTCGCGGACGGGGCCGGCCCGCATCGCCCGCGTCCTGATCGTGCGGTCGATCCCGAAACGGTCGAACAGCGCCATCGAGAGCAGCAGCTTCTCGTTCGAGGCGGGCGCGTGCCGCTGTCCCTGCAGGTGGCGGTACCAGAGATCGCCGTCGTTGCCGATCGCGACCGAGAGGGGGAGGTTGCCGATCGCGGTGTCGATCATCCGTATCCAGCGGGGGGCGACGGCGGCGGCTCGCGCGGTGGCGACGGCGCGCCGGCCGGCGACGCCGACGGGGGAGGCGGGCGATCGAGCCGGCACCTGCACGATCACGATCGTCAGCAGGGCGGCCGCGAGCACGCGGGATGCACGGCGGGCGCGTGTCACCGCCCGATGGTAGCGGACTACACTCGGCGTCCCGACCCGCCCATCTCACCGACCACCCACCGGCAGGAGGTCCCGTGCGCTCGATCGACCGTGCCAGGCTCCAGACGCTGATGGAACGCGAGCGTCAGCTGTTCCGCGACCGCCACGCTCGGTCGGGGGAGCTTGCCGAGCAGGCGAAGTCCTCGCTGCTGTTCGGGGTTCCGATGAACTGGATGACCCGGTGGCCGGGCGACCACCCGGTCTTCGTCGACCGTGCCGAGGGAGCCCGGTTCTGGGATGTGGACGGCAACGGGTTCATCGACCTCTGCCTCGGCGACACGGGCGGCATGGCCGGGCACGCTCCGAAGGTTGCCGTGGAGGCGATCGCGGAGCAGGCGGCCCGCGGCATCACGCTGATGCTCCCGACCGAGGATGCCGCCTGGGTCGGGCGCGAGATGTCCCGCCGGTTCGGCGTCCCCTACTGGAACTTCACGCTGACGGCGACCGACGCGAACCGGTTCGCGATCAGGTGGGCGCGGCAGGTGACGGACCGTTCCAAGATCGTCGTCCACAACTGGTGCTACCACGGGTCGGTGGACGAGTCGTTCGCGACGCTCGACGACGCGGGCCGGGTCGTGGCGCGCGAAGGGAACGTGGGACTCCCGGTGCCGCTCGAGGAGACCACGCGGGTGGTGGAGATCAACGACGTGGATGGCCTGGAGCGCGAGCTCGGCGATGGAGACGTGGCGGTCTGCCTGTTCGAGCCGGCCCTGACGAACATCGGGATCGTGCTGCCCGAGCCCGGGTACCACGAAGCTGTTCGCGAGCTGTGCACGCGGACCGGGACGCTGCTCCTGATCGACGAGACCCACACGTTCTGTGCGGGCCCCGGCGGCTGCACGGCGGCGTGGGGCCTTCAGCCCGACATCGTCACGATCGGCAAGACGCTGGGCGCCGGGATCGCCACGGGCGCCTACGGATTCACCCAGGAGCTCGCCGACCGCGTGTACGCCGAGACCGACTGGAAGCACGCCGACGTCGGCGGTGTCGGCGGGACGCTGGCCGGCAACGCGCTGTCCCTGTCCGCGATGCGCGCCACGCTCGGCGAGGTGATGACCGACGACGCCTTCGCGCGCATGATCCAGCTGGGGGAGCGGTTCGAGGAGGGCGTCGCCGGCGTGATCGCCGAGAAGGAGCTGCCCTGGCACGTCGTGCGGCTCGGCTGCCGGGTGGAGTACCTGTTCCGGCCGGACCGTGCTCGCACAGGGAGCGAGGCAGCGGCCGGGCAGGACGAGGACCTCGATCCCTTCATCCATCTCTACCTGCTCAACCGGGGGATCCTGATGACGCCCTTCCACAACATGGCCCTGATGTCGCCGGCGACCACCGCCGACGACGTGGACCGTCACACGGAGCTCTTCGCGCAGATGGCCGACGAGCTCATCGCGTCCGGATCGGGGACGCCGTGACGATCGGGCCAGGACCCCTCGGGAGGGTCCTGTTCATCACGATCGACGCGAACGACGCAGAGCGGGTGGCCGACTTCTGGGCCGCGGTGCTGGGGACGGAACGTGACGCCACGATGGACGACGGCCGGTTCCTGTTCCTCGCCGGCAGGGACGACCTCCCCGTCGTGTGCATCCAGCGCGTCCCGGAACCCAAGAGCGGGAAGACGCGGATCCACCTCGATCTCGGCGTGGACGACCTCGAGGTCGCGACGACGCGGATCCAGGAGCTCGGCGGGTCGTGGGACGGCGTGGAACGAACGCTCGAGAACTTCCGGTGGCGCAGCGTGGCCGATCCGGAAGGGACGGAGTTCGACATCGCGATGGGATGAAGGGCCCCGATCGGAGGAAAGGTCCGATCGGAGGAAAGGTCCGATCGGATGAAAGCCTGGGGAACGCTCAGCCGGCGTTGCGGTCGCGGAAGTCCCGCACGAACGCCGCCAGCGTCTCGACGTGCTCGGTCGGCACGGCGTTGTAGAGGGACGCGCGGATGCCGCCGACGCTGCGGTGACCCCGCAAGCCGATCATGCCGTGGCCCTCGGCTTCCTCGACGAATCTCCGCTCCAACACCTCCGACGGAAGCCTCCAAGTCACGTTCATCAACGACCTCGCCGCCGCGTCCGCGTGACCCCGGTAGAACCCCGGAGCTGCGTCGATCTCCGTGTAGAGCAGGGCGGCCTTGTGCCGGTTCCTGCGGTCGGCCTCGATGAGCCCTCCGACATCGTCGCGCAGCCACCGCGTGACCAGCATCAGCACGTAGACGGCGAAGACGGGCGGGGTGTTGAACAGGGACCGGTGATCCGCGAACGTGCGGTAGTCCAACAGCGTCGGCAGGTCCTCGGGGATCGTCGCGAGCAGCTCGTCGCGGATCAGGACCACCGTCACCCCGGCCGGCCCCGCGTTCTTCTGCGCACCCGCGTAGAGCAGGTCGAACCGGGCCACGTCGGTAGGCCGCGACAGGAAGTCGGAGGACGCGTCGGCGACGAGCGTCGTCCCGTCGGGGACGACGGGCTCACCCGGGTACTGCACCCCCTGGATCGTCTCGTTCGTGGTGACGTGGACGTACGCGTGTGCGTCGACCACCGCGGCGAGGAGGTCCTCCCGCGAGGGGACGCGGCGGTATCCATCCGCTTCACCGGACCACGGGACCGTCACGGGGCCCGCCCGCCGGGCCTCGGCGGCCGCCTTCGCTCCCCACGCGCCGGTGACCACGTAGGCGGCCGGGTGCTCGGCCCCACGGAGCAGGTTCATCGGTACCATCGAGAACTGCATCGTCGCGCCGCCCTGGCAGAACAGGACGTGATGGTGATCGGGGACGCCCAGCAGGGCCCGGAGGTTGGCCTCCGCCTCGTCGAGGACCTGGCCGAACCACGGACCGCGGTGGGAGACCTCCAGCGGCGAGGCACCGACCCCGGGCAGGCTGACGAGGTCGCGTTGCGCCTGCTCCAGCACCGGCAGGGGGAGGGCACCGGGCCCGGGGCTGAAGTTGAGGAGCCGCTCCGTCACCCGGCGCTCATCCCCGCTCCAGCGGCCGCGTCAGACAGGTCGGACCGCCGTCTCCCTTCCGGCTGATCTCGTCACCTCGGTAGGTGGTGACCGCGACGCCTGCGGCTTCGAGCCGGCGCCGCGTCTCCGGGTTGCCGTCGAGCGCCAGCGCGACCCGGGGGGCGAGCGCGAGCACGTTGGGGCCCATCGTGGGGAACTCCTCATCCGGGACCTCCACGAGCGAGACGCCACGCTCCGCCAGGAGCCCCAGCAGCCGCACCGGCATCATGGGGAGGTAGGCGACGGCGAGGTCGGCATCCAGCGGCGAGACGAACGACATCAGGTGGAGGCACTCCGCGGGGCCGTGGTGATGGACCAGATCGAACGTCATCACGTCGATCCCGTGCGGCTCGAGGAGCCTGGTGAGCTGACCGGCCCCCTCGGCGTTCGTCCGATAGCCCAGCCCCACCACCAGCGTCCGGTCGTCCAGCAGGAACATGTCGCCGCCCTCGGCCGTCGCGGGCTGCGTGAGCCGACCGACCGGGGAGAGTCCGGCGGTGATCAGGTCCGCGCCGACGACGTCGGGCTCTCCGCGGCGTCCCTCCTTCCCGGGGCGCAACAGCACCGTCCCGGCCGCGGTGACCAGGACGGGGTCGTACGCGTAGATGTGGTCCGGGTCGCCGGGGACGGGTCCGCTGCCGACGACGACCTCGGCCCCTGCCGTCGCGAGCACGTCGCGGAGCGCCGCGTGCTCGGCGTCCGCGGCTTCCGGCACCGGTGCGCCATGCCACCCGTAGGCCTCCCAGCGGTCCACGTCGGCGGGCACCGGTGGTCGCACGTACACGCGGCGCAGGGCGCCGAAGCCGTTCGCGATCGTCACGCGCGAAGTATCTCCTGCGCCGGCGGGCTCAGCGCTTGTGCCGGTGCCGCAGCACGACCGGGAACCGGCGGCGAACGCCGGCCGCGGTGAGCGTGGCGATCGCGAGCCCCGGTGGGTCCGCGGGCGGGGAGGGCGGGTACGTGGGCTCCGGCGGCTCGGTTCCGCCTCCCGTCGGGGATGGGGGGTACGTCGGGGAGTGCGACGTGGGCGGTGAGGGCGGCGAGGTCGTGGTCGTCCCGCCGCCCGTCGGAGATCCCCCGGTGAACGATCCGGGCCCCAGCCCGCCGCCGGGGACCGTGGGGCCGCCCGGTCCGGATGGCCCGTTCCCGCCGGGCGACGGCGTGGGCGCCAGGGTGGGGGGCGAGCTCGAGGGCGGCGTGGGCGGCGCGGTGGGGGGCGCTGCCACGATGACGTCGGGCGAGATCCTCCCGCCGACGATCGCGAGGGAGAGCGCGAGGGCTCCCGCGACGGCCGCGCCGCCCAGGGCGAGGCCACCGAGCGCCTGGCTGCGCGCGGCGGCGTTCGGCCCGGGCCCGACGGCGGCGATCGCTCCTCCGGCGGCGGACCCCGCACCCGCGGGCGCCGCGGCGGCCGCCGCCGCTCCGGATCCCACGAGGGCCGCCGCGCCGGCCGCGACCGCCCCGGCTTCCGCGGCTCGCCTCCCGGCACCCGTTCCTTCGCCGCTCGCCGCCGGCTCGCTCTCACCGGGGAGGACCACGGTGGGGTCCTCGCCCGCGCCCGGCAGGATCACCAGCGGCGCAGCGGCGGCGGCCGCGGCGGCGGCCTTGTCCGCCTTGGCCTGCGCCAGCCGCCGGCGCAGCGCGGAGGGGTCCTTGCGGACGCGGGCGATCCACTCGGGCTGCTGGAGCCCTTCGCCGGCGGCCGCGGCTCCGACCGTGAGCGCGGCGAGGGTGGGACCCAGCTGGCGCATCACGTCGGAGGGTTCCACCCGCCCGTCGGCGCCGACCGGGACCACGGCCCCGGGCCAGACCAACAGGATCTTCGCCGCCGGCGCCGCCTCGCGGGCGAGCTGCACGGCGTTGGCGCCGATCCCGTCGTCCAGGACCACCGCGTCGGGTGTCTGGGCCGTCAGGACGCGGGCGAGCTCCGCCGAGGTCGTGGCCTGGCCGACGACCTCGTACCCCTCGCCTTCGAGGACGAAGCGCAGGAGGCCCTTCCGTGCGGAACGGCCCTCGCCGACCACGACGCGAACACCGC
>DATBJQ010000153.1:0-12088 GCA_036556385.1 Actinomycetota bacterium | reverse complement strand
CGGGACGGCGCCGGCCGACGGATCGTCCACGAGCCGAACCCCGGGCGCCTCGGCCAGGAGCTCGCGGGCCTCCGTCACCGAGACCGGACGCCGGAACTCGGCCAGGAGTGAGGCGGCATGGCCGGTCACGACGGGGACACGGACCGAGGTGGCCACGACGGAGAGATCGGGCGCGCCGAGGATCTTGCGGGGCTCGGCCATCATCTTGGCCTCCTCGCCCGTGAACCCGTCCGGCTCGAACGCCCCCACCTTCGGCACCACGTTGAACGCGATCGTCGTGCCGAACACGTCCCCCACCGGCAGGGAGCCGTGGGAGGGTCGCGTCAGCCCCTCGGCGTCCGGAGCGAGCTTCTCGATCTGCTCGACGAGCTCATGGGTGCCGCGCCACCCGGCCCCGCTGACGGCCTGGTAGCTCGAGATCACGAGCGACGTGCACCCGGCCGCCCGGTGCAGGGGACCGATCGCGAGCACCGCGGTGATCGTGGTGCAGTTCGGGACGGCGATGATGCCCGGCCGCGGCCACCCCTCGAGCGCTTCGGGGTTGACCTCGGGGACCACGAGGGGGACCTCGGGCTCCATGCGGAACGCGCTGGAGTTGTCGATGCAGACCGTCCCCGCGGCGGCGATCTCCGGGAGGTACCTTCGGGACGCGTCGGCGCCGATCGAGACGAACGCCACGTCGGCATCGGCGACGGCGCCCGGGGCGAGCTCACGGACCTCGTGCTGCTCGCCGCCGAACGTGACCTGCCGGCCCACGCTGCGGCGGGTGGCGAACGGCACGAACGTGTCGACGGGGAAGCGCCGCTCCTCGAGGATGCGGACCATCTCCCGTCCGACGGCGCCGGTGGCTCCGAGGAGGGCGACCTTCATCGTCGGACCACCCTACCAACGCGCGATCCGGGTTCGGTGAGGTGCCCTCCCCGACGGGCGGCCGGTCAGGCGAAGCGCCAGGTCCCGACGAGCTCCTCGGCCTCGGATCGAGCTTCCGTGGGCGCCCCCTCGGGTGCGGCGATCCGCACGCGCCAGGCGACGCCGTCGTGGAGCACCACGATCTCGCGGATCAGGACCTCCTGGAGCTCGACCGAGACGCGCGCGTTCCACTCCACCGTGGGCGATCCGCCGAGCGTTCCTCGCTCCGGGTCGCTCAGGGCGTACCCGCGGAGCGAGTCGTGCTTCCGGAGCGTGTCGGCGAAGCCCTGGAGGGTCTCGCCGTCGGCGCCCACCGCCTGCACCGAGACGATCGTCACGCCGTCCTCGTGGCGGAACACGTCGCTGGGGGACTCCCCGGTCGAGGCGGCCTCGGCGCTCCACCCCTCCGGCGGCTCGACGCAGTAGGAGAAATCCGTCGAGACGAACGCGGCCCCGGAGCACGGCCCGCGGTGCAACAGGATCGCCACCCCGAACCCGCTCACGACCCCCACGACCAGGAGGGCGGCCACGAGCGCGGCGAGCTTCCCACGACCGCCTGCAGCCGAGGGAGGCGGCGGCACCTCGGGACGCGCGGCGGATGGCGGGGCCGGCAGCGGATCGGGCTGCGGGACGGGCGGAAGGGGGTGTTCGCGGCGCGGGCGCGTCATCCCACGATGATGGGCTCAGTCGGTACCAGCGTCCAGTCCGAACCGCGTGTGCACCGCCTGCAGCGCGCGATCCGCGTCATCGCGACGGATCACGCACGACACACGGATCGGCGACGTCGAGATCATCTCGATGTTGATGCCCTCGGTGGCCATCACGTCGAACATGTCCGCGGCCACGCCCGGATGCGATTTCATGCCGGCGCCGACGAGCGAGATCTTCGCGATGCCCTCGTCGACGCTGAACCCCCGAGCGCCGATGTCGCCGACGATCCCATCGAGCGCATCCTGCAACCGTGAGCGGTGCTCGCGGGGAGCCGTGAACGACATGTCCGTCGTCCCGTCGTGCGAGACGTTCTGCACGATCATGTCCACGTTGATCGCCTCGGCGGCGATCGCCTTGAAGATCGTCGCCGCGACGCCGGGCCGGTCGGGGACGGCATCGATCGTGACCTTCACCTCGTCCACGTCCACCGCCGTGCCACTGATCAGCACGCTCTCGATCCCGCCGGTGATCCCTTCGGTCGTCACCTCGTCCACCTCCTGGACCCAGGTCCCCTCGTCGTCCACGAACGACGAGCGCACGTGGATCCGCACACCGTGCCGCCGCGCGACCTCGATCGAGCGCGACTGGAGCACCTTGGCACCCGCGGCCGCCAGCTCGAGCATCTCCTCGTAGCTGATCACGCCGACCTTCCGCGCACCGGCGACCACGCGCGGGTCCGCCGTGAAGATGCCGTCGACGTCCGTGTAGATCTCACAGACCTCCGCGCCCACCGCGCCGGCCATCGCGACCGCCGTGAGGTCGGAGCCGCCCCGCCCGAGCGTGGTGATCTCGTACTGGCTCGACAGACCCTGGAACCCGGCCAGCACGACGACGTTGCCCGCCCCGAGGGCCTCGATGATCCTCCGTGGACGGATCTCGACGATCTTCGCGGAGCCGTGCTGCGTGTCGGTCATGATGCCTGCCTGCGACCCCGTGTAGCTGGCCGCCCGGCACCCGCGCGCGTTGATCGCGATCCCGAGCAGCGACATCGCGATCCGCTCGCCGGCGGTGAGGAGCATGTCGAGCTCCCGCGGGTCGGGCATCTCGGAGATCGTCCGCGCCATCCGGAGCAGGTCGTCGGTCGAGTCGCCCATCGCCGATACGACGACGATCACGTCGTTGCCCGCCTCGCGCGTGCGCACGACTCGGTCCGCGACCGCCTGGATCCGCTCCACGGATCCCACCGACGTGCCGCCGTACTTCTGGACCACGATGGGCATGCGGCGCCTGCTCCTGCTCGGGGAACGGGTCGAGTCTACCGACGGGTACGCTCGCCCCCGCGTAGGCGGGGTGCGGTCGACGCCGTGGTCAGGCTGGTTCGGCGTCGCGGTCGCGCAGCCAGTTGAGGGCTCGCACGCGCTCGGCGCTGATCGAGGCGAGGGTGGCGTCCTCGCCCTCGGCGTCCTCGGTCGCCGCGAACCACGTATCGGCCTCCTGCCACGCTGCCTCGAGCTCCTCCGCGCGTCGGAGCAGTCCGTTCGCGCGGAACGACGAGACGCTCCCGTAGGCCTCGATCCGCTCGTTGAGCACCGCGACCTCGAACTCGTCGCCGAACGGCGGCAAGACGCTGACGTGCCGCAACGCCCACAGGAGCGTGCCGAGTGACTCCTTGCGCCACATGCCGTCGACCACGGCCGGTCGCGGCCACGACCCGGACACGCCATCGAAGAGCGTTCGCTCGACCTCGGTGACCGCCCCGAGGAGCGACTCGCGCTCGAGCCACCGCTGGGTCTCGGCGCGGGCACGCTCGGCCTGTGCGAACCGGCGCGGATCGTCGCCGACCTCGCCCAACGCGAGCTCGATCGCCGCGCGCCGGCTCACGGCGTAGAGCACGAGCGCCCGGTCGGAGGCTTCCAGGACCGAGGGCCCGACCTTCATCGGGGGACGGGGAGCTCGAGGGACCGGCGCAGGAAATCGAGCTCCGCCAGGTACCGGGCCACGACGAGCTCGGCGCCGCCACCCATGTGCGAGGCGCGTGGCAGCAAAACCAGATCGTGCTCGATGCCCGACTCGAACAACCGAGCCGACATCTGCAGGGTGTGCGCCGCGACCACGTTGTCGTCGGCGAGGCCGTGGATCAGCAGCAGCGGCCGGCGCAGGTCCGTGGCGAACGCCAGGGGCGAGCTGCGCCGGTAGGCCTCCGGGTCGGTGTCGGGCATGCCCAGGTACCGCTCGGTGTAGTGGGTGTCGTACAGACGTTGGTCGGTCACCGGGGCGCCGGCGACGGCGGCATGGAAGACGTCCGGTCGCGTGCACACGGCGAGAGCGGACAGCATGCCGCCGAAGGACCACCCGCGGATCGCCACGCGGTCCAGGTCCAGGAAGGGCCAGCGCTCGGCGGCCGCACGCAGCCCGTCCACCTGGTCCTGCAGGGTGACCGAGAAGTCCCGGTGCACGGCCCGGTCCCACGACGCACCGCGTCCCGGCGTGCCGCGCCCGTCGATCACGAGCACCGCCGCGCCCAGTCGGTCGGCGAACCACTGGTGGGGCCGGTAGGAGCCGCGCCAGTGCACGACCTCCTGGTGATGGGGCCCCCCGTAGGGGCTGAGCAGGACCGGCACCGGGATGCCGGGCTCACGTCCCCCCGGCAGCACGAGGGCGGCGCGGAGCTCCCGATCGCCGAGCACCGCGTACGACGGGCGCGGATCCACGACGGGATCCAGCGGATGGGACGCGATCTCGGCGACCCGCTCGCCGTCGCGCACGACGCGGACGGTGGGGTGCTGGTCGTCGGCGCCGTACGCCTTCACCGCGAGCACGGCTCCCTGGGCGACGCCCACGTGGGTCCCGGCGGTGTCGGTCAGGCGTTCCGGCGGACCGGCGGCGGTGAACCGGAACAGGTGCGCCTCGGTGGGGTCGCCCTCCCAGCCGCGTGCCACGACCGCGTCGCCCGAGGTACCGAGGACCTCGTCGACCTGGATCGAGTCGGGCGAGGCGACCACGTCGCCGATCAGCACGCGCCGGCGATCGTCGCGGTCGGACGTGACCACGAGGGTGCCGTCGTCGAGCCTCGCCGGCGACCCGCCGACCAGGTCGAGCCACGCGGGGTCCGCGTCGTCGCGGACCACGATGGTGGAGCCGTCGTCGGCCACCTCCAGCAGTTGGGTGCGGGCCTGATCCCGCGTCTGCACGAGCAGCGTGAGCGGCGAGCCCGCATCCCACCGGACGCGGGCGAGGTACTCGAACGCATCCCGGTCCCACCGGATCTCCGTCACGTCCCCGGTGGCGACCTCGACGACGTGCAGGGTGACGATGGCGTTCGACGTCCCGGCCTGCGGATACCGCACGGCATACGGCACTGCCTCGGGAGCCGTGGGATCGGAGATCCACCACGTCCGGACGGGAGCCTCGTCCACCCGGCACGCGGCGATCCGCCGGCCGTCGGGCGACCACCAGAAGCCCCGGAGCCGACCCATCTCCTCCGCCGCCGCGAAGTCGGCCAGCCCCCAGGTCACGTCGTCGGCGTCGTCCGCCGCGATCCGGCGAGCCGCTCCGTGCACGTCCTGGACGTGGAGCGCGCCGTCGACGACGTAAGCGACCGCCGATCCGTCGGGCGACGGGCGAGGATCGTCCGGGATGCCGGGCGTCGCCAGCTCGCGCACATCGCCGCCGGTCAGGTCGGCGAGGAACAGGCGTCCCCGCTCGACGAACGCGGCGACGGTGACGTCGCGGTCGCATGCGAACGCCACGACACCGCTGGCCCGTTCGCGCGCTCGCTCGCGGCGCGCCCGCTCGGCCGGTGTCAGGTCGGGTTCGCCGGCGTCCGGCTCGTGGTCCCGGGGCGCGAAGACGAGCCGCTCGCGCCCAGCCCCGACGTCGAGCACCCACAGGGCGTGCACGGGGTCGTCGCCGGCGCCCGACCGGAGGAACACGACGCGCTCGCCGTCGGACGAGACGGTGAGGTTGCGGGGGATCCCCAGGGTGAAGCCCTGCGTGCGGGCGCTCTGATGCGGGAACGCGAGGTCGTCGGGGTGTCGATCCGCGAACGGCCCGGGGGGCACCGCCGCTGGTGCGGCGAGGTGCTCCTCGGTCACATCTCCCTCCGGCCCTCGAGGGCCTGCGACAGGGTGACCTCGTCGGCGTACTCCAGGTCGCCCCCCACGGGGAGCCCGCTGGCCAGTCGCGTCACGCGGACCCCGGCCGGCTTCAGCATGGCCGCCACGTACATGGCCGTGGCGTTGCCCTCGAGGTTGGGGTTGGTGGCCAGGATGCACTCGATCACGTGGTCGCGCTCGACCCGATCGAGCAGCTCCTGGACACGGAGGTCCTCCGGCCCCACCCCGTCCAGCGGGCTGATCGCGCCGCCCAGGATGTGGTACCGGCCCTTGTGCAGCCCACTCTTCTCGATCGACGCCGCGTCCTTCGGCTCCTCCACCACGCACAGCACGGTGCGGTCGCGGCCCTCGTCGCGACAGATCCGGCACAGGTCACCCTCGGCCACGTTGCCGCACTCGCGACAGAAGGCGATGCGGTCCTTGGCCGTCACGATCGCGGCCGCGAGCCGCTTCGCGTCATCGGGCGGCTGCTTCACGAGCCAGAACGCCAACCGCTGCGCCGACTTCGGCCCGATGCCGGGCAGCCGCGCCAGCTCGTCCACCAGATCCTGGATCGGTCCCTCGTACACCGCTACTCCTCGGGGTCGCCCACGGGTGTGGCGCCCAGCATCTCCTGGACCCGGCGCAGCGCCTCGGCCTCGTCGGGTGCCTCGTCCTCGTCGACGATCTCGATCACCGGGCCACCGGCCTCGCGCGACTCCCGCACGACACACGCGATCTGCGGTGCGATGCCGAACAGGTCGTTCAACGCCTGCTTGAGCACGTCCTGTCGATCCATGACGCGCTGGACCCCGAAGCCGCCACTCGGAGGGAACGCCAGCTCGAGCGTGGCGCCGTCGAACGACGCCGGCGTCGCGGGCGTGAGCAGGGCTCGAAGGACCGGCTGTCGGAGCTCGCCGAGGTGCTCGAGCAAGGACGGCCACGAACGACGAAGCATGGTGACGTCGACGGCACCGGCGTCGGCCGCGTGCGCGGGTGCTCCCGCCTGCACCGCGGGGTCCTGCTCCTGCGGTGACTCCTCGGTCGATCCGGGAGCCGCCGGCTGCGGGGTTCGGTCGGGACCCGGTTCGGCCACCCCCGCGTCCTGGGCCACGGGGACGGTTGCGGACACGGGGTCCGGCGGCGCCGGGTCCTCGACGACCACCGGTTCGGAGAGGGCCACGCCGGGGGTCACGTTGGCGAGCCGCTCGAGGCGCTCCAGCCGGGCGACGACGCCGGCCGGCAGCGGATCGGTCTCGGGGACGCTGGCTCGCACGAGCGCCAGCTCCAGGGTGATGCGCGGGCTGGTGGTCCACCGCATGTCGTTCTGCGCGGCCAGCAGGAGGCCGATCACCCGCCCCAGCTCCGCGATGGAGTATTTCTCGGCCTGCTGCCGCAGCGGCTCGTACGCGTCGGCCGGGATGTCGAGGAGGTCTTCCTGCCCGGGCGCGGTCTTGACCAGCAACAGGTTGCGGAAGTGGGTGAGGGTCTCGGCGGTGACGTGGCGAAGGTCCTGACCGTCCTGCACGAGACGACCCACGACCTGGAACGCCCCGTGGACGTCGCCGATCGCGACCACGTCGGCCAGCTCGTGCTGGATCTCGTCGCGTGGGACGCCGAGCAGCGCGCGGACGGTCGCGTCGTCCACCCGGGCGCCGCCGAGCACCGTGGCCTGGTCCAGCAGCGACAAGGCGTCGCGTGCGGAGCCCTCCGCCTGGCGTGCGATCGCGGTCGCGGCTTCGGGATCGAGCTCCACCCCCTCGGCCTCGGCGATCGCCCGCAGGTGCCCGACCAGGTCGTCCAGGGTGAGCCGACGGAAGTCGAAGCGCTGGCAACGGCCGACGATCGTGGCCGGCATCTTGTGCGGCTCGGTGGTCGCCAGCACGAACCGGACCCCCGGAGGCGGCTCCTCGAACAGCTTCAGCAGCGCGTCGAAGGCCTCGCGGGACAGGCGCTGGGCCTCGTCGATGATGTACACCTTCTCGCGGCCGGCCATGGGCGCCGTCGGCGCCTTCTCGCGGAGGTCGCGGGCATCGTCCACCCCCCCGTGGGACGCCGCGTCGATCTCGACGACGTCGACGTGATGGCCCTCGCGGATCGCGACGCACTGTTCGCACGTGTCGCACGGCTCGGCGGTGGGGGCCTGCTCGCAGTTGACCATCTTGGCCAGGATCCGGGCGGTCGAGGTCTTC
Organism: Actinomycetota bacterium; assembly: GCA_036556385.1. GTDB lineage: Bacteria > Actinomycetota > UBA4738 > UBA4738 > HRBIN12 > AC-51. The sequence goes on along the minus strand of DATBJQ010000153.1, from coordinate 4,242 downwards.
CCCGTGCCCCGGGGGCCGCAGAACAGGAAGGCGTGGTGGAGGCGGTCCTCGCGGATCGACCCGGTGAGGGCGCGCACCACGTGGTCCTGCCCGAGCAGATCGGCGGGCCGCTGCGGCCGGTACCGCCGGTAGAGGGCCTGGTGCGTGGAGGCCGGCGCGGTCTGCTCCGTGGTCCCCGCCTGCGACTCGTTCCCCGACACCCGACCTCCCCGATCCGAGTGGCCGTGCACCCGCCATCGACGCCGTGGGACTCGAGCGCTACCTGGTGCGGCAGGCTCCAGCCAGGCGAACCCACGGCACCCGCCGGGAACCGCTAAGGGCTGCTGCGTTCCCGCCCTGACCCGGTTCGCGGTCCGACGTCGCGTGGGACCCGGCCTTCAACGCCCCGCGCCGAGGGCTGCCTCGGGTCTCGCGGGCCTCCGGCGGGGATTCAGCCCCGCATGAGCGGATCTCGGGTACAGGGCACCGCTAGCTCCCCGCCTAGCACGGCCTCCGCGAGTATACGGGTCCCCTCCGACGAGGGATCCCACGGGACCGGCCGTCGGTGGGCGGGAACCGGCGCGTGGCCGGGGAGCGTCGAAGCCGCCATGGAACGGACACGGAGCACGACGCTGCGGACCCCCCTGCGCGCCACGATCGCGGTCACGATCGCGGTCTGCGTGCTCCTGACGGCGGCGATCGCCGGCGCCCGGACCCTCCCCCCGGGTGGCGAGGCGAGCGAGGACGCCGGCCGCACCCACGTCCCGACGACGGGGACCGACGCCGACCCGGGTGGGTCCGTCGACGGATGGGACGGCCAGGGCAGCCCACCCGATCGCGGGACCCCGGACCTGCCGGGGGTGACGGAACCGACGCCCTGCGGCGTGGAGGTGGTGCTCGGGGACGGGCCGGACGCCACCGTCGCGATCGCGCCGTGCCCCGGCGAGGAGCCGGTCCCCACGGGACCAAAGGTCGTGGAGCCCAGGCCGGGGATGGCGGACGTGCGACCCCACCCCTTCGACACGGCGACGGTCGGCGACGACGGTCGGACCGTCACGATCGACTACTGGTCCGGGATCGAGCCGTGCGCGGTCCTCGATCACGTGGACGTCGTGGAGACGCCCGATGCGGTGACGATCACGCTCTTCTCGGGGAGCGACCCGGCCGCCGGCGACGTGGCCTGCATCGAGATCGCCGTGCAGCACCGCGTGGTGATCTCCCTGGACGATCCGCTCGGCGAGCGGCCGATCGTCGACGGGGCGCTCGACACCGTCACGCCGGGCTCCTGATCCAGACCTCGGACGCGCCCACGTCGCGGAAGCCCAGCCGCCGATAGACGCCGTGCCCGAGCTCGCTCGCGTCCAGCGTGGCCAGGTCGAACCGCCCCGCATGGTCTTCGACCACGAACGCCGTGACGGCGGATGCGATCCCCCGGCGCCTCGCCTCCGGGATCGTCGCCACGCCGAACACACCCAGGACCCCGTCGCCCAGGAACGCCTCGGCGCACGCGACGGCCTCGCCTGCCACGAACGCGACGTAGATGCGCGCGTCGGGCTCGCCGACGGCCGCCCCCAGGAACCTCCGGTTCACGGCGACGTCGCCTCCGAACGCGGCCGCGTCGACCCGCGCGACACGGTCCAGGTGCGGCTCACCACGCACGATCCGCACACCCTCGGGAGCCCCGACCGGCAGGAGCTCGTCCGCCGCGAGCGCCATGACGGGCCGATGCTCCAGCAGGCGGAGCCCGCGGCCCTCCACCGCGGCCCGGGTCGTGCTCCGGCGAGCCGGGTCCAGCGCGATGCCGAAGGCGACCGCTCGATCCCGGTACGCGGCTTCGGCCCCGGCGACCGCCGCCGCCGGGTCCGCGGGCTGACGCTCGACGAGCGTCGGATTGAGCGGCGCCATCGGGAGACCGGTCAGGAACGTCACGAGCCCGTCCGTCCGCACGATGTCGCCTCCCAGTGCGAGCGTCCGCGCCGTCCAGGCGGCCACGGCGCAACGGTCGATCCGATCCCGGAGCTCGTCCACGCGGTCCACGGTCCCACACCCGCTAGCCTCACGTCGTGCTGACGGTCGGCTCCGTGCTCGTGGACTTCGACGGGACCGTCTGCCGCCACGACGTCGCCGAGCACCTGCTGATCGAGTTCGGCGACCCCACGTGGTCCGAGTACGACGCGGCGTGGGAACGCGGCGAGCTGGACGCGCGGACGATGCTGCTCGCACAGGCCGCGATGCTCCGGGTTCGCGACGACGACCTCGTGGCGTACGCCCTTGAGCACTGTCCGATCGATCCCACGTTCGCCCCGTTCGTCGCGTGGTGCGACGAGCGCGACGTCCCCCTCACGCTCGTCTCGGACGGCTTCGGCATCTACATCGAACCGCTCCTGCGCGCCGTGGGCTTGGGTCGGATCCCCGTGCGGACGAATCGCTGGCAGCGGCAGGCGGACGACCGGCTCGCGTTCCCCCACGGGCACCCCGAATGCATCGGGTGCGGCACCTGCAAGATGCTCGCGGTCCAGCAGGCACCGGGGCCCGTGGTCTTCGTCGGCGACGGCTCGAGCGACCGCTACGGGGCGCTCCACGCCGACCTGGTGTTCGCGAAGGACGCCTTGGTCGGCTGGTGCGATCGCGACGGCGTTCCGGCCGTGATCTGGGACGACTTCGACGACGTCCGAGCGACCCTCGAGGACCTGGCCGAGGCGCCCGGGCCCGTCGCGCCTCCGCGCTGCCCGGGGTGGACCGTACCGTGAGCGACCCGCCCGCGGGCACGACCGCGCGGCCGCTCGAACCCGGTGACCTCGACGCCGTCGTGGAGCTGGAGCGGGCCTCTCAGGAGCACGACGGCCTCGAAGGGCTCGATCGATCGGACATCGAGGCGGGCTGGCGACGCCCCGACTTCCGCCTCGCCGCGATGAGCGTCGGGGTGTTCGATGGCGACCTCCTCGCCGGGTACGCGGAGGTCTTCAACGGCCGCGCGGAGGCGTCCGTGCGCCCGGGCGATCGAGGGCGGGGGATCGGCACGTGGCTCGCCCGCGCGACCTGGTCCCTCGCCCGGGAGCTCGGATGGAGGTCGGTCGGCCAGACGGTCCCCGAGACCGCGACCGACGCGACCGCGATGCTGCGGACGCTCGGCTACCGGGTGGGCCACACGTCGTGGCTGTTGGGGATCGACCTCGACCGCGAGCCCGGGACGCCCGACCTGCCCGATGGTTGCACGTTCCACGGGTTCGCACCGGTACGTGACGAGCGGGCCCTCTTCGACATGATCGACTCGGCGTTCGACGAGTGGCCGGGCCGCGTCTCGGAGGGGTTCGAGAACTGGCGCGAGGTCATCCTGCGACGGCCGCAGGTCCGTCCCGAGCTCGTGGTCGTGATCGCGCACGGCGACCGGCCGGTGGGCGCGGCGATCGGGTTCGACTACGGCGACGAACAGGACGGGCTGATCCAGCAGCTCGCCGTGGAGCGGACGTGGCGGGGCGGAGGTCTGGGTCGTGCGCTCCTGCAGGAGAGCTTCCGTCGTTTCTGGAACGCCGGTCGACGGACCGTCGGGTTGTCGACCGACTCCAGGACGGGCGCGCTCGGCCTCTACCTGTACGTGGGCATGGACGTGCGTGCCACGTACATCCGGATGACGAAGGAGCTCAGTCCGGAAGCTCCGCCAGCGTGACGGGGAGGGAGAGGAACGATCCGGCGCGGAACACGCCGAGGGTGACGGTGCGCCCGATCGCGTCGCCGACCATGAGCGCCTGCAGTGCAGCGAGGTCCTCGATCGGCTCGCCGTCGACGTCGAGGATCAGGTCCTCGGCACGGAGCCCGGCGGTGGCGGCCGGGCTCCCCTCACCGACGTGGACGACCTCGACGCCTCGATGACGCCCGACCTGCTCCGCCACGCGCGGTGGCAGTGGACGCGGACCGCCGCCGATCCCCAGATAGGCGCGGCGGACCCGGCCGTCCCGCATCAGGGCGGCCACGATGCCCCGCGTGATGCCGTCGATCGGAACGGCCAGACCCAGCCCGATCCCGGCCACGGCGGTGCTGACGCCTACCACCCGGCCTCGACCGTCGGCGAGGGCACCGCCGGAGTTGCCCGGGTTCAGGGCGGCGTCGGTCTGGATCACCCGATCGATCATGCGGACGGTGGAGCCGGCTCGAGCGGGCAGTGAGCGGCCCAGACCGCTCACGACGCCGGCGGTGACCGAGCCCGCGAGACCGAGCGGGTTCCCGACCGCGACCACCAGCTGTCCCACGCGGAGGGCGGCGGCG
>DATBJQ010000152.1:0-20597 GCA_036556385.1 Actinomycetota bacterium | reverse complement strand
CCACGACCCGATCTTGCCCCGTGCCTTCGTAGTGCGTTCCGTCCGGACGGGCGGGCTCACCGTCGATCGTGTCGTCACACGGCGCGACGTCGGTGTGACAGACCAGATCCGTGACGGACAGGAACGACGCCTGCTCCGGGTGGTCGTGCGCGTAGGTTGCGAGCATCCCGTTCCAGCGTCGGGTCAGGTCCTCGTAGTGCGCCAGGAGATAGCGGTGCCAGTTCGGGCACCAGCCCGGGACGCCCGCCTCGCAGTCGGCCGCCATCTCTAGTCCGGGTGGCTCGGTGGCGACGAACAGCACGCGCGCGCCGTCGCGGGTTAGCCGGTCGACCGCGGTTCGCAGGGTCGAGGCCCGGATCCTCCAGAACTCGGGCGTGCGGGAGTCCACGATCGTTCCGGACGCCGTGACGAACGGCGAGAGCGACCAGCGGTCCCACCACACGACGATGTCCGGATCGGATCCGTCGATGAGCTCGTCCTGGTCCGCCACCACCTCGACGGGGCACATCTCGCCCGCCCCCACGAGCTCGAGCTTCATGTTCGTCGGGCGTTCCCCGGTCACGGGACACCCGCCGGCAGCGGCGGAGACCACCTGCCATCCGCGGTCGAGGGCGGCCGCCTCCATCGCCACTTCGAGGTGCTGCGGCACCGAGTCCCCGGTCAGCATGATCACCGGCCTGCTGGTGTCCACGGGGGGCGTCGTGGTCGCGGCCAGCGAGACCCCGGCCACCATCAGCAGCGCCAGCGGGACCGAGGCGAGCACCACGCGCCGCTCCCACGCCGGGCGTTGCGAGTGGAGCCGCTTCGTCCATCGGCCCGTCCGGATCGGTTGCTCGACGAGCCGGAACGACAGCCACGCGATCAGCAGCGTCAGCCCGATGGCGAGTGCCCCGAGGCCCACCCGGCCCCATCCGTCGGCCTCCCGTGCGTCGAGCCACACGATGATCGGCCAGTGCCAGAGGTAGATGCCGTACGAGATCACCCCCACGCCCACCAACGGGGCCCAGCCCAGCCCCGATGCGACGGGGCCCCCGGCGCCGACCCACAGCGGGGCAACGAGGGCCAGCGTGAGCACGGACACCGCGACGGCGCCGCCGTGGAAGTACCACCAGCCCGCGGGATCGATCGTCAGCATCAGCAGCGCCAGGCCGACGGCGGCGACCCCCGCCACCAGGACGCCCCCGCGCTCGAGGAGGCGTCGTCCGACCGGCGTGGCCACCAGGACCGCCCCGAGGGCTCCGATGAGCGGCTCGAAGACGCGCGCGTCGGTGCCCATGTAGGCGCGCTCGGGGGCGCCCGGCTCCCAGAGAGTGGCGAGGAGCACCGCGGAGACCACGGCGCCGACCCCGGCGAGGACGCCCACCACCAGCCGCTTGCGCCCGAGCAGGACCAGGGCGACCGCGATCACCAGCGGCCACACCAGGTAGAACTGCTCCTCGATCGCGAGCGACCAGAAGTGCTGCAGCGGCCCTTCGACGCCCGTGCTCTGGAAGTAGCTCGTCGTCGAGATGAGGCGCCAGTTCGCGATGTACGCGGACGAGGCCAGGAGGTCGCCGCGGACCGACATCCGCTCCGTGGGGAGTGCCGACACGGCCGTCACCGCGGCCACCACGAGGAGCAGGACGATCAACGCGGGCGCGAGGCGCCGGACCCTCCGCGTCCAGAAGTTCGCCAACGAGACCTTGCCGTTGCGGTCGACGTCGGCGAGCAGGAGGCTCGTGATCAGGAACCCGGACAGGACGAAGAACACGTCCACCCCCAGGAACCCCGCTTCGAACCCGGGAACCTCGAGATGGAACAGCAGCACGAGCACGACGGCGATCGCGCGGATCCCGTCGAGGGCCCGGACGTACCCGTTCCCCTTCGCTCCGTCGATCTGCGTTGCTCCTCGTTCGTTCGGGATGCACGGCCACGATACAGGGGCCGCACGCCCATCCCATGCATGAACGAGGGGCGGGCCCTCGGGCCCGCCCCTCGTCCCTTCCTGATCGGGCTCAGGGTTCAGACGGTGACGTTGAAGTTCCTCCAGGTGGACAGCGCCCCCTGGTTGCCCGCGGCGTCGAAGGCCCGGGTCTGCAACCCGTAGTTCCCCGAAGCCGGCGGCGTGAAGGTGTAGCTCCACGTGGTCGTCGTGGCGCCGGGGCTGGCCAGGGTCGCCTGCACGAAGGTATAGGCGCCGAAGCTGGTCCCGTTCCACCACGTCGTCGTGCCGTTGAGCCGGATGTACACCCGGACGCTCGTCACGCCGACGTTGTCGCTCGCCGTCCCGACGATCGTCACTGGCGACGGGCTCGTGCTGTTCACGGCCGGCGACGTCACCACGGTCTGACCGGGGTTGGTCGTGTCGGGTGACCCTGCCGTCGAGAAGGACAGCGGGCCTGCCGGCGTGGAGTCGACGACGTTCGAGCTGTCGACGGCTGCGGCGGTCACCGCGTAGCTGCCCGCCGACGGCGCGTTGAACGTGTACGACCAGTTCGACGTCGCCGCACCCGGCGAGGCCAGCGTGCCGTTCACGGTGGTGGCCGTGGCGCTCCAGCCCGAACCGGTCCAGTACTGGCCGGTGCCGGTGTCCTGGATGCTGACGCGCACGCCGCCGAGCGCCAGGTTGTCCGTGGCCGTGCCACCGATCACCACCGGACCCGTCGGGAGCGTCGAGCCCTCGGCCGGCGCGGTGAGCGCCGTGTCCGGTGCCACGGTGTCGGGCGGCACGTTGGTCACGGTGAACCGCACGTTCGGCGTGGACTGGTCCACGTTGCCGGCAGCGTCCATCGCCTGCACCAGGATCTGGAAGTCACCGGGGACGGTGCTCGACCGTGGCGTCCAGCTCCATGTCCACCCGGTGCTGGTGCCACCTGGGGTGTCCAGCGTGGCGTCCCAGTACCGGAACGTGCTGCCGAACCCGGAGCCGCCCGACGTCCCCTGCCAGTACTGGTTGTTGGACAGCCGCTTGAGCGAGACCCGCACGCGGTTCACGCCGATGTTGTCCGTGGCCGTCCCCGTGAAGTTCACGGTCGTGAACGGCAGCTGCGCGAGCGACGTCGGGAACGTCAGCAGGCCGTTCGGGCGCGTGGTGTCGAGCGCCGGCGCGGGCGGCGGTGCCGCCACGGGAGCCGTGCCCGGCATGCCGAACGTGATCTGGGCGATCTGGCTGAGCGCCCCGTTCGAGTCGCGGGTCTTGGCCCACACGAGGTACTCGTGTCCGGCCGTGACGCCGTGGAACACGTAGCGCCAGTTCACGGTGGTGCCCGGTGCCGTCGTGAAGGTCTGCGCGGCCAGGATCGGCCGTGCGTTCGTGGTCACCCACGAGGACTGGGCCGGGTTCCACCACAGTCCGGTGGCGACGCCGTTCGTGCCCATGTCCTGGATCGACAGCTCGACGTTGCCGACCGACGCGTTGTCGGCCGCCGTGCCCGTGATCGTGACGGGCCCCAGCGTTCCCAGGGCGGTCTGACTGGCCGGGCTGGTGATCGTGGGGGTCGACGGGTTCACCGCGTCCTGCAGCTTCGACAGGTTCGGGTCGAACACCTGGATCCGGTCGTTGCCCGAGTCGGCGATGTACAGCCGACCTTGCGCGTCGACGTCCATGCCGACGGGTCCGCGGAAGTCGAAGGAGCCGTCACCGTAGGTGGCGCCCCACTTCCCGAGGAAGGTTCCGGTCAGGCTGAACGCCTGGATCCGGGAGAGACCCTCGTCCGACACGTACAGGACCCCCTGGCTGATGACACCCTCGACGGGGTCGCGGAACTGCCCGTCGCCCGTGCCGCCCGAGCCGAACCGCAGCGGCGTCACACCGTCGGCGGCCATCACCTGCGTGCCGGACTGGTTGTAGACCTCGATCCGGTCCTGGCTGGGGTTGACGATGTAGATGTAGCCCGTGGCCGGGTCGATCGCGGTCCCGTGGTTCGCCACGGGGATCATCGCGATCTCCTGCCGCGTGGTCGCGTTGAAGATCTTCACGCTCGAGGCCATGCGGTCGCCGATCACGGCCACCGTGGGGCCGGTCGGTGGCGTGTAGAACTCGACGTCGACCGGCCACCGGAAGTGCCCGGGGTCGGTGTCGTCCGACCCGATCAGCCCGATCTGCGCCACGTAGGTGGGCTGGGCGGTGTTGCTGGTCGGGTAGTTGTAGACCTGGATGTGGTGCCCGCGTTCGTTCGCCACCCAGATCTGGCGGTTCACCGGGTTGATGGCGATGCTGCGCGGGTAGTTCATCTGGAACGGACCGCCGGGGCCGCGGGCGCCGTAGGCGCCGATCTGCTGGCCCGTGGCGGAGAAGCGCTGGAACCGCTGGTTCCACGCGTCGGCCACCCAGATCTGGCCGGTCTGATCGTCGATCGCCACGTCGCGCGGCTGACCGAGGAGCCCGACGGCCGGCTTCTGCGGCGGGGTCGGCGCAACCAGCAAGGGCGTGCCGTTCGCCGTGTACTTCTCGGTCTCGAAGCCGCCGAAGTCGGCGACCCAGACGTTGCCGGTGCCGTCGATCGCGAGCTGGCGTCCGCCACCGGCGAATTCGCCGGCGTCGCCGCCCTCGGCTCCGAAGGAGAACTGGTAGGCACCGCTCATGTTGAACACGTCGATGTCCGAGTGCTCGGCGTCCACCACGTAGACACGGTTCAGCGATTCGTTGACGGCAACGCCGCGGTTGTCACCGCCGGTCTGCGCGGCACCGAACGTGGCGAGGAGCTCTCCCTGCGGGAACGTGGCGCTGGTGGGGCCGTAGTGGTACACGCGCCGGTTCCAGGCATCGCTCACGAAGAACGTGCCGTCCGAGATCCGGTCGATGCCGTAGAGCCGTGGCACGTCGTCGTCCGTGGTGACGTCGGGCGGCATCACGACGATGTCCTGCGTGGGGTCGCGACTCGCCCCCGTGTGCGTGCTGTTCTCGATGTACTTCGAGATCTTGGGCGGGTCGGTCATCGTGTTCCAGTAGTGGCTGTTGAGCGACCACAGGAACCCTTCGTCGTCGACCGTGATCCACACCGAGTAGGGGAGGGAAGAGCCCGTCGGACGGATCTCGTACTGGAACACGCCGTTCTGGTCGTACTTGACGATCCGGTTCGCGTACGGGTTGTCCTTGAGCTCGGCGACGTAGATCGAGCCGTCGACCGGGCTCACCGCGCAGGAGTACGGCTGGCCGTCCTGCTGGTCGCGGTAGAAGTCACCCTGCGGGTTCCCGTTGAGGTCGTACTTGCGGATCCGGAAGTTCAGGTAGTCCGTCACGTACACGAGGTTCGTGACCGGGCTGTAGCAGGTCCCCCAGGCGAAGACGCCGGGACGCCCGCTGCCGCCGACCGAGCGCAGGAACCGCGGTGGGAAGACGGCGGCGGATGCCTCCAACGCCGGCACAAGGACCAGCAGCGCGGTGAGCACGGTGAGCGCGAGCGCTGCCGCTCCACGCCTGCGAGGCTTGCGATTCATGTCGTCCATCCCTCCCTGGATCACTGGGATCCTGTCACCCTTGTCCATGCCGCGACCGACTCGCCGGTGCCACCTACGACGTTCGACGCACGTGTGTCCGTCGCGAGGGGGATTCTGACTCCTGCGGGGGGGAGCAGCATCCGCTCAACGTGCGGAGCTTGTGTCAACGCCTTAGGCCGTACGGGGGGTCCTCCGAGGGGTCTACGGTCCGAGCCGCCCGAGGATACACCGTAGGACGGTCGGATAGGGTGCTCCGCGTGAAGATCGTGACCTGGAACGTCAACTCGATCCGGCAGCGACTTCCGCGCCTCCTGGCGATGCTCGACCGGGTCGAGCCCGACGTGGTGTGCTTGCAAGAAACCAAGGTGGAGGATGCGCTCTTTCCCACCCTGGAGCTGTCGGCGGCCGGCTACGAGCACGTGACCCTCGGGCAACGCGCCTACAACGGCGTGGCGATCCTCTCCCGGGTGGGGCTGGCCGACCTCCGGGCCGGCTTCGACGCCGATCCCGTGCCCGAGCAGTCACGCGTGGTTGCGGCCACCGCGGGGGGCCTCCGCGTGGTCTGCGTCTACGTGGTGAACGGCAAGGTCGTGGGCGACCCCGCCTACGAGACGAAGCTGGTCTGGCTCGATGCCCTCGTCGCGTGGCTCGCCGCGACCAACGACCCGGCCGCTCCGTTGCTGCTGTGCGGCGACTTCAACGTGGCTCCCGACGACCGCGACGTGTGGGACGCGGAGCTCTGGCGGGGCAAGAACCTGGCCAGCGAGCCCGAGCGCGAGCGGATCCGCGCCCTCGAGGCGTGGGGGCTCACCGACCTGGGCCGTACCGCGGCGGGCGATGTCCAAGGCCCCTTCACCTATTGGGACTACACGGCGGGAGCGTTCCACAAGGGATGGGGGCTGCGGATCGACCTGGCGCTGGCGACCGGCCCGGTCGCGGCGCGCCTCGAGACGGTCGAGGTCGACCGGAACGAGCGCCGGCCGACGGCCGGCGAGGGGAAGCCCTCCGACCACGCGCCGCTCGTGGTCACGCTGGGGGACTGAGTGGCGTTCCCCGATCTGCTCGTGTCCGCACCGTGGGTCGCCGCACGGCTGGACGAGCCGAGGCTCCAGGTGGCCGACGTCCGCCGCCGGCCGGGGACGGGCGCGGCCGGCATCCCCTCCCCGAGCCCGAGGTGTTCGCGGAGACGATGGCGGCGCTCGGCCTGGACGACCGGCGGGACATCGTCGTGGTGGATGACGCGAAGGGATCCCTCGCCGCCCGCCTGTGGTGGATGCTCTCGAGCACCGGTCGGAGCGCGGCGCTGCTGGACGGAGGGCTCGGCGCGTGGCGGGCCGAGGGGCTCCCCCTCGAACGTGGTCCCGGTCCGGATCGGCCGAAGGGCAGCTTCCAGGTCGTGAGCTGGCCGGCGGACCGGATCGTGGACGCCGACGCGGTCGAGGTGACGATCCGAGTGGGGACCGCTCCCGTGCTCGACGTGCGGGTCGAGGAACGCTTCCGCGGGGAGCACGAGCCGATCGATCCGGTCGCGGGCCACATCCCCGGGTCGAGCAACGCACCGTGGGCGACCCAGCTCGATCCGGTCACGGGGAGATTCCTGGCTCCGGAGCTGCGCCGGCGGTTCGGCGAGCTCGGGGTCACGGGCGATGCCGCGATCTGTTCCTGCGGCTCGGGCGTCACCGCGTGCCACGGCCTGCTCGCCCTCAAGCTGGCCGGCTTCGGCGACGCACGCGTGTACGAGGGCTCCTGGTCGGGGTGGATCAGCGATCCGGACCGGCCGGTGGCGACGGGTGCCGAGGAACGCGTCCCCTAGACCATGTCCTCGGGCACCACCGCGGCGTCGAACTCCTCCTCGGTGAGGTGCCCGAGCGCCAACGACGCCTCCTTCAGGGTGGTCCCCTCGCGATGGGCCTTCTTCGCGATCTCGGCCGCCTTGTCGTAGCCGATCCTCGGGGTGAGCGCGGTCACGAGCATCAACGAGCGGTGGACCAGCTCCTCGATCCGCTCCCGGTCGGCCTCGAGACCCTCCACGCAGAACCGGCGGAAGTTGCGGCTCGCATCGCCCAGCAGCACCGCGGAGTGGAGCATGTTCCGGATCATCACCGGCTTGAAGACGTTGAGCTCGAAGTTGCCCATCGATCCGGCCACCTTCACGGCGGTGTCGTTCCCGAACACCTGACACGCCACCATCGTCATCGCCTCCGACTGGGTGGGGTTCACCTTGCCGGGCATGATCGACGAGCCGGGCTCGTTCTCCGGCAGCCGGAGCTCACCGATGCCGGCGCGGGGCCCGGAGCCCAGCCATCGGATGTCGTTCGCGATCTTCATCAACGAGCCCGCGAGCGTGGCGAGCGCACCGCTCATGAACACGATCGCGTCGTGGGCGGCGAGCGCTGCGAAGGGATCGCGCGCCACCACGAACGGCAGGCCGGTGATCTCCGCGATCGCCGACGCGGTCGCCCGGCCGAACCCCTCGGGTGCGTTGAGACCCGTCCCAACCGCCGTGCCGCCGATCGCCAGCTCGTACAGACCGGGCAGCGCCACCTCGATCCGCTCGATGTCGGCCTCGAGCTGCGCCGCGTAGCCGCCGAACTCCTGCCCGAGCGTCAGCGGGACGGCGTCCTGGAGGTGGGTCCGCCCGATCTTCACGATGTCGGCGAACTCCTCGGCGCGCGCGGCCAGGGCGTCGCGGAGCGCGCGCAGCTCCGGGAGGAGCCGCTCCACCACCACCTGGGCGCCCGCGATGTGCATCGCGGTGGGGAACGTGTCGTTCGACGACTGCGACAGGTTCACGTGGTCGTTCGGGTGGATCGGCGACTTGGACCCGCGCTCACCGCCGGCGAGCTCGATCGCGCGGTTCGCGATGACCTCGTTCGCGTTCATGTTGCTCTGTGTGCCGGAGCCCGTCTGCCACACGTACAACGGGAACTCGTCGTCGAGCTTCCCGTCGATCACCTCCTGGGCCGCCTGCTCGATCAACCGGCCCAGCTCCGGATCGAGCAGGCCGCGTTCCACGTTGACCATGGCGGCGGCTTGCTTCAGCACGCCCATCGCCCGCACGAGCTCCACGGGGATCCGGTCCGCGCCGGGCCAGCCGATCGAGAAGTGATGGATCGACCGCTGCGTCTGCGCCCCCCAGTAGCGGTCGCTCGGGACGTCGACCTCGCCCAGCGAGTCGGTCTCGGTGCGGTGGTCGCTCATCGCGCGATGCCCTCCGGGAGTGGACACCTCCATCGTAGCCACCGGTGCCGGGTCCCCCGTGGAGGCCGGGTCGTAGGCTGCGCGCGTGACGGCGTTCGACGTTGGGGTCGTGGGGGCGGGGATCCACGGCGCCGCCGCCGCCTTCCACCTGGCCGGCATGGGAGCGAGGACCGTGGTGGTCGAGCGCGGGTCGCCGGCCGGTGGTCCGACCGGCCGTTCGAGCGCGGTGTGCCGCTCCTATTACACGAACCGGTTCCTGGCCGAGTGCGCCCGGGACTCGATCGCGATGCTCGAGCGCTTCGAGGAGCTCACGGGGCTCGACGCGGGCCTCCGCCGCACGGGACTGCTGTACCTGCATCCGCCGGCGGACCGGGACGGTGTGCGCGCCTCGGTCGCGCAGCTCAACGAGCTGGGGATCGCCACGGATCTCCTGGAAGGGGAGGGGCTCGCGGCCGCGGCGCCCGGGTTCCGGCTGGACGACATCGGCGTGGGTGCCCTGGAGCGGCACGCGGGGTACGCCGACCCGCACGCCACGACCGAGGGTCTGTACCGGGCGGCGCTCGCGCGGGGCGCGGCGACGCGCATCGGCAGATCCGTGACGGGCCTGGAAGCGGGGCGGTCCGGCGTCGCCGTGACGCTGGACGACGGGGAGCTGCTGGAGTGCGGTGCCGTGCTGCTGGCCACGGGTCCGTGGACCCGCGCGTTGGCGGCGCAGGTCGGCGTCGAGCTGCCGCTGACCGTGGAACGACACGTGGTCGCCACGTTCCGGTGGGCGGGGGCCGAGCCGGCGCCCGCGCACGGGGACGTCGCCGGCGGCTACTACTTCCGCCCGGAGGGGGAGGACCTCTTCCTGGTGGGGCCGCTGGCCCCGGAGCCACAGGTCGACCCGGACGACTTCGACCAGGAGATCCGGCCCGACGAGGTGGAGCGGCTGGCGAGGATGGTGGTCCATCGCGTGCCGCGGCTGTCGGTCGCCGAGGTCCACGGCGGGTGGGCCAGCCTGTACGACGTGAGCCCCGACTGGCAGCCCGTGATCGGCCAGATCGCCCCACACGTCTTCGTGGACGCGGGGACCAGCGGCCACGGGTTCAAGCTGGCGCCGGCCCTCGGCCGGCACGTGGCCGACCTGGTGCTCGGCAACGAGCCGGCCGCGGGGCTCGCGGCCTTCGATCCGTTCCGCTTCGAGAGGGGGGCACCGCTCTCCTCCGGCTACGGTGAGGCGCACATCCTGGGCTGAGGAGGAGGACGGTGGACATCGCGACCGGTGACAGCGGCACGTTCGAACGCGGCGACGACGGGCGGTTCACGGGCGAGGTCTGGCTGCGAGGAACGCTCACCGCACCCGACGGCACGAACGTCGGCGTCGTGCACTTCTCGCCCGGCGCGCGGACGCATTGGCACCGCCACCCGGGTGGGCAATGGCTGTACGCGGTGACCGGTCGCGGTCGGGTCCGGACACGGGGCGCCTCCGGACACGTGCTGGCGCCGGGCGACGTCGTGTACGTGGGCCCGGAGGAGTGGCACTACCACGGCGCGTCGCCGGACGCTCCCATGGCGCACGTCGCGGTGAACGGCGGCGGCGCGCCCGAGTGGGCGGAGCCCGTCACCGACGAGGAGTACGGCGAAGGCTTCTGATCGCGGCCGGTCCGACCGGTCTCAGAGGAGGATCCGGGCCAGCGCCATCCCGTAGTCGCCGTGGGCGATCCCCACGACGACGTCGGCGCCCTGCTCCGTGACCCCTTCGATCCGCCACGGGAGCCAGACCCGTCCGTCCTCACCGAACGATCGGTCGCGCCGGCCGGTGCGCAGGAACCGCGCGACCCCGAAGCTACCGGCGGCCACGATCCGGAAGTCGTCGGTCACGACCACCTCGTCGACCCAGGCCTCGCCATCAGGGAACCGGCTGAGCACCCTCCCGTCGTCGTGGAACTCGGCGTCCGGCTCGCCCGAGGGGAGGAGGCGGACCAACGCCATCTTCCGGACCATCCCACCCGCACCGTCGTTGCCGTCGAGCCACCCTCCCAGCAGGATCTTGGCCGGGCGGACGACCACGTCGTTCGCACCCGCGAACTGATCACCGAAGGGGACGACCACGCGGCCGTCGACGCCGAAGTCGGGGTCGGGCGAGCCGTCGGGAAGGAGCCGATCGACCAGGAAGCCCGTGGGCGACGCCTGGCCCGCGACCACGATCTTCCCGCCGCCCGTTACCTCGACGTCGGTGGCCGTGCCACCGGGCAGGATCACGCGGCCGTCGACGCCGAAGGCGGGATCGCGCGACCCGTCGGCCAGGTAGCGCACGACCGCCACCGACGGGTCGCCCGCGGCATCGGCGAAGCCGCCGGCGACCACGATCTTGCCGTCGTCCTGCACCGCCACCCCGTTGGCGACGGCGTCGACGGGTCCCATGTAGGTGAGGACCGCCCCGTCGTCGTCGAAGGCGGGGTTCGGCGAACCGTCGGACAGGTACGAGGCCACGAGGAAGAAGCGCCGCGACAGGGTGCAGGGGTCGAGCCCGTCGAGGCAGCGGAAGCCCCATCCAGCGGTGACGGCTCCCCCGTCGGGGAGGGGGGCGACCGCGCGCTGCGCGTTCAGGTAGCCGGGTGACGCGGCGAACCCGTAGCCGTCGAAGGTTCCGTCGTCGGTGAAGGTGAGCGCGGCCGTGTGGATGCCGAAGTAGGGGAGCGACTCGGTCGCGACCGATCCGACCTGGAGCAGTCGACCATCCGCGAGCACGGTGACGTCGGCAGGATCGGTGCAGGAGCCGCCGCAGGCCGAGAAGTCGGTCGCGACGCCGTCGAACCCGAAGGTGAGGTCCACGTCGCCCGGCGCGGCCCACGCGTCGTGGGGGAACGCGAGCAGCGTGAGGGCGGCGACGATGACGACGGTGGTTCGCGCTCGGTCCCTCACGGCCCCTCCCGGTTCGACCTGGGGCAACCCTACGGTCGCGCGCGAGAGCGGACATCGGGCCACCGGTCTACGAACGATGTGATACGTGGCGTTCAGCGTAGACCCGGCTCGGTCCTCCGCTGGGAGGTCGAGCGCCGCGCCGGTCCGGGTATCGTTCGGCGCCATGTGGCAGACGGTCGGCGACTTCCTCCCTCTCGCGGTCGCGCTCACGATCATCCCGATCCCGATCATCGCGGTGATCCTGATGCTCTTCACGGATCGGGCGCGGCAGAACAGCCTGGCGTTCTTGATGGGGTGGGTGGTCGGGGTGGCGGCTGCGATGGGGATCCTCATCGCGATCGCGTCCACGCAGGAGCTCTCATCCGGGGAGCAGCCGTCATCGACGGCCTCGTGGATCAAGACGGCCCTCGGCGTCGTGCTGATCGTCGCCGCGGTGCTCCAATGGAGGAAGCGCCCCGAGCCGGGAGTCCCTGCGGCGATGCCCGGGTGGATGCAGAAGGTCGACTCGATGAGGCCCGCCGGGGCCTTCGGACTCGGGATCGTCCTGTCCGCCTTGAACCCGAAGAACCTCGTGTTGATCGCGGGTGCCGCGGCGGACGTCGCTCAGGCCGACCTCTCCACCGGCGACAGGGTGCTCGCGGTCGCGATCTTCACGGCGATCGGATCCCTGTCCATCGCCATCCCCACGCTCGGCTACCTGTTCGTCGGTGCCCGGCTCCAGCCGAGCTTGGACCGTTCGAGGGGATGGCTGACGCTGCACAACGCCGCCGTCATGACCGTCGTGCTCCTCATGATCGGCGTCGTCCTGCTGGGCCGCGGGCTGGGCTCATTGCTGTGAGGCTGACGATGAGGTGCCGATAGACTCCGTCCGCTGGTGCAGCGCGGGGCGGTAGCTCAGTCGGTCAGAGCAGCGGACTCATAATCCGTCGGTCGGTGGTTCGAGTCCACCCCGCCCCACGAGACGAACCCGCAGGTCAGAGGGCGTTTCCTGCCGCTTGGCGCCGAGTTGCCAAACTGCAACGTGCGCCAGATATGCGCCAACTCGCGTCGGAGCGGGCAACCCGAACGAGCTCGAGCGTCATACTCGCGACGTGTCGGACGGCCGCGTGATCGAACACAGCACGCTCCCGACGTCGCGTCGCCTCGCGAACGTGGCCTCCGCCGCGGCGCTCGTTCTCGCGGGCGTCGCCGTCGCCGCCCTCGTCGCGACGGTCGGCCTCAAGAGCTTGTGGTCTGCGCTCGAATGCGGCGACGGTCGGACGATCGCGCTTGATCGAGTCTTTCTCGCGGCGATCGTCACGTCGGGCCTCGCGGTGTCCTTTGGCGTCGCGGCCCTGATCAGCCGAACCGAGATCAAGGCCCGTGCGGTCATCGCGATCGCAACCGCGCTCGTCGTCGCCCTGCTGATCTTCATCCCCGACGGGCCGGGCGGATATCGGTGCATGGTGTTCGCCGTCTAGCTGCGGACCGTGACGACCTCATGATCCGTCGGTCGGAGGTTCGAGGCCTCCCCGCCCCACCCGAACCGAGTCCTCCATCCCGTGCTGGGGAGGGGCGGGCGCATCCGTCCCGCCCCATCCCCGCGGGTCGCCCTACGTCCGGACCCCGGGGGACTCATCCCCGGACCCAGAACTGGAAGGAGGTGAACGCGTTCGTGTTCGCGTCCGGTGTGCACGTCCCTGCACGGGAGCGCGGCGGGTGTCGGGGTGGCGGCCGCAGAGCCGAACGTCTCAGGCCTCCTCCGCGCGGGAGTGTCGGTCACGAAGCAACGGAAGGCCCCCGGGGATGTCCCGTACAGAGGGGCCCGTCCGCCGCCGTCGGGGACTGGGCCGTGACCATCCCTTCCTCCGAGGCTTGACCCGGCGTACCGGTGCCACGTCCGAGGCTCGGCGGGGCGGATGACCGTACGAGGCCGGCGGGAGGAACAGGTCCCGAACGTGCGGGAGCGGGTGGCGAGGCGAACGGAGCGCGCGGCCGGCTCGCCTCGCCACCCGCTTGGGGGTGGTGCGGTGCTGCGTCCGTGAGACAGCGCGCACCGTCGACGACCCTAGGTGCCGGCGGTGACCGCCCGGTCGCCGTTCGGAGAACGGATCGTGAACCGCCGCGCGACGGTCGATCGATCGCCGTGTCAGAGGTGCGTGCCATGCTGCGCGCCCTCCCTCGTGATCGTCCTCGACGTGGGAGGGACCATGAAGCGCCACCTTCGGCCCGGGGTGTCCGGGCCACGCCCGTGCATCGTCCTCGCGCTCGCCTGTTCGTTGCTGTTCGGGACCCTCGGCCCCGCGACCGCGCGTGCGGCCGCCGGTGCTTCGTTGAGGGTCGACGTGGTGCGGGCCACGGGCGATCGCGCGGGCGAGGGGGTCGCCGTCTCCGTGTACCACCTGGCTCCGGAACGGGCGGGAACGGTCGGGGCCAGCGGTCGCCTCCGGGAACTGGGCACCGGCAGCACCGATGCGGCTGGGCGCTCCTCGATCACCCTCGACACCAGCGCCGTGCCGGCGGCGGACCTCGCCGATGCCGGTGCGGGGACGCGCGACGCGTTCGACGTGCTGATCGTGGCTCGTGACGCCGCGCAGAGGGTCGCGGCCGTCAGCTACGCCGTGGTGCGGCTGGGGATCACGTCCCGCGCGACCGCGGTGGAGTCGCCGCGCGCGGACCTGACGCCGCGGACCGATCGGCCGGTGCCGCCGAGCGGCGGGGCGACGTGCACGCTCGGGGTCTGCTACTCGGTCGAGGCGCACCGGTACCGGTACGTCCGCATCGCCGCGCTCAACGCGTCCCAGGGGCTCCGCGCCACGCTGACGTACGCGCCGATCGGATCCGACGTGCGGCAGACCCGGGTCGGCGTGGCGATCCGCCACATCCCGTTGTTCGGCAGCGGCGACTGGGAAGCGGGCGGCATGATGCTGGAACGGAACGAGCGCGCGACCGTGGCGCCGTTCCGCAAGAGCGGCACCTATCACCGGTTCGTGTGGGCGAACTACAAGGAGGAGCTCCGCCACTACTGGAGCTGCGACCTGATCTTCTGTTCGCAGTGGGATGCGTGGGAGCCGTTCGGGTTCGCGGGACAGCTGACCGACGACAACCCGAACGTGGGACCGGACAGCCCGCGGATCGGCGTTCGACGGTACGACCAGGCGCCCTTCCCTTCGAACCCGAACCACGTCCTGCGGATCACGCCGGCCAACTCCGGCTGGACCCGCTCCCAGGGTCAATACAAGGTGTTCTCCTGGACGCTGGACGCGGCCGGGTTCCTCCAGCTCGGCGCGCAGGCCACGTACGGCTCGTCGACGTCCGTGCGCTTCGATCGGATCGACGGCTGTGAGGCGCCGAGGGCCCGGTTCGTCTACGGCGCGTCCGAGGCGCCCGGCCTCACGCCGATCGTGGAGGCTCGGTGCGTCATGCCGTGAGGGCCGGATCGCCGTGGTGCGCGGTGCCGGCCCTCGTCGCGCTCGCGGCGATCGTCACGTGTTCCACCCCGGCCGGGGGTCTGCGGTCTCCGGCGCCGTCCACGCTCTCGCACCGGCCGTTCCCGGTCGGCACGCGGTTCGGTGTGCTCGTCGTCGCGCTCCGCAACGACGGCGACGGGAGTCTGGTGCTGCGCTCGGCCGAACCGGTGTGGTCGTCATCTCCGGGAGTCGTATTGGTCGAGAAGCTCGGGGTCGTCCCCGACCTCGGCGGGGTCCGTTCGATCCCGAGCGGGACGTTCACGACCGATCCACCCGTCTACTTCAGCGGGCGGGAGCGACGATGCCACCGGCCGCTGGTCCGAGCCCTCCCGGGGTTCACGCTGCCCCCCGGCACCGGGGCACGGATCTGGATCGTCGTGCGGGCGGTCGGCACCGGCCCCTACCACCTGCGAGGCGTCGACGTGACCTACGCGTCCGAAGGGGGCGAACGATCGCAGGTCCTCGAGATGGGCTTCGACGGGACGATCGTCGAGGGGGCGCGACCCCTGCACCCCGACAGCACCGAGCGTCCGTGCCTCGGGATCACCACGTCGCTGGTTCGGCTCGGGATGCCGGATCGATCCTGGCATTCCCAGGCGTTCACCGATGTCCTAGGTTGGAGCGATGGGCGAGGCTGACCGCGTCCTGTTGATCCCCGAGGGCTCCCGTCGGGAGGGAACGCCCACCGGCGGCATGCGCCGTGAGGAGGCGATCGCCACGGACGCGACCTGGGGCGGGGTCGCGGTCACCGATGCCGGGATGCGTTCGGACTGGCACCACCACGGCGAGTACGAGAGCGTGATCTACGTGCTCACCGGGCGCCTGGTGATGGAGTCGGGCCCCGGGGGGGCCGACGTCGTCGAGGCGAACCCCGGGGACTTCCTCTTCGTCCCACGAGGAGCGATCCACCGCGAGACGAACCCGGGATCGACCGAGGGCGTCGCGGTCGTGGTGCGGTCGGGTCGCGGGGTCGCCGTCGTGAACGTCGACGGGCCCGCTGCGAGCGGCTAGCGGGACGGATCCGCGGGAGCGTCCTCGCGCAGATCCACGACGTGCTCTGGCGTGTCGGGCTGCCGAGGTGTCGCACCGCCGACGCGGAGGGACTCGGTCAGCGTGGCGAGGCGCCGGTCCGCCGTGAGCATCGGCGAGCGGAGCACGAAGAGACGGGCCTCCGCCCGGGTCGCACGGAGCTGGTTCTGGTCCGCGCGACGCCGTTCCGCCTCCGCGTGCACCCGGGCGGCGTCCCGCTCCGCCACGAGTCGCTCGTTCCGTGCGCGCTCCGCCTCCGCCGCGCCCGCATCGTTGAGCGCCGAGCTGAGGTGCATCTCGAGCTCCGTGATCCTGTGGCGCAGCTCCGCCCGCTCGGTCATCGAGTCCTGAAGGTCCGCGCGCAGGTCGTCCTCGCGGTGTCGCGTCAGCGACTGCAGGTGCTCGAGCTCGCCGATCCGCCGCTCCAGCCGACGTGCCCGCTCGGCCACCTCGTTGGCCTCGACCGCGGCCGTGGCCGCGCGCTCGTCGGCGGCCTTGCCACGGTCCTCGGCGGCGTGCGCCAATTCGTCGGCGACGTGGGCCCGCCGCTCGGCGGCGCTGAGCTCCATCGCCTTGGCCTCCAGCTTGCCGTGGAGATCTGCCACCTGTGCGGCGAGCTCGGACGCGCGCGGAGGAGGATCGAAGCCAGACCCATGGGGCGACGGAGCGCCGGGGGCATCTGCGTCCATGGTTCCCCGAGGGTACGACCCCTGAACGGGGAAGGGAACCGACCGGAGGGCGATGGATGTGCTCATCGGCGGCCTAGGTCGGACGTCGCACCGGCCTGGTGATCGCTCGGCGGATCCTCATCCCGCTCTCATCCACGCAGGCCTAGGCTTCAACGGAGGCGTCATGCACGTGCTGGTGGTCGAGGACGAGATCAAGATGGCGCGCGTGCTCGAGCGCGGCCTCCGGGAGGAGGGGTACGCGGTCGACCTGGCCCACGATGGCGCGGACGCCACGTGGCACGCGACCGAGACCACGTACGACGCGATCGTCCTGGACGTGATGCTCCCCGACGCCGACGGCTTCGAGGTCTGCCGGATGTTGCGCGAGCGCGACGTGTGGGTCCCCGTGTTGATGCTCACCGCACGCGACGCGATCGGCGATCGCGTCGCCGGGCTCGACGCGGGTGCCGACGACTACCTCACGAAACCGTTCTCGTTCGAGGAGCTGCTCGCGCGGCTCCGCGCGCTCGTCAGGCGGGGCGCCCCCGAGCGACCCGCGGTCCTGCGGGTCGGCGACCTCTCGCTCGACCCCGCGACGCGGCGGGTCGAGCGGGCCGGGATGCCGATCGACCTCACGGCGAAGGAGTTCTCGCTCCTCGGGTACCTGATGGGGCACCCGGGCGAGGTCCTCAGCCGGACCCAGCTGCTCGAGCACGTCTGGGACTTCGCCTACGACGGCGATTCGAACGTGGTCGATGTGTACGTCCGGTACCTGCGGAAGAAGATCGACCGTCCGTTCGGCACGGACACGATCGAGACCGTCCGCGGGGCCGGCTACCGACTCCGGGAGGCGTGACGCGGTGCGCGCGCCGATCCGGACCCGCCTCACGCTGATCGCCGGTGCGTCGTTCGCCCTGGTCCTCGCGGTGGGCGGCGTGGCGCTCTTCCTCCGGTTGCGCGCCGACCTGCTCGCCACCGTGGATGCCGGGTTGCGCTCGAGGGCCGGAGCGATCGTCGCCGACGTGGAGGCCGGCGGCACGACGGTCGGGTCCGCGGGAGGCCTCGTCGAGCCCGACGATGCCTTCGCGCAGATCCTCGCGGCCGATGGGAGCGTCGAGGGGACCTCACCGGGGCTGGTCGAGGGGCCGCTGCTCACGGCGGAGGAGATCGCCGCCCTCGATCGGCCGACCTTCCTCGAGCGCAGCGTCCCGACCGTGGAGGACGTGGTCTCCGCGCGTGTCCTCGCCGTGCCCGCATCCGGTGGCCGCGTCGTGGTCGTCGGCTCGTCGTTGGACGACAACGAGGAAGCGCTCGCCCGGCTCGCCGCGCTCCTCCTGATCGGCGGTCCCGTGTTGCTGGGTGCGATCACGCTGATCGCGTGGCTCGCGACCGGCGCGGCGCTGCGCCCGATCGAGTCGATGCGCGCGGAGGCCGCCGCGATCGGCGGGGCCGTGGCCGGCCGGCGGCTGCCGGTCCCCGACACCGGCGATGAGGTCGCCCGTCTGGCGGCGACCCTGAACGGGATGCTCGATCGTCTCGAGACCGCGATCGAGCGCGAGCGACGGTTCGCGGCGGATGCAAGCCACGAGCTCCGGACCCCGCTCGCGAACCTCCGCGCCGAGCTGGAGCTCTCGCTGCGGCGTTCTCGGACGATCGACGAGCTCGAGGCGACGGTCCGGAGCGCCGCCGAGGAGGCCGAGCGGCTCTCGCGGCTGGCCGAGGACCTCCTGGTCCTGGCCCGCGCCGACCGTGGCCTCCTGCCCGTGCACCCGCGGCCGACCGACCTGGGGGTACTGGTGGAGGCCGCGATGGTCGAGCTCCGGCCGCGCGCGGCCGAGCGGGGGATCGAGGTCGAGGCGAGCCCGGCGCCGGGCACGCGGGTCGATCTGGACGAGGCCCGGGTGGGTCAGGCCGTGCGCAACCTCTTGGAGAACGCACTGCGGCACACGCCCGCCGGTGGCAGGATCGGGGTCGAGGTTGGCCGGGCGAACGGCTCCGTGCGGCTCGAGGTGTGGGACACCGGCGCGGGGTTCCCTGAGGCCTTCCTGCCCCACGCGTTCGAGCCGTTCACCCGACCCGATGCGGCGCGCGCCCGTGACGACGGGGGGACCGGGCTCGGGCTGGCGATCGTCCGTGCGGTGGCCGAGTCCCACGGGGGCAGCGCCGAGGCGGCGAACCGGCCCGGCGGCGGCGCGTCGGTGGTGCTGCTCCTCCCGGCCTGAGGCGCTCAGACCGCCGCGGCGATCGAGCCACCGCAGCGATCGGGTCCGTGGCCCTCGGCGGCCTGACGCCAGACCTCCATCGTGGAGGTCAGGAACTCCGCGAACACCGCGCCCGAGCCGTCGAGCAGGTGGACCCCGTCGGACGAGAGGGCCTCCGGCGGCACCGCTCGGTCCCAGTCGGCGACGGCGCCGTTCGGGAGGGCCCCCATCGTCGCGACGATCGCGTCGTTCACCTGGTCGGTCACGGGTTCCGGCCCGTGGGCGGTCACCCACACGACCAGGTCGGCGTCGCGGACCGCGTCGGTGGCACGCTCCGCGTTGGCCGTGAAGGCGTCGACGCTCGTGTCGTTCACCCCGAGCTCGACCACCACCACGTCGGGGAGCGGGATGAGCGCCTCGGCCGCCGCCGCACCCTGGTAGGAGGCCCGACCGATCTCCGCGTCCATCGTCAGGTCCCAGCCGGGGAGCAGCTCCGAGATCGTGGACGAGGCACCGTCGGCGATCGAGTCACCGATCACCATGGCCGACGGTGAGCGTCCGACGAAGGCGGGTTCGGGGAGCGTCAGCCAGCGCGCGAAGCCGTCCTCGTCCTCGACCACCAGCGTGGGCGGGACGGTCGGCACCTCGTAGATGCGTCCGGCAGAGGACACGCCCAGACGGACCGCGTCGGCCGGCAGCTCCGCGAGCGGGACGGCGTACGCGCCTCCGAGGTAGCGCGTGCGCTGGCCCTCGAGGTCCAGGACCGCGACCGGGTCCGAGGCAGGGTCGCAGCGGTAGACGACCGCGTCGCCGGCCGGGACGCAGGTGCCGTCGGCCTTACGGAGCGGGTCGACCACGGCCGGCGGCGCGATCCCCACCGGTCCACACCCCGCAGTGGTCGCTCCGGTCGCCGCCGGGGAGGTCGGCGCCGGTGTGAGGCGAGGGACACCTCCGGAGGGCGCGGCCGCGTCCGCGGCGGCGTAGTGGTCGCAGCCCGCCGCCAGCAGGCAGACGAGCACGAGGAGCACGGACGGCGTGCGAGGTCGAGGACCGGTCATGGATCACGGCATCGTAGCCGCGCCGGGTGGGAACGCCGACGCTCAGAACTCGCGGTCCGCGCCCCCGCTCTCGGTCGCGGCGGCCGCCGTGCACGCGTTGCCCGCACGGTCCGTGGCGGTCGTCGACGGCGTCCAGGTCATCGTCCCCGATCCGGCGGCCGTGCTCACCGTGCCGCTCGCGGTGCCGAGCGTGATCGTGACGGTCCCGCCCGAAAGCGCGATCGACGAGCTCGTGAAGGTGCGGCTCGTGGTCGTGTAGTCGGTCCGGCCGAGGCCGATCGACCCCAGCGGGAGCTGGGTCACGTTCGAGGAGTCGTAGATCTGGATCTGGTCGTTGCCGGCACCGCCGTCGACCAGGCGAACGGTCACGCTCATCGACGAGCCGGTCCACCCGGCGACGATCGAGTTCGGCTCCATCGTCTCGCCGTACGTGAGCGTCATCGTGTCGCCGGCTTCCGCTCGACCGACCGTGCCGCCGGACGCGTTGGACGTCTGCACGTTCGTGGCGGTCGGCGCCGTGTTGTCCACCGTGACCGAGAAGCCCGACGTGGTCCCCGAGGTGCCGTTCGCATCGGCCGCCGTGATCGTGAACGCCTTGCTGCCGGCGCTGAGGGACGCGTTCGCCGTGAGCGACGCGCTCCGGTAGTTGTAGGAGACGCCGCCCGC
>DATBJQ010000151.1:0-2495 GCA_036556385.1 Actinomycetota bacterium | reverse complement strand
CCGTGGGCTGGGTGGGAGGGACGGGCACCTGATCGCTCGTCACGTCTTCCCGAACGTCTTCCCCGTGATCTTCGCGAACACGATCCTGCAGGTCGCGCTCATGATCCTCCTCGAGTCGACCTTGTCGTTCCTCGGCTTGGGCGATCCAACGTCGGTGTCGTGGGGGTCGACGCTGGAGCGGGCGTTCGCCGCGGGGGCGCCGACGCTCGGGGCGTGGTGGTGGGTCGGCTTCCCCGGCCTGTGCATCGTCCTGGTCGTGCTCGCCTTCACGATGTGCGGCAACGCGCTCGAGGAGATCGTCAATCCGAGATTGCAGGAACGATGAGCGTCCTCGAGGTCTCCGACCTGCAGGTCGCCTATCGGACGAAGGAAGGTCCGTCTCCCGCGGTCCGCGGGGTCTCGTTCGCGATCGAGCGCGGGGAAGTGCTCGGCCTGGCCGGTGAGTCGGGCTGCGGGAAGTCCACGATCGCTCTCGCGCTGCTGCGTCTCCTGCCTCGCGGGACGGAGGTCACGGGTCGTGTGCTCCTGAACGGCGAGGACGTCCTGGCCATGCAGCCGAAGTCGGTGGGCGCCGTCCGATGGACCCAGGAGTCGATCGTGTTCCAAGGCGCGCAGCACGCCCTCGACCCCGTGCTCCGAGTCGGCGAGCAGATCATGGAGCCGATCATGGCGCACGGCCTCGCGGCGCGACGCGAGGCCGCGGCCCGTGCCGGCGACCTGCTCGAGCGGGTGGGGATCCCCGGCCGCCGGGCCCGCGACTTCCCCCACGAGTTCTCGGGCGGCCAGAAGCAGCGCGTGATGATCGCGATGGCGCTCGCCTGCAGCCCGGACCTGGTGATCGCGGACGAGCCCACGACGGCGCTGGACGTGATGGTGCAGGCGCAGGTGCTGCAGCTGCTCGGGAGGCTCCGAGGGGACCTCGGCCTCTCGATGCTGTTCATCACGCACGACCTGTCGGTGCTGGTGGACGTGAGCGACCGGTTGGCCGTGATGTACGCCGGCCGCCTGGTCGAGGAGGGCCCGGCCCGGCAGGTCTTCGAGGATCCCCGGCACCCGTACACCTCGGCGCTCGCCGCCGCCTTCCCCACGATCGGTGACGAGCGGTTCGTGCAGGCGCCGACCGGGCTGCCGGGCGATCCGCCCGATCCCTCCGAGCTGCCGTCGGGCTGCACGTTCCGTCCCCGGTGTCCCCAGGCGTTCGACCGATGCGTGGACGTCGATCCTGCGCTGTATACGGTCGAGGAGGGGCGCCGAGCCGCCTGCTTGCTGGTCGAACCGGGTCGGTGGACCGTGGACGCTGCGGCGGCGGAGCCGGAGCGATGAGCGAGCCCGTCCTCTCGGATCGATCCGCGGTACCCCTCCCCGGTCGGCCCCGCCCACCCGGCGGCGCGCCGCTGATCGAGGTGCGGGACCTGCACGTCACGTTCGCACCGCGGCGGTCCATGCTCGGCCGGGAGGGAGCGGCGGCCCGCGCGGTCGACGGTGTGGACCTCACGATCGGCGAGGGAGAGATCCTCGCCCTCGCCGGCGAGTCCGGATGCGGGAAGACCACCCTGGCCCGCTCGATCATGGGGTTCGTGCGGCCGGACGCCGGCCAGATCCTCTTCGAGGGGTCACCGGTCCGCGACCTGCGGGCGTACCGGCGTCGCGTCCAGATGGTCTATCAGGACCCCACCGGCTCGCTGAACCCGCGGCAGACGATCTACGACTCCGTGGCGGAGGGCCCCCGGATCCACAAGCTGCCGGGTGACGAGCATCAGCTCGTCACCACCGCCTTGTCGAGAGCCGGACTCCGCCCACCTGAGCGGTTCCTCACGCGCTTCCCGCACGAGCTCTCGGGCGGCCAGCGGCAACGCGTCGTGATCGCAGGCGCGCTCGCGCTCGAGCCCCGTGTGATCGTGGCCGACGAGCCGGTCTCCAACCTCGACGCGTCGGTCCGGGGCGAGATCCTGCGCCTCCTGCTCGAGCTCCGCAGATCGTCGGGGATCTCGATCCTGATCGTGACCCACGACCTGGGCCTCGCGTGGACCGTCGCCGACCGCGTCGCGGTGATGTACCTGGGGCGGATCGTCGAGGTCGGCCCCACCCGCGACGTGCTGACCGACCCCCGGCACCCGTACACGCGGGCGCTCCTCGACGTGGTGCCCGAGGGCGGCGGCGAGTATCGGCTGCTCAGCGGGGAGCCGCCGGATCCCACAGCGATCCCGGCCGGCTGCCGCTTCCACCCACGGTGCCCCGCCCTGGCCGACGGGCGCGCCGCCGCCGCCGGTGTCGACGGCCGCTGCACGGTCGACGATCCGCGCCTCGAACCGGCGGTCGAGGGCCACTTGGTCGCGTGTCACCTCGCAGCGAGTGGAGGGGCGCCGGTAGGATAGGACCGATGTCCGAGACGCAGGTCCGGCCCGCCTTCCAGAGCTCCGAGACGATGAACCTCGTCCGTGGCGGGGGCGTCGACATCATCCCCTCGGGTGAGTTCGCGACCGAGGAGATGATCC
>DATBJQ010000150.1:0-1785 GCA_036556385.1 Actinomycetota bacterium | reverse complement strand
GTGGGGATGTCGTGCAACTTCAGGTCCAGGAACACGGGACCGTGGGATCTCAGACGGAGCACCGAGGCCGGTCCGTGGGCCCCGAACAGCTCCAATCCCACCTTGAGCACGCCCACCTCCCCCGAGAGCCGGGCGGCGAGCGCCGCGGCCTCGTCGAGGTCCGAGAGGTCGACGGCGACGACGAGCGGGTTCGCCGGCCTCGGGATCACCGCACCATCTCCGGGTCGGCCTCCGGCTCGTCGACCGGCGCCTCGTCGCCAAAGACGCGGAGGCGGCCCCGGAGATCGGCCGGCGATCCGATCCCCTTCCCCTGGAGGTACTCGAGGATCCCCCGGGCGATCTCGACGGGGGCCGAGGGGTTCACGAGCAGGGCCGTCCCCACCTGAACCGCCCAGGCACCCGCGAGCAGGAACTCCACGGCATCCTCCCCCGTCGCGATCCCTCCCACCCCCATGATCGGGACCGCGGGGAGGGCGCGGGCGACCCGGAACACGGCGGCGAGCGCGATCGGCTTGATCGCCGGACCCGACAGCCCACCGACCGGCGCGGCGAGCCTCGGGCGCAGCCGCGCGACGTCCACGGCGAGCCCGGGGACGGCGTCGACGAGCGTGAGGCCGTGCGCCCCCGCCCTGACGCACGCCCGCGCCGAGCCGACGAGGTCCGGAAGCAGTGGTGGGAGCTTGACGAACACCGGCACCCGCGACAGTCGGGCGACCGAGCCCACCACCTCGTTCATCCGCTCCAGGCGGGCGTAGAACGGGTCGCCTTGGCGTTCCTCGTCGGGCGCGGAGAGGTTGACCTCGAGGGCCACGATCCCGGGACGGAGGTGGAGATGGCTCGCGACGCGCAGGTACTCGTCCGGCGTCGAGCCGGCCACCGACGCGATCACCGGGATCTGTGCGCGGGTGAGCTTCGGGAGGTCGAGCGCGACGAACTCGTCGACGCCCGGGTTCTGCAGTCCGATCGACGACAGGAGCCCCGACGGGGTCTCGGCCACCCGAGGGGTCGCGGCGCCCTTCGTCGGGGCGAGCGTGATGCTGCGCGTCACGACGCCGCCCATCCGGTGCAGGTCGACGAGCCCGGGGACGTCACGGCCGGTGCCGAGACACCCTGCGGCAGCCAGCACCGGATGCGAGAGCTCGAGCCCGCCGCCGAGATCCACCGCGAGCTTCGGCTTCACCGTCGGGCTCACGGCGAGCTCATCCGGGCCAGGTCCGGACCACTTCGAACCCCTCCGGCGGCGTGGGGGTCATGCGCGGCTCGTCCCCCATCCATCGATCCCACAGGATCCTCGCCGGGTTGAAGACGGGTCCGTCGGTGCACGCGCGTAGGTTGTCGTAGCCCGAACCGTCCTTGCGGATCACGGGGACGGTGCACGTGAAGCACATCCCCATCCCGCACCCCATGTGCTCCTCGACCGCCATCTGCGACGGGATGCGCCGCTCGACGCACAGGTCGGCGATCGAGCGCAGGGTCGACCGGCGTCCGGCCGCGTACACCACCTGCGCCCCCGTCGCCTCGAGCATCCCGGGGAGCGCGTCGAGCACGTTGCCCTGCTCGCCGAGGCTCCCGTCGGCGGTCATGATCGCGATCGTCTGGGAGAGCCGCTTGCCCTCGATCGGCTTGAACACGCGATCCATCGTCTCGCCGCCCACGACCATGTCGACCCGTTTCCCGCGCGATCGCAGCTCCTGCGCGAGGAAGTAGACGGGGGCCGCTCCGTGTCCCTCGGAGACGAGGAGGCAGCTCGTGAGCTTCGCCGGGTACGCGAACGCCTTCCCGAGC
>DATBJQ010000149.1:0-20209 GCA_036556385.1 Actinomycetota bacterium | reverse complement strand
CGCTTCGGCGCGCGGGACGAGCGCTCGATGATGCTGCGCTTCCACACGCAGACCGGTGGCGCCACCCTGACGGCGCAGCAACCCGAGAACAACATCGTCCGCACGTCCCTCGAGGCGCTCGCCGCCGTGCTCGGCGGGACGCAGTCGCTGCACACGAACGCCTTCGACGAAGCCCTGGCGTTGCCGACCGAGGAGAGCGCCAAGCTCGCCCTGCGGACCCAGCAGGTGATCGGGTACGAGACCGGCGTTGCCGGTGTGGTGGACCCGCTCGGCGGCTCGTACTTCGTCGAGTCGCTGACCGACGACCTGGAGCGGCTCGCCCGTGACGACCTCGATCGGATCGAAGCGATGGGGGGCGCCGTGGAGGCGATCGAGCAGGGGTTCTACCAGGACGAGATCCACGAGAGCGCGGTGCGGATCCAGCGGGGGATGGAGGACGGGTCGCGCGTCGTGGTCGGCGTCAACACGTTCCTGGCGGATGAGCGGCCCCCGCCGGAGCTGCAGCGGATCGCGGACGCGGAGGTCGATCGGCAGGTCGCGCGGGTCCGCGAGCTCCGCGCGGCACGGGACGCGGGGGCGGTGGAGGCCGGTCTCGCCGCGGTCCGGCGTGCCGCCGAGGGCACCGAGAACCTGCTGCCGCCGATGCGCGAGGCGCTGCGCGCCCGTGCGACGCTCGGCGAGGTCTCCGACGTCCTCCGGGAGGTCTTCGGAGAGCACCGGCCGGGCTACTGAGCGAGCCGCATCGCGGCGTGCCCGATCGCGACGAGCCCCGCCAAGGCCAGGACGACCGAGGAGACACGCACCGCGGTGCCCGGATGTCGCCACACGGCCACGGCGAGCGCCACGCACGCGGCTCCGACCAGGAGCTCGACGAGCGACGTGACGGTCGCACCCACGGGCGGCCAGCCTACCGACGACCGGACCGTGCAGGGGCCACGCCCGGGTAGGCTCCCGCCCACATGGACGTCGCGATCGTGGGCGGGACGGGCGCCGAGGGGTTCGGCCTCGCCCTGCGGCTGGCGACGGCTGGCCACCGCGTGACGATCGGCTCGCGGCTCGCGGAGAAGGCCTCCGCCTCGGCCGGGGAGGCGCGCGGGATCCTCGGCGAGGACGCCGCCGTCGACGGGGACGTGAACGAGGGATCGGTCGTCGGGCGGCAGGTCGTCTTCGTCACGGTCCCGTTCGCCGGGCTGGCGATGATCTGCGGCGCGATCGCCGACGCGCTGGAGCCCGGGACCGTGGTCGTGGACTGCACGAGCCCGTTGATGACGGCGGTCGGGGGGCGCTCGACGCACGCGATCCGGCCCTGGCACGGGTCGGCGGCGGAGTTCGCGAAGACGCTCCTGCCCAAGCACGTCCGGCTGGTCGCCGCGTTCCACACGATCTCGGCCGGGACGCTGCGGGCGCTGGATCGCCCGGTGGACTCCGACGCGCTCGTGATGGGCGACGACGCCGAGGCGAAGGCGTTGGTCGGCTCGCTGGTGGAGGACATCCCGGGCATGCGATGGGTGGACTGCGGCGGTCTCCAGATGGCCAGGATCGCCGAGACCCTCACACCGCTGCTGATCTCGGTCAACGTCCGCTACCGGACGCACGACGCGGGGTTCCGGATCGCGGGCCGCGAGACCTGGGGCCCGCCGGCCTCGGGATAGGGCGACCGTCGGCTCAGTCGATCACCGCGAGGACCTGGTCGGTCTCCACGACCTGCCCGGCCCGGATCGGGAGGTCGGTGACGGAGCCCTCGCGGGTCACCGCGATGTGGTTCTCCATCTTCATCGCCTCGAGGATGCAGACCACGTCGCCGGCGCGCACGTCCTGGCCCTTCTCCACGAGCACCTTCACGATCGTCCCTTGCATCGGCGCGCGGATCTCGCCGTGGACGTGCTCGCCGTGGTGCCCCGTGTGCGAGGACGGCGCCTTCGGCGCCACCTCGCGTCGCTCGTCGAAGACCCGGACCGGGACACGGTGCCCGTCGACCTCGACCAGGATGTCCCGAGCCCGGCCCGTCCGGGGGGCGCCCCCTCCCGAGGATGACTCACCGTGGGCGGGCAGGTCGGCCTCAGCGAGGGCGCGCTCCAACCACGTGGTCGTGTGCGTCGAGGAGCGGAACGGCTCGGAGTCCAGGACCCAGCGCAGGACCGGGATCGTCGTGGGGACGCCCTCGACCACGAACTCGTCGAGCGCTCGGATCGCCCGCCGGCGGGCGTCCTCGCGGTCCGAGCCCGCCACCACGAGCTTCGCGAACATCGAGTCGTAGTCGCCGGGCACCTCGCGGCCCTGCACGATCCCCGAGTCGACGCGGACGAAGGGACCGCCCGGTTCGTGGTAGTGCGTCACCCGCCCCGGCCCCGGCAGGAAGTTCCGGTTCGGGTCCTCGGCGTTGATCCGGCACTGGATCGCGTGGCCGCGCGCGCCGACCTCGAGCCCCGCGAGCGAGGCCCCGAGCGCCACCTCGATCTGCAGCGCGACCAGGTCGAGGCCGGTGACCATCTCGGTCACCGTGTGCTCGACCTGGAGCCTGGTGTTCATCTCGAGGAAGTAGAACGAGCCGTCCTCGTCGAGGATGCATTCGACCGTGCCGGCGTTCACGTAGCCGGCCTCTCGCGTCAGGTCGATCGCGGCCTCCGCGAAGCGTTCGCGGATCCGGTCGTCGACCAGGGGCGACGGCGTCTCCTCGATCAGCTTCTGGTGACGACGCTGGACGGTGCAATCGCGCTCGCCCAGGAACAGGACGGTCCCCTGGGCGTCGCCGATCACCTGTGCCTCGACGTGGTGCGCGCGCTCCACGTAGCGCTCCAGGAAGACCTCGGGCCGTCCGAAGTAGGAGGTCGCTTCGCGCGAGGCCCGCTTCAGGGACTCCTCCAGGTGGTCGGCGTCGCGGACCACGTGCATGCCCTTGCCACCGCCGCCGAAGGCCGCCTTCACGACGAGCGGGTAGCCGATCCGGGGCGCCTGTGCCTTCGCCTGCGCGACGTCGACCGGCTCCGGCGTCCCCGGCACGATCGGCATGCCGGCGGCCCCGGCGATCCGCCGCGCCGCCGCCTTGTCGCCCATCGCGTCGATCGCGTCGGCCGAGGGCCCGACGAACGTCAGACCGGCATCGGTGACGGCCCGCGCGAACGGCGCGCGCTCGGCCAGGAAGCCGTAGCCGGGATGCACGAGCGTCGACCGCGAGCGGGTCGCCGCGTCGAGGATCCCCTCGATCGAGAGGTAGGACGCCGAGGCCAGCGCCGGCCCGATCCGGTAGGCCTCGTCGGCCATCTCGACGTGCAGGGCGTCGCGATCGGCGTCGGAGTAGACGGCCACCGTGGGGATCCCCATCTCCCGCGCGGTGCGCATGATCCGGATGGCGATCTCGCCGCGGTTGGCGACCAGGAGCTTCTGTCTTCGCGTCACTCGCGTATCGTGCCCTTCGAACGGACCCCGACGCCCCTGGAGCACGAGTGCTGACGCGAGACGACCTTCTCCAGGCCCTCGCCGCGATCCGCGTCACGGCCCCGGTGCGTGCCGAGGAGGTTACCCCCTCCACGAACGCCACCGCTGCACGGATGGCGAGCGAGGGCGCGCCCGAATGGACGCTCGCGTCCGCGGGCCACCAGACCGAGGGCCGCGGCCGGGTCGGCAGGACCTGGGACGACGTGCCCGACCGGGCGCTGCTCGTGTCCGTGGTGCTCCGCCCGCCGCCGAGCATCCCTCCCACGCGCGCGGGGCTCCTGTCGCTGCTGGCCGGCGCCGCGTTGGTCGGCGCGATCCGCGAGGTCACGGGGCGCCGCGTCGCCTGCAAGTGGCCGAACGACGTCCTGCTGCACGGCCGCAAGGTGGGAGGCATCCTGGTGGAGGCCGACGTCGCGGACGGGGCCCTGCGGTCGGTGGTGGTCGGCGTCGGGGTGAACCTGGATGCCCCCGCCGACGTCGCCGACGCCGCGGGGATCGGCGAGGCGTCCCTGCGGGACCTGCTCCGGGCGTTCCTGGTCCGCTTCGAGGAGGTCTACGACGCGGACGAGCCGTCGTTCCCCGAGCGCGTCCGGGTGGCGTGGATGCCGGTGGCGGCGACGATGGGCACGATGGTGCGGGCCACCCTGGCCGACGGGACCGAGGTGACGGGCCGCGCGACCGGGATCGACGACTTCGGTGCCCTGCGCCTGTCCACCGACACGGGCGAGGCCCGCGTGTCGTTCGGCGACGTGCAGCACGTGGAGGAAGGCGGGTAGGTCCCCACGTTGCCCGGGCCTGCGCCCCGGTCTATCGTCCCGCCATGGCGTTCCCCCGACGGCTCCTGATCGAGGGCGAGGAGCTGATCCTCGATCTCCGCCCCCACTGGATCGCGTTGTTCTGGCCGGTCGTCGCGACGATCGCGATCCTCGTGGGCATGATCTGGGCGTACCAGGCCACCGACGTGGACTGGCTCGACATCGCGGTCGGCCTGATCGGCCTGGTGCTCCTGGTGATCTACCCGGTCCGGAAGTTCGTGTGGTGGTTCACCTCGAACTTCGCCGTGACCTCGGATCGCGTGATCCACCGGGAAGGCTTCATCGCGAAGCGCTCGATGGAGATACCTCTCGAGGCGATCAACGACGTCCGCTTCGAGCAGGGGATCATCGACCGGATGGTGGGCGCGGGGTCGCTGATCATCTCGTCGGCCTCGGAGTTCGGGCGCAACGAGTTCGAGGACATCCGCCATCCGGAGGAGGTCCAGAAGACGATCTACCACCAGGGCGAGCTCAACTCGCAGCGGATGTTCACCGGCGGCCGCGCCGCGCCGGCCGCGCCTGCGCCGACCCCGCCCGCTCCCGCACCGATCCCGCCCGCCGAGCCGCCCGTGGCGGCTCCGGCCCCTGCAGCCCCCTCCGCGACGCTTGAGCTCGAGCGTCTGGCCAAGCTCCGCGCCGACGGTGTGCTCACCGAGGAGGAGTTCCAGGCCCAGAAGGCCAAGATCCTCGGCCAGGGCTGAGCGGCCGCCCGGCCGCTAGCCGTGTCGCGCGTCGCGGAGCAGCAGGACCACGTCGCCCTCCTCCAACAGGAGCGCGGGGGAGGCGCCCGCCTCGACATCGCCGCTGGCGCGCCGGACCGCCAGCACGGTCCCCGGAGCGTCGTGGACCGGCTTGCCGACGAGGGCGGAGCCCGCGCCGATCGTGCGCTCCTCCACGTCGATCGCCCGGAACCCGCCGCTCAGGTCGAACGGATCGGCGATGCTGGGGTCCTGCGCCATCCGCACCATGTGGCGGCCGCTGCTCACGTACGGCGACACGACGCGATCCGCCCCCGCCCGTTCGAGCCGCTCCGCCGACCCCGGCTCCGAGGAGCGGGCCACGATGAACAGGTGGGGGTTCAACGACCGGGCCGCCAGCGTGATGTAGACGTTCGTCGCGTCCGAGTCCACCGCGCAGATCATGCCTCGGGCGCGCTCCACACCGGCGGTCCGCAGGACCGGTTCCAGCGAGGGGTCGTCGATCATGTACGGGACGCCGTCCTCCTCCATGCGCTCGCGGAGCTCCTCCTTGGGGTCCACCACCACGAAGGGCAGCCCCGCACGCATCAGCTCCCGGACGGCCGCCCTCCCCACCCTGCCGTACGCGCACACGATGAAGTGGTCGCGCAGGGCGTCGATCCTCTTCTGCATCCGTCTCCTCCTGGTGAACCCGCCGAGCTCCGCCTCCGCGATCAGGGCGGCCGTGAGCGAGATGCCGATCAGGGCGATCCCCACGCCGAGCACGATCACGGACAGGGTGAAGAGCTGCCCGCTCCTGTCCAGCGGGCGCACCTCGCGGAACCCGACGGTCGTCATCGTCATGACCGTCATGTAGACGGCGTCGAAGAAGCTCCACCGCTCGAGCAGCATGTAGCCCGCGGTGCCGTACACCACGACGCCGAGCAACGCGAGGGCGATCCACGTGAGCTGCCGGAACAGCCTTCCCCTCGCCGCATCGGCCACGTGCGAACGCTACCCGACGAGGCACCGTCCAGTAGCATCGACGCGCCATGATCGGCGCCGTCGATCACGTCTACTACTGGACGCGCGACCTCGACCGTGCCCTGGCCTTCTACACCGAGGTGGTGGGGCTGGAGCTCGTGCGTCGCGAGGGCGACGAATGGGCCGAGCTGGACGCCGGCCCGATCCGCTTCGCGCTGCACGGGACGGACGACGACGTGGCGGGCAGCGGCACGGTGGTGCTGCGGGTCGACGACCTCGACGCGGCGCGGCGGACGCTGGAGCAGCGGGGCGCCGTCTTCGACGCGTACGTGGGGGACGTGGAGGGGTTCGCGCGGTTCGCGACGTTCCGCGACCCCGACGGCCACCCCGTGCAGATGATCGAGTACCGGCATCCCGCCTGACCCGTCGCCCCGGCTTCCGGGGCGGCACGGGGGTCCGGCTAGGCTTCCCGCGTGAGCATGGAGACCTGTCCCCGGTGCGGTCAGCCGCTCCCCGCCCGGGCGAACTTCTGCCCCACGTGCGGGGCTCCCGTCCAGGTGCCGGAGGCCTCGGAGCGCCGCGTCGTGACGGTGATCTTCGTCGACCTCGCGGGCTCGACCGAGCTCGCCGCCCACCTCGACCCCGAACGCTTCCGCGAGGTGCTCGCCGCGTTCCACGGGATGGTGAGCGAGGAGGTCGCGTGGCTCGGCGGGGTCGCCGAGACGTTCATCGGCGACGCCGTGCTGGGCGTGTTCGGGGCGCCGATCGCTCACGACGACGACGCCGTGCGGGCGATCCGTACCGCCGTGGCCGTCCGGGACCGGGCGGGCCGGCTCGGGCGGGATCTGGAACTCCCGATGCCGATCCACGTCCGCATCGGGATCAACACGGGGCAGGTGGCGGTGGGCACGGCCACGGATCGGAACATCGTGATCGGCGCGGCCGTGAACCTCGGCGCGCGTCTGCAGCAGGCGGCCGCGCCCGACGAGATCCTGGCGGGCGCCACCACCGTCCAGCTGGCGACCGGGCGGGTGGGCTTCGGCGAGCCCCGGGAGATCGCGGCCAAGGGGCTGGAGGAGCCGCTCACCGGGTGGCCGGTGGCGAGCCTCCGCCCCCCCCGCGCCGACCGCACCAACATCCCGCTGGTGGACCGGCGCCGCGAGCTCGCGCTGCTGTCGGACATCTTCGACCGCGTGGCGAACCGCGGCCGGGCGCACCTGGTCACGCTCACCGGGGAGCCGGGGATCGGCAAGACCCGCGTGGTCGAGGAGTTCCTCGCACGGCTGCCCGAGGGGGTCCGCGTCCTGATCGGTCGTTCGAGCCCGTTCGAGGAGGAGGTGACCTTCTGGCCGGTCGCCCAGATGGTGTACGGCCAGATCGGGCGCGATCGCGAGGCGCACGACGCCGACGTCCTGGAGGACCTGCGCACCACCGTGGCGGGCTGGGTGGAACCCGAGGAGGTCGAGCGCGCCGTGCGAGGGCTGGGGCTCGCCCTCGGCCTCGACGCCGAGGGCGACGAGGCCAGTCGCTACCATGCGGGGGAGGTCCGGCGCGGCGTGTTCTCGATGGTCGCGGGACTGGCGTCGGGCGGGCCGGTGGTGCTGGTGTTCGAGGACCTGCAGGCCGCCGATCCGCTCCTGCTCGATCTGATCCAGCAGCTGGTCAAGGACGCCCGTCGGCTCCCGCTGCTGGTCCTGTGCGTGGCCCGGTGGGAGTTCATCGAGCGCGAGCCCACGTGGGCGGGCGGGATCGCCGACGCCGTGACGCTGTGGGTCGAGCCCCTCGCTCCGGCCCACGCTGCCCGGCTCGCCGAGGAGGCAGGCGGGCTCGATCCCGAGGACGCCGACAGCGTCGCCGCCCACGCCGGGGGGAACCCCCTGTTCATCGTGGAGATCACGGGGATGCTCCTGCGGGAGGATCGCTCGCTCCCGCCGCGAGGACCGGCGCCCAGCGGGCGGCTGCTGCCGGCCACGGTCCAGGCGGTGATCGCGTCGCGGATCGACCAGCTCTCGGCGGGGGCCCGCGAGCTCGTCCGGCGGGCGTCCGTGTTCCCGCAGGGCCGGTTCGACGAGGACGAGCTGGCGCTCGTCGCCGAGCCACGGAGGGAGTGGCTCCAGGAAGCGCGGGACGAGGAGCTGCTCGTGCCCGACGAGGACCCGCATCCTCCCGGGCCCCGCGTGTGGCGGTTCCGCTCCGACGTGCTGCGCGACGTGGCGTACGACTCGCTGGCCAAACGCGAACGGCAGCGCCTCCACCTGCGGGTGGCGAACCGGCTGTCGGTGCCCGAGGTCGCCGACCGGTACCCGCGCACGATCGCCTTCCACCTGGAGCAGGCGGCACGGGCGGCCCTGGATCTGAACCCCGGCGACCGCTCGCTGGCCGATCGCGCCGTCGACGCGTTGCTGCACGCCGGGGACATCTCCCGGCGCCGGATCGAGTCCCGGACGGCAGCCGACCTCTTCCAGCGGGCCCTGGCGCTCGCGGGGCCGGACTCGGCGTGGGGCTCCCGGGAGGCATGGATCGTGGCGATGCTCGGGGAGGCCCGGTACTGGCTCGCCGAGTTCGATCAGGCCGAGGAGTCGCTGCGGTCCGCGT
This sequence comes from Actinomycetota bacterium, assembly GCA_036556385.1. Taxonomy (GTDB): domain Bacteria; phylum Actinomycetota; class UBA4738; order UBA4738; family HRBIN12; genus AC-51. The sequence goes on along the minus strand of DATBJQ010000149.1, from coordinate 11,703 downwards.
TGCGGCTGGCGGGTCCGCAGGACCATCGCATCCTGGCCCACGCGTCCCGGTTCCTGGCCGAGATCACGCTGATGGTCCGCGGCGACGTCGCCCTGGCGGCCGCGATCTTCGAGCGCGCGCTCGAGGAGGCCCGGGCCCAAGGGAGCCCGCACGCGCTCGCGCGGACGCTGCTGATGGCGGCGTGGGTGCCGTACTGGCGGCACGAGCTGGACCAGGCCCACCACCTGTTCCGCGAGGCCCTCGAGCTCGTCCGGGCTTCCGACCGCGACGACGCGTGGGCCGAGTGCCGGGCCCTGGTGGGGCTCGCGGCCGTCGCCTCGCCCCGCGCCCCGGAGGGCGAGGCGTTGGCGCTGGCCGAGGAGGCCCTGGCGATCGCGGAGGCGGCCGGGCAGGCGTTCAGCGAGGCGATCGCGCACCAGGCGATCGGCGCCTCCCTGCGTCGACTGCTCCGACTGGACGAGGCCCGCGAGCACGCCGACCGGTCCGTGCGGACGTTCCGCGAGCTGGGGGCCCGCTGGGAGCTCGCGGGAGCCCTGGGGGATCGCGGAGCGACCGCACGAGCGACCGGGCGGCTCGAGGAGGCGGTGGAGGACCTGCGGGAGGCGCTGGCCCTGTGTCGCGAGCTGTCCGAGCAGGCGTTGGTCACCTGGACGGGGGCCGAGCTCGCCCGGACCCTGGCGGCGACCGGGGACGTGGCCGCCGCGCGGACGGTCCTGGAGGACCCGGTGCTGCACCTGGCCGCCGGCGAACCGGGCTCGGTGACCGCCCTGCTCACGGCCGAGGCGGCCCTGGCGATCGCGGAGGGCGAGGCGGAGACGGCCCGAGTCAAGGCGACGGCCGCGATCTCGGCGGAGGGTCCGCCCGACGTCGTGCCCAACGCGCACGCGGCGATCGTCTGGTGGGCGGGGTCCCTGTTCGGCCCGGACCTCGTCGGGGGGGACGAGACCCTGCGAGAGGCACGTGAGCAGCTGCAGCGCAACGGATGGGAACAGGCTCTCGAGGAACCCGGTCTCGGAGGCGCTCCCGGAGGATCCGACCCCGCGCTTCAGGTCTCCCCCCCCACGAGCCGAGGGTGATTGCACGGGGCACACCGGCCGGTCACGCTGTGAGGACCGGCCGGGTCGTCACGTGACGTCTGCAACCGGTACGGTGGTGCATCCGCATGACGAGAACGGACCGATCCTTCCCCATCGGGTTCCGCGTGCTCGCGGCCTCCCTCGCATTCGCAGCCCTCGCGTGGCTGGGACCGGTCGCGGCTGCCCGCGAACCGGACCAGGTCACGCAGGACGACGTCCGTGAGGCCCGGGCGCGGCGCGACGCCCTGGCGGCGGAGGTGGCCGACATGCGCGCCCAGGTGGCCGTGATCGCCGGCCGCCTCGCCGAGCAGGCGTTCGAGGTCGACCGGCTCCAGGGCGAGCTCGAGAAGACCAAGGCCGAGCTCCTCCAGACGCAACAGGAGATCGAGGCCGCGCAGCTCCGCTACGACCGGATCCGCGGCCGGCTCAACCGGCGCGCCGCCGAGGTCTACATCGCCGGTCCCGGGTCGAGCCTGGAGTTCCTCCTGGGGGCCACGTCGATCGCCGATCTGTCCGACCGCGTCGAGTTCGTCGGCGCGATCGCCGAGTCCGACGCGGAGCTCGCGCGCGAGGTCGAGAACCTCGGCAACCAGCTCGAGGCGGACAAGGTGGAGCTCGAGGAGCTCAAGGCCAAGCAGGCCGCCGACGTCGCCGAGGCGCGCAGGATCGAGGCCCAGATCCAGGCGGATCTGAAGCTGAAGCAGCAGCTCCAGCAGGCGATCGACGCGCGGTTCGCCGCCGCGCAGGACACGTACGCGGAGACCGCGTCCGCGAAGAAGAAGTACGACGAGTGGGTCGCGTCGCTGCCGCCGCCCCCGGTGGGCAACGTCCCGAACATCCCGCTCCCGGAGGAATGGAGGGGGTTGTTCGAACGCTGCCCGGTCGCCGGCCCGAACGCCTTCGGCGACGGCTTCGGGGCCCCGCGGTACGTGGGCGGCTTCCACCTGCACAAGGGCGTCGACATCGTGGCGGCCGAGGGCACGCCGATCGTCGCGACGTTCGACGGCGTGGCCTACGACTCCACGAACTCGCTCGGCGGGATCGCCGTGTACGTGCAGGGTCGGTTCGGGCGCACGTACAACGCCCACATGTCGTCGATCGCGAAGCTCGGCCCCGTCCAGGCGGGCGACGTGATCGGCTACGTGAGCAGCACCGGGCTGGCCGGCGGCTCGACGCCGCACGACCACTTCGAGTTCCGCCCGAACGTGATCCCCTCGGGCTGGCCCGTCAGCGCCTACGGATACTCCGTGATCGAGGACGCGATCAACCCGTACCCGCTGCTGCTCGAGGTCTGCTGAGCGTCCGGGCGCCCGCTACGCCCCACCCTCCTCGAGCGTGACCTCGATCGGCGTGTAGCCCTCGCCGTTCACGTCGACGCCCATCTCCTGCAGATCGGTCAACGCGAGCTCCACGATGTCGTTCGTCCACGCGCCCTCGGTGGGCTCCGCGGTCAGCACCGTGGCGCCCTCCAGGTTCGGCGTGTCCATCGCGATCTGCACGGTGCGGTTCCACGCCTCTTCGTCGATCACGCCGATGCCGTTGGGGGCCGGCCAGATCAGCTTGTTGATCTCGTTCATCTGCCACAGCTGATGGCTGTTCCCGAGCTTGGAGCCCTTCGCGACGACGATGTCGCGGCACGCCTCGACGTTGTCGCGGCAGTAGGCCCATCCCTGCAACGACGCCGCCACGAACCGTCCCGCGAGGTCGATGTAGTCCTCGTCGCTCGCGAGCCGCTCGCCGTCGGCCCAGATCGCGTCCTGCAGCATGCCGACGCCCTCTTCCTCGTACGAGACGACGTTGAGGTCCTCGGGCTGATAGAGCTCGCCGGTGTCCGGGTTCACGGCCTCCAACACCTGGGCGTACTCGTTGTAGGTCATCGCCTCGGCCGCGTCGATGTCGCCCGACAGCAGGCCGAGCATGTCGAACTGCTGCTGCACGAGCGTCACGTCGTCGGCGGGATCGAGCCCCTCCTGCGCGAGGGCGGCGAAGATCTCGTACTCGTTGCCGAAGCCCCAGTTGCCGATCGTGTGCCCGCCGAAGTCCGAGGCAGACGTGATGCCGGCGTCCTTGAACGAGACCTGGAGCGTCCCGGACCGCTGGAACACCTGGGCGATGTTCACGATGTCCGCGCCGGCCTCCCGGCTCGCCAGCGCCTTCGGGACCCAGGCGAGCGCGAAGTCCACCGCCCCGTCGGCGAGCTGCTGCTGCGGCACGATGTCGACGCCGCCCTCGACGATCTCGACGTCCATGCACCAGTCCTCGTAGAACCCCTGGTCCTGCGCGGCGAAGTAGCCGGCGAACTGTGCCTGGATGAACCACTGCAGCTGGAGCTTGACCTGGTCGGGGGTCGTGCACTCGCCCCCCGCCGAGCTGCCGCTCGCGCCGGCGCTCGTCGTGCCGCCGTCGTCGCTGCACGCCGCCCCGACCAGCAGCAACGTCACGACGCCTGCGACGAACCGGAACCGGTTCTTCCTCATCGGCCCGTCTCCTCCCCCCGGGGCGCGTCCGCCCCGCCCGTGTGCCCGAAGGGGGCATCTTGCCCCATCTGCCCCGGTCCGCGCCACGCAGGTCCGGCGCAGGACCTCAGGCCCGCCGCCGCGCGGCGGCGCCGCCGGGAGTGGCGATCCGCTCGAGCAGCACCGTGACCAGGTAGAAGGCCAGGCCGAGGAGGCACGCGCCCAGCACGTACGCCCACGCGGTGGCGTTCTTCGAGATCGCGATGCTGGCCACGATGCGGCTGCCCAGCCCGTTCTGCGACCCTCCGAAGTACTCCGAGACGAACGCGGTGATCACGGAGGCGGGCGCCGCGATCTTCAGCGCCGTGAACAGGTACGGCACGGCGTTGGGGACGCGGACCTTGCGCAGGATCGCGACGTCGCCGGCCGCGTACGACCGCATCAGCTCGAGCTGCGTCGCCTCGACCTCGCGGAGCCCCCGCGCGACGTTCACCAGCACGATGAAGTACACGACCAGCGTGACCATCAGCCGGCGGGGGACCTCGCTGGTGATCGAGAACATGTTGTTGAACACGGCGACCAGGACGAAGATCGGGATCGCGTTCAGCGCGATCGCCAGCGGCGTCGCCAGATCGTTCAGGAGGCGGAAGCGCCCCAGCAGGAACGCGATCGCGATCCCGAGGACGGTGCCCACGATCAGGCCGATCAGCGCGTTGAGCCCCGACACCTTCGTCGCCTCCCAGATCAGCTGGGCGTTCTCACGGAACTGCTGCCAGATCTCCGACGGCGGCGGCAGGAAGTAGGGCTGGAAGTCGAACACGATGACGGCCAGCTCCCACAGCAGCAGGAAGCCGACGCCGAAGACCACCGGCGGCCAGACGACCGCGAACCATCCGTCGCGCCCGCCCGACCGCGCCGCCACGACGCTCACCGATCCGCCTCGGCTTCGTCCAGGTCGGTGACCTCGATGCCGCGGAGCGCCTCGCGCACCTCCGTGACCTTGCGGAAGAAGGCCGGGTCCTCCCGCGTGTCCACGGTCCGCTCGCGCCCCAGGGGCACCTCGATCCGGGCGGTGATCCGCCCCGGTCGCGGCGACATCACCACCACGCGCGTCGACAGGTAGACGGCCTCAGGGATCGAGTGCGTCACGAACACGACCGTCGTCCCGGTCTCCCCGCAGATCCGCAGCAGCTCTGCCTGCATGTGCTCGCGCGTCATCTCGTCGAGCGCTCCGAAGGGCTCGTCCATCAACAGCAGGGGGGGATGGGCCGCCAGCGCCCGCGCGATCGCGACGCGCTGCTGCATCCCGCCCGACAGCTGCCAGGGGACGTGGTCGACGAACTCGGAGAGCTTCACAAGCTCGAGCATCTCCAGGGCCCGGTCCCGGCGCCGCTGCCGATCCCATCCCTTGAGCTCCAGCGGGAGCTCCACGTTCTTCGCGACCGTGCGCCAATCGAACAGGCCCGCCTGCTGGAACGCCATCCCGTAGTCCTGGTCCAGCCGTGCCTGGTGCGCCGGCTTCCCGTTCACGAGGACCTCGCCCGACGTCGGCTCGAGGAGGTTGGCGATCAGACGCAGTTGCGTCGACTTCCCGCACCCGGACGGTCCGATCAGCGAGACGAACGCCCCCGACGGGATGCTGAGGTCGATGTCGACCAACGCCTCGACCGCGTTGGGCTGCCCGGGGTTGAAGGTCTTCGTGAGGCCACGGATCTCGACCGCGGCCGGGGCCGCCGCCGGGCCGGCTCCGTCGTTCACGCGAACGCCTCCTTCGGTGGCCGGTTGCGCGCCGTGACGAGATCGATCAGCGCGACGAGCCCCGCCATGACCAGCCCCAGCGCCGCGGCCGCGAACACCGCCGTGAAGACCTTCGCGGGGTCGCCGGTGGCTTCGCGCGCGTACTCGATGATCAGCCGTCCGACGCCGCCGGCCAGGCCGGTGGAGATCTCCGCGACCACCACCCCGATCACCGACGCGGTGGCCGCGAGCCGCAGCGCCGGGATCATGAACGGCACGGCGGCCGGGAACCGCAGCTTGCGCAGCGTCTGCCACCACGAGGCCGCGTAGGAGTCCATCAGCTCCAGCGATGCGGCCTGCGGCGCGTGGGTGAGACCCTTCAGCGTCCCCACCGCGACCGGGAAGAACGCCAGGAAGGCGCCCAGCACGGCCGCGGAGAGCCACCGCGGCCACTCGAACCCGCCGACGTGGAGCTTGCCGCCCCAGCTCACGACCAGCGGCGCCAGGGCGATCAGGGGCACCGTCTGGCTCACGACCAGGTAGGGGAGCAGCCCGCGCTCCACGATCTTGGAGCGCGCCATCAGGACCCCCAGGCCGATCCCGATCGTCGCGCCCAGGACGAAGCCGGTGAACGCCAGGCGGAACGTGAACCACGCCCCCGCCAGCACGGTGAGGATGATCGGCTCGTCGGACCCCCGGCGCTCGGGCTGGCCGTAGCGCGCGAGCATGTCCCACACGTGGGGCATCGCCGTGTCGTTGGCCCGCGGCAGGATCGTGAGGCCGAGGAGCTGCCCGCCGTCCTGGGGTCCCACGAGCTTGTAGAGCTCCCACAGGCCCGCCACGAGCAGCAGGGACAGCGCGAACATCCCGGCGCGTCGCGCCCGCCCTCGGCCGGGGGCCACCTGCCGTCCCGAGGCCGTCACGTCTTCGCGGAGACGCTGTCCGCGATCGCCGGCACGATCCGCTCGCCGTAGGCCTGCAGCGTCCCGTCCTTGTCGTCGTGCTGCAGGTAGATCGCGAACTGGTCCACGCCGAGCCCCTCGAGCTCCCGCAGGCGGCGCACATGTTCGTCGATCGGCCCCAGGATGCAGAAGCGATCGACGATCGTGTCGGGGACGAACTCGGTGTGGACGTTCCCGGCTTGACCGTGCTGGTTGTAGTCGTAGCCCTCGCGCCCCGCGATGTACTCGGTCAGCGCCGACGGGACCTCCGAGCGCTCGCCGTACCGCGCCACCAGGTCCGCCACGTGGTTGCCCACCATGCCCCCGAACCAGCGGGTCTGCTCGCGGGCGTGGGCCAGATCGTCGGTCACGTACGCGGGAGCCGCCACGCAGATCGTGAGCTCGTCGGGGTCGCGGCCCGCCTCCTCGGCGGCGGTGCGCACGGCACCGATCGTCCACGCCGCGATGTCGGGGTCCGCGAGCTGGAGGATGAAGCCGTCGGCGACCTCGCCGATCAGCCGCAGGGCCTTCGGCCCGTACCCGGCGCCGAGGATCTCCACGCGGCTCTTCGCCGCCCACGGGAACCGGAGCGTCGAGCCCTTGTACTCGACCTCCCGCCCGTTCGCGAGCTCGCGGATCACGTGGATCGCCTCACCCAGGTGCGCCAGCGTCGACGGCTTGCCGTTGATCACGCGGACCGCCGAGTCGCCGCGACCGATCCCGATCACGGTGCGGTTGCCGAACATCTCGTTCAGCGTCGCGAACACGCTGGCCGTCACGGTCCAGTCCCGCGTCAGCGGGTTCGTGACCATCGGGCCGACCACGACGTTGCGGGTGTTCGCCAGGATCTCGGTGAAGATCGGGATCGGCTCCTCCCACAGGATGTGGGAGTCGAACGTCCAGACGTGCGTCATGCCGTAGGCCTCGGCCCGCCGGGCCAGGTCGACGACGCGCGCCGCCGGCGGGGTCGTCTGGAGCACGACGCCGATGTCCATGGCCGCCCCCTCCGTCCCGACGGTCAGCGTGCGACGAGGTCGTCGTAGGCGTCGGGACGACGATCCCGGTAGAACGCCCAGCGATCGCGGACCTGGCGGATCTTGTCCAGGTCCAGGTCGCGCACGATCAGCTCGGGCTTGAACGCGTCGCCCGTGTCGCCGACGAACTGCCCCTCCGGGTCCACGAAGTAGCTCTGGCCGTAGAAGTCGTTCTCACCGAGCGGCTCGATCCCGACGCGGTTGATCGCTCCGATGTAGTACATGTTCGCGACCGCCGCGGCCGGCTGCTCCAACCGCCAGAGGTACTCCGACAGGCCGCGGTGCGTCGCCGACGGGTTGAACACGATCTCGGCGCCGTGGAGGCCGAGCATCCGCCAGCCCTCGGGGAAGTGGCGGTCGTAGCAGATGTAGACCCCGACCTTCCCGACGGCGGTCTCGAACACGGGGTAGCCGCCCGTTCCCGGGGCGAAGTAGAACTTCTCCCAGAACCCCTGGACCTGCGGGATGTGCTGCTTGCGGTACTTGCCCAGGTACGTCCCGTCGGCGTCGATCACGGCGGCGGTGTTGTAGTACTGCCCCGCCTGCACGATCTCGTACATCGGCAGCACCATCACCATCCCGAGCTCGCGCGCGACGGATCGGAACCGTTCCGTCGTCGGACCGTCGGGGATCTCCTCCGTGTAGCTGTAGAACTGGGCGTCCTGCACCTGACAGAAGTACGGACCGTAGAACAGCTCCTGGAAGCACATCACCTGGGCGCCCTGCGCGGCCGCCTCGCGGGCCGCCTCCTCGTGCTTGTCGATCATCGACGCCTGGTCGCCGGACCAGTCGGTCTGCAGCAGCGCGGCCTTCACGGTGGTCAACGCGATCATCTCCTGCGGGTCGGGGTCCTGGACGGGATGGTAGCGAGGCCCGGGCGGTGACGCGACCCGAACGGCCGCGCCCTCAGCCCCGCCCGGGATCGGCCGGCGCACGGCGCGCCCGCAGCAGGAACGCGATCCCGACGACCAGCGAGGCGATCGAGACGACGAGGAGCGCGGTCGCGAGGGTCCCGGTGTTCCCGTCGCCCGCACCCGGCGGACGCGGCGTGACGGGGATGATCACCCGCGGGACCCCGCCCACCACGAGGTAGCCCGGACCCGGCATCTCGGCCTGGACCTGCGATGTGGCCAGCGTGTCCCGCGTGTCCAGGGCCCGCCAACGCTGGCCGTTCGGCGAGTACAGGATCTCGTGCTCCGCCGAGTGCAAGGAGACGGTCTCCGGGTAGACGAGGATCGCCACCAGATCCTCGAAGGCCGCGGGCGAGCGGCCCGAGGGCTCCTCGGTGGCGTCGATCCGGATCGCGTTGCCGAACGTGGCGAGTTCGCCGGGGAGCGGCCCGAGGGTCGTGGGGTCGAGCGGGGTCACGTCGAAACGGACCCGCGGGTCGTCGGTCGTGACGACGCCGCGGTCCAGGAGCAGCGAGACCTGGACGTCCTCCGTCATCTTCAGGTCCGGGTCGGTGCGGCCTCCGCGGACCGGCACCACGAACGTCCCGGGGGTCGGCGGCCGGTTGTCCTGCACCTCGGGTGGCGGCGCCACCCATCGGTACGGGGTCAAGGGGCCGAGGCCGTCCAGCGCGGGGCGGCGTGCCAGCGGGGACAGGTGACCCGAGACCGCGGCCAGGACGAGGTACGTGGCGATGACCCCGGCACCGACGACCGCGGCGATCACCGGACGGCGGCCCACCGCGTGCCGGGCGCCGCTCACGCCACCACCACCAGGAGGTTCGCGACCGCGTGCGTGGCGGCGGGTACCAACCACGTCCCCGACGCGTGGCGCTGCCATCCCAGGAGGAGGCCGGCGCCGAGGTCGACCGGGAGGGCCGCCCAGCCGTACAGGGGGACGTGCACGGCTGCGAAGAGCACGGCTCCGCCGAGCACGGCCACCGCCGGTCCCGAGCGCGAGAGGCTCGCGTGCAACGTCCGGCGGAACAGCGCCTCCTCGGCCACGGCGGCGAGGAGCGACACGGGGAGCGCGGCGGCGGCCCACGGGACCGGGGGAGCGGGTCCCCCGATCCATCCGGCCACCACGACCGCGGCGAGCCCGGCGCCGAGCACGAGCGAAGGGTTGGATCGCCGGACGTCCGCGGGGACCGGCACCGATACCCCCGCCATCAGGACGGCGCCGGCCAGGACGGCGAGGCCAAGGGTCCGCCCAGCCAGGGGCAGCGGGGTGAGCGCCGGGCGGACGAGCAAGGCCGCGCACCCGGCCGCGACGAGCGCCGCCACGAGGGCGGAGTCGCCCCGGAGCCGTGCGACGGCTCGCGGAACGCTCACGACCGCGCCACCCGGAACGCCACGCCCGCGACCACGCGGGGGTCGAACGGGAGGTGGTCCGCCGCCACGAACTCGACCGTCAGCACGTGCTGACCGGGATCGAGCCTCGGCAGCGTCTGGTGCAGCTCACCCGTCATCGAGACGAGGGTGTCGTCGAGCATCACGTGGAGGTGCCCCTCGTCGGGGCGGATGTCCGTGGTGGTCAGGTCGACGAGCCGAGCGTCCTCCAGCCGGACCCGGACCTCCACATCGGGATCGTCGAACGTCTGGCCGTCGCGTGGGGCCTGGATCGCGAGGCGTGCCGAGCTGGCGGGGCGCGGTCCGGTGGGATCGGCGGTGCCGGGCGTGGTGCTTCCATCCCCGCAGGCCCCGATGACCAGGGTCACGCCGAGGCAGGCGGCCACCAGCGCGGGGGATCTCACGGCGCCTCCTCGATCGCTTCGGTCCACGTCGCCTGATACACCTCGCCCTGCGGCGTGGTTGCCACCACGTCGAACGTCCACGCGCCGGGCTCCAGGGTCGCGTTCGCGATCACGTGACCGGGGCCGAACGGTTCGGACGGGAGGCGCTGCGCGAGACCCCCGGCCGTGCTGGCGACCACCACGATCCGGTCGGTGCGCAGGCCGGTCCCGTCGGCACCGAAGTACGTGACGTGGACCTGGTTCGTCCCGGCGACCCCCGGGTCCACGAAGGTCTGGGCAACGACGCCGCCCGGGAACGAGGTGGTCACCAGGACCGGGAGCCCGGGCTGGGCGCTCACCTCCTGGGTCGCACCCGCCTGACGCGTCACCACGCTGAGGGGGACCTCCGACGCCGATGCACCCGTTCGCACGGTGACCGATCCCTCCCACGTGCCGGCCAGCGACAGCGCGGCGCTGTCGGCGGTCCACGTCCCGTCGCGCAGCCGGAGCCGGACCGTCTGCGCCGGCACGGTCGGACGGGTCACCGACCGCAGCCGCACGGAGACCGCGTCCACCGGCAGCGGCGTTCCCGTGTCGAAGTCCACCACACGGGCGTCGAACCGGTTCGGTCCGGGGGTGCCCGGTGTCACCATGAGCCGCACCCGCATCGTCGTGGCGAAGTCGCTGCCCTGGGCAGTGACGGACGTCGGGGCGGGTGGCGCGGTATCCGCGCCGGCGTTGGGGTTGAACCCCGTCAGCGTCGCCGTGAGGAGCAGGACCGCGACCGCGGCCAGCGCCTCCGTCCCCGCCACGCGGCGGAGCGGGCGAGCGTCGTCGCGAAGGCGTGGGAGGGTCCGGTAGCGGTTCACGGCGGCGAGCCCGATCACCGCGATCACCACGGCGACCTTGATCAGCAGGGTGGTCCCGTACGAGCTTTCGAAGGCACGCAGGACCCACGCGGCGCCGCCGAGCTCGTTCCACGCGCGCAGGAATCCCGTGACGACGACCACCGCCACCATCCAGCCGGCCAACGCTGAGAACCGCCGCGCCTCCTCGACCGGCGGGTGCCCGGCGTCGCGGGCGAGCAGGAACAGCAGCACCAGGCCGCCGATCCAGACGCCCGCTGCCAGGAAGTGGGCCCACTGGAGGCCCTCCTGCAGACCGGGAGGATCCGCGGCAGCCGCGTGCCCCGACGTGGCACGCACGAGCATCGCGGCCGCCGCGGCGCCCGCGGCGCCCCACAACGCCGGTCGCGAGCGGGCACGGGCGGCGCCCACGGCGACGAACACGTCGGCCACGAGCACGGCGCCCAGCAGCCACAGGTACGGGCGCCCGGTGTCCGACCGGACGAGGTCGGACATCGACACGCCCAACGAGCGTTGCTCGGCGATCAGGAGGAGCACGGCGCCCAGCGTGGCGAGCATTGCCCCGATCGCGGCGACGACCGGGAGGCTCGAAGGGCGGCCCCGGAACCGTCCGAGCCCGACGACGCCCACGGCCAGGAGCAGCATCACGCCGGCGTAGAGCTCCGTCTTGGCCCACACCGACAGCGGCGATGGGGGCGGGGATCCCTGATCGCCACCACCGCCCGTGTCCGGTGGCGGCGCGCCGATCCCGAACGCGAAGCTGCCGGTCGTCGGATGGCCGTCCGCGGAGGAGACCACGCGCCATGCCACGGTATACGCCCCGTCGGGCAGTCCCGGGCGGACGGAGGTGGTGAGCGTGCGGCCCTGGGTCGAGAGCTCTCCTTCCGCGACGTCGTTGCCACCGGCGTCGAGG
>DATBJQ010000148.1:0-11711 GCA_036556385.1 Actinomycetota bacterium | reverse complement strand
TGATCATCGTCGACTATCTCCAGCTCATGACCAGCCCGCTCACCCGGCGCCAGGACAACCGCCAGCAGGAGGTGGCCGAGATCTCGCGGTCGCTCAAGCTCCTCGCGAAGGAGCTGGACATCCCGGTCGTGGCGCTGTCGCAGCTCAACCGCAATCCCGAGGCGCGCGCCGACAAGCGTCCGCAGCTCTCGGACCTGCGCGAGTCGGGCAGCATCGAGCAGGACTCGGACGTCGTGATGTTCATCCATCGCGACGACGCCGATCCGGAGAAGAAGCGTGAGGCCGAGCTGATCCTGTCGAAGCACCGCAACGGCCCCACCGGTTCGGTGCGGCTGACCTTCGAGCCGTCCCTCACCCGGTTCCACAACGCCGCTCGCGGCCAGGAGTGAGCAGGACCGCGCCGCGCGTCCACCGTAGGCTCGTGCCGTGCTGTTCGCGACGGACTCCCTCGACGGCATCGCCGACGGTTCGATCACGGTGGCCTTCCGGCGCTGGCGGACCGCCCGGGCGCGACCCGGGAGCGTGCACCGGACACCCGCGGGAAGGATCGGGATCGACACGGTCGACGTCGCGCCGGATGGACCGTGGACGGGAGACGTGCTGGTCACGATCGACGAGCATCCGGGGACGAGGGCGGCGGACCTGGCGGCCGACCTGGGCCGGCAGCTGCTCCCGTTCAAGCGCGACGTCCGCGAGCTGAAGGAGCTGGGACTCACCGAGAGCCTGGAGGTCGGCTCTCGCCTGTCCCCACGGGGCCGCGCGTTCCTGGCGAGCACGGCGGACCGGTGAGTCCGATCGTGGCGACGGCGGTGCGCACGGACCCGCGTCGGATCCGCGCGATCGTGCGCCGGCTCGAGAAGCGGTTCGGCGAGCTGCGACCGCCGAGGGCGGACGACCCGCTCGACGAGCTGATCCTCACCGTGCTGTCCCAGCACACCAGCGACGTGAATGCCGAGCGGGCCTTCGCCGCCCTGCGCGGCGCGTTCCCGACGTGGTCCGAGGTGGTCGACGCCCCGAGCGTCGGGATCGCGGACGCGATCCGCTCCGGCGGGCTGGCGAACACGAAGGCCCCGCGGATCCAGGCGATCCTGCTCGAGATCCGCGATCGGGAGGGCGATTTCGATCTCGCGCGACTCCGCGAGCTGTCGGATGCCGAGGCTCGGGCGTACCTGACCTCCCTGCCGGGGATCGGGCCCAAGACCGCCGCGGTGGTGCTCAGCTTCGCGCTGGGACGCGACGCGATCCCCGTCGACACCCACGTGCACCGCACGGCCCGGCGGCTCGGCTTGGTCCCGCCGACGGCCTCCGCGGAGCGGGCCGACCGCCTGCTGCACGACCTGGTGCCGGCCGGCCTGCGCACGTCGCTCCACGTGGGGTTGATCCGGCTGGGGCGCGAGATCTGCAAGGCGCCGACGCCTCGCTGCCACGTGTGCCCGCTGCGCGACCTGTGCCCGACGGCGCCTCGGTACCTGGGGCGAGGCTCCCCGGACGCGAAGGAGGCGCCGCGTCGCGGCGGCGCCTCAGGTGCTCGGAGCGGGTGAGGGGAATCGAACCCCCGTTTCAAGCTTGGGAAGCTTGCGTTCTGCCATTGAACCACACCCGCGTCGCCGCCCCGCCGGAGCGGAGCGAGCCATCAGTCTCGCACATCCGCGGAGGCCGAACGCGACCCGTGAGGGAGGTCCGGCCCGCGGATCCGGCCCGCGCCGCTGCTAGCCTGCCCTTCCTCATGTCGGATCCCGACCTGTGGCCCCACGTCCTGAGCACGCTGGCACGCCGCGAGCCCCTCACGACCGAAGAAGCGGCCGCCGCGATGCACGGGGTGATGGCCGGCGAGGCCACCCCGGGTCAGATCGGTGCGTTCCTCCTCGCCCTCCGGACCAAGGGTGAGACGGTCGACGAGCTCGAGGGACTGGCGCAGACGATGCTGGGGTTCGCCACGCCGGTCGCGTCGGCCGAGCCGGTGATCGACACGTGCGGGACCGGCGGGGACCGCAGCGGCACGTTCAACATCTCGACGGCGTCGGCGCTCGTCGTCGCCGGCGCGGGGGTGCGGGTCGCGAAGCACGGGAACCGCGCCGCGAGCTCGACCTGCGGGTCGGCGGACGTCCTGGAGGCGCTCGGCGTGCGGATCGACCTGGATGCGCACGGCGTGGAGCGGTGCCTCATCGAGGCGGGCATCGCGTTCATGTTCGCGCCGCACTTCCATCCCGCGATGGGCCATGCCGCTCCGGTCCGCCGCGAGCTGCGCGTGCCCACCGTGTTCAACTTCCTCGGTCCGCTGACCAACCCCGCCCGGCCCTACGCGCAGGTGGTGGGCGTGTCCGACGATCGGATGCTCCCGCTGATGGCCGAGGTGCTGGCCCGTCGCGGGACCCGCGCGATGCTGTTCCGCGGCGAGGACGGTCTCGACGAGCTCACCACCACCGGGCTGTCCACCGTGTACGACGTGCGGTCGGGATCGGTGCATGAGACCCATCTGGACCCCGCCCGGCTCGGCCTCGCACGCGCCAAGATGGGGGAGCTGGCCGGCGGGAGCGATCCGGCCGAGGGGGCCGACATCGTGCGCCGGGTCCTGGAGGGCGAGCACGGGGCGCGACGCGACGTGGTGCTGTTGAACGCGGGCGCCGCGTTCCAGGTTGCCGGGTTCGCCGCGTCGTTCGAGGAGGGCATGGCCACCGCCGCCCGCGCGATCGACGAGGGCGGAGCGATCGCCGCGCTCGGCCGATGGGTCGCCGTCTCGAACGCGCCGTCGGGCGACCAGTAGCATCTGCCGCCGATGATCCTGTCCGACCGCGACATCCGTGAGGCGATCGAGAGCGGTCGCGTCGAGGTCGACCCGTTCGACCCGACCTGCATCCAGCCGTCCTCGGTGGACCTCCACGTGGACGCCCAGTTCCGGGTGTTCGCCAACTCGCGGTACCCCTACATCGACGTCCGGGCCGAGATGCCCGAGCTCACGGAGCTCGTCGAGGTGAAGGACGACGAACCCTTCATCCTGCACCCCGGTGAGTTCGTGCTGGGCTCGACCGTGGAGCGCGTGCGCCTGCCCGACGACCTGGTGGCCAGGCTCGAAGGCAAGTCGTCGCTCGGGCGGTTGGGGCTCCTGATCCACTCGACCGCTGGGTACGTGGACCCCGGGTGGGACGGCTACCTGACGCTCGAGCTGTCGAACGTCGCGAACCTGCCGATCACCCTGTATCCCGGCATGAGGATCGGCCAGATCTCGTTCTTCCGGCTGAGCTCACCCGCGGAAACCCCGTACGGGCAGGCCGGGAACAAGTACCAGGGGCAGCGCGGCCCCACCGCCAGCCGCTCCTACGAGGACTTCGGTCCCGGCGCGTAGGCATCGACGACGGAGCGCGTCGATCCGCTCCGCATCGGTGCTCACTGCTCGACGGCCAGCATCCCCGGGATCGGACCCACACCCATCTGGACCGCCATCATGGCGGCCTGGGTGCGGTTCGTGACCCCCAGCTTGCGGAAGATCGCGGCCAGGTGCGCCTTCACCGTCTTCTCCGACAGGTACAGGTGCTGGGCGATCTCGCGGTTGGACCGACCCTCGGACAGCAGCGCCAGGATGTCGTGCTCACGCTGGGTCAGGCTGTACTCGTTGCGCCGCGTCGAGGAGCCGCCCCCCGTCGAGTTCTCCTGGTCGTCGAACAGGTTCTGGATCACGCGGGGACTGAGGACGTTGCCGCTGCCCGACATCGCGACGTTGATCGCCTGTGCCAGGTCCTCGGGGGTGGCGTCCTTGAGGAGGTAGCCGGCCGCCCCGTCCGCGAGCGCGCGCTTCACGTACGGCGCGTTCTCGTAGGTCGAGATCATGATCACCGGGACCTCGGCCCATTCGGCCTTGACCGCGCGCAGGAGCTCCAGCCCGTCGAGGTCCGGCATGCGGACGTCCACGAGCGCCAGGTCGAACGCGGGCCCGGCGCGGAGCGCCTCCAGCGCCACGGCCGCTGACTCCGCCTCCACCACGTCGGCGTCGGGGAAGCCCTCCTTCACGACGTAGTTCATGCCACGGCGCACGAGCGCGTGGTCATCCACGATCAAGATCCTCATCCTTCGTCACCTCGCCCTCCGACGGGGAGCACGGCGACCACGGTGGTGCCGCGCCCAGGGGTCGACTGAACGTCCAAGGACCCGCCGATGGCTTCGGCTCGAGCCCGCATCATCTGGAATCCGAAATGGGGGTCGTCATCCGCGCGCACCCCGACCACACCCACGCCGCGGTCCTCGACCTCGACGCGCAGCTCGTCGCCGGCAAGGTGCACGCGCACGTGCGCCTCGGGGGCTCCGCTGTGCTTGGCCGCGTTCGTCAGGCTCTCGACGACGATCGCGTAGGCCGTCTCCAGCACCGCCTCAGGAGCCACGTCGAGCTCGCCCTCGACCTCGACCGACGCGGGCATGTGCCACCGGTCGATCTGATCGCGAACGAGCGCCTCGAGCGCCGGCCGCGCGAACGCCGGGCCCTCGGTCGTCATGTCGAACAACAGCTCGCGGATCCGGTGCAGGTCCGCCCGGATCTCGTCCTCGATCACCTTGAGCGTCTCCATCGCGCCCTGCGGGTCCAGCTCGATGCGGTGGCGCAACGTCTGGAGCTCCAGGACGATCGAGGTGACGGACTGCGTGAGCCCGTCGTGGATCTGCATCGCCCACCGTCCCCGTTCCTCCAGCAGCATCGCGTCCAGGGCGTGACGAACCGCCGGGTGCCGTGTCACACCGTCGTGCTCGTACGTATGCGCGCTGGTCACGCCCACGGGTTCTCCGTCCTCGCCCGGCGGGCTCGCCGAACATGGTTGGTGGCCGTCGGTACTAGTTCCTTTTCGGAAGCTTCCCGGATGGGCTTGAACCCTTCGGCGGCTCAACCCCGGATGCGGTACGCCGCCCGAGGTACCGACGGAGCGTGAGCGCGCCGGCGGCGCTGCATCTCCATGCGCCGCAGGCACCCTCAAAGTTGTCAATCCAGCACTCAAGTTCTATGGTGGTCGGGCGCGAAACTGCTTCGCCACGCGGGCCCCGTGCCCCCACGAGACAGAAAGGGAGCGACATGACACGAGCCGTTGGCATCGACCTCGGCACCACGAACTCGGTGGTCTCCACCCTCGAGGCCGGCGAGCCCGTGGTGATCCCCAACGCCGAGGGCTCACGGACCACCCCCTCGGTGGTCGGGTTCTCGAAGAACGGCGAGATCCTGGTGGGCGAGGTCGCCAAGCGCCAGGCCATCACGAACCCGGATCGCACCGTGCGCTCGGTCAAGCGCCACATGGGCGCCAAGGACTGGTCGGTCGACATCGACCAGAAGCCGTGGACGCCGCAGGAGATCAGCGCGCAGATCCTGACCAAGCTCAAGCGCGACGCGGAGGCGTACCTCGGTGACACGGTCACCCAGGCGGTCGTCACCGTCCCGGCGTACTTCGACGACGCGCAGCGGCAGGCCACCAAGGAGGCCGGCCAGATCGCAGGCCTCGAGGTGCTGCGCATCATCAACGAGCCCACCGCCGCCGCCCTCGCCTACGGGCTGGAGCGCGGCGACACCGATCACACGGTCCTGGTGTTCGACCTCGGCGGCGGCACGTTCGACGTCTCCCTCCTGGAGATCGGCGAGGGTGTCTTCGAGGTCAAGGCCACCCACGGCGACACGAAGCTGGGCGGGGACGACTGGGACCAGCGCGTGATCGACTGGCTCGTCAAGACGTTCAAGGACGGGCACGGCGTCGATCTGTCACAGGACAAGATGGCGCTGCAGCGCCTCAAGGAGGCCGCCGAGAAGGCCAAGATCGAGCTCAGCCAGGTGGCGGAGACCACGATCAACCTGCCCTTCATCACGGCCACCGCCGAGGGCCCGCTCCACCTCGAGCAGAAGCTCACCCGGGCCGAATTCGAGCGGATGACGGAGGACCTGGTGCAACGGTGCCGCGAGCCGTTCGAGCTCGCCGTCAAGGACTGGGGCAAGGACACCTCCGAGATCGACCACGTGGTCCTGGTGGGCGGGTCGACCCGCATGCCGATGATCCAGGAGCTGGTGAAGCAGCTCACCGGCGGCAAGGAGCCCCACAAGGGCGTGAACCCGGACGAGGTCGTGGCGATCGGCGCGGCGATCCAGGCAGGCGTGCTCAAGGGCGACGTCAAGGACATCCTGCTCCTCGACGTCACGCCGCTGTCGCTCGGCGTGGAGACGCTCGGCGGCATCGTCCAGCGGATGATCGAGCGCAACACCACGATCCCCACCAAGAAGTCCGAGAACTTCACGACGGCCGCCGACAACCAGACCCAGGTCGAGATCAACGTCCTCCAGGGCGAGGGGGAGACGGTCATGTCCCCGGGTGTGAAGTCGCTGGGCCGCTTCAACCTGGTCGGCATCCCGCCGGCACCTCGCGGCGTGCCGCAGATCGAGGTCAGCTTCGACATCGACGCGAACGGCATCGTGAACGTCAACGCCAAGGACCTGGCCACGGGCAAGGAGCAGGCGATGACGATCACCGGCGGGACCGCGCTGTCGAAGGACGAGATCGATCGCATGGTGAAGGAGGCCGAGTCGTTCGCCTCCGAGGACCACAAGCGGCGCGAGGCGGCGGAGGCCCGCAACCAGGCCGACCAGCTCACCTACACGGTCGACCGGTCCCTGGGTGAATGGGGCGACCAGGTCCCGCAGGAGCAGCGCGACGAGCTCGTCAAGGCCAACGATGAGCTGAAGGAGGCCCTCAAGGACCAGGACGCGGACGCGGACACGCTGCGCGCCGCTTCGGACGCGGTGATGAACGTCTTCTCCCGCGTCGGCCAGGCGATGCACGACAACGCCCAGGCGACCGCCGCGAGCGAAGGTTCCGCCGCGGGCGCCGCGGACGAGGACACCCCGTCGGGTGACGACGAGGTGGTCGAGGGAGAGATCGTGGACGAAGGAGGTACATCGTGAGTTGGGATCCGCGCACGATCGAGGTCAGGTCGGCGTGACGGAGCGCGACGACGACGGGACGGTGGCCGAGCCCACCGACCACGAGGGCCGGGAGGCGTCCGACGACCTGACGAGCGTGCGCGCGGAGGCCCAGGAGTACCTGGGGCACCTCCAGCGGCTCCAGGCGGAGTTCGACAACTACCGCAAGCGCGTGCTGCGCGAGCAGACGGCGGCGGTCGAGCTGGCGGCCGAGCCCGTGATGCGCCGGCTGCTGGAGGTCCTGGACGACTTCGAGCTGGCACTGATGTCCGCCGAGAGCCTGTCGCCGGCGAGTCAGGCCGACCACGAGCGGTTCCTGAAGGGGATCGAGCTCGTGTACGCGAAGCTCGCCGATGCGCTCAAGGCCGAGGGGCTGGAGCGGATCGATGCCGAGGGACGTCCCTTCGATCCCGCCCTCCACGAGGCCCTGATGCAGACCGGGGAGGGGACCGGCGAGCCGCTCGTGGCCGAGGTCTTCCGACCGGGCTACACCTTGAAGGGTCGCGTCGTCCGTCCGGCCGGCGTCCGCGTCGAGAGGGCGTAGGTCCGACATGGCCGAGGAGATCCGGCGCGAGTGGTTCGAGAAGGACTACTACGTCGTCCTCGGCGTGCCCAAGAACGCCGGTGCCGACGAGATCAAGAGGGCCTATCGCAAGCTGGCGCAGCGGTACCACCCGGATGCCAAGCCCGGCGACCAGGAGGCGGAGGAGCGCTTCAAGGAGATCTCGGCTGCCTACGACGTCCTGGGGGACGAGGACAAGCGGGCCCAGTACGACCGCGTCCGTGAGATGGGCGCGGCCGGGTTCGGCCGAGGTCCCGCCGGCGGACCGGGCGCCGGGTTCGGCGGCGCGCCGGGGGGGTTCCGCTACGAGCAGGTCGACCTCGGCGACCTCCAGGATCTGCTCGGCGGCATGTTCGGCGGCCGAGCGGGTCGCGGCGGCCGTGCCCGGAGCACCCGGGGCGCCGACCTCGAGACCGACGTCCGTCTGAGCTTCGACGACGCGATGCACGGGGTCACCGTGCCGGTCACGCTGACCGGGCCGGCGCCGTGCGGCACGTGCCACGGCTCGGGTGCGGCACCCGGCTCCCACCCGATCACCTGCACGACCTGTGGCGGCCGCGGTGAGGTCGCGGTGGACCAGGGCATGTTCTCGATGTCCCAGACGTGCCCGACGTGCCGCGGTACCGGGCGCATCGTCGAGGACCCGTGCCCGGTGTGCGCCGGTACCGGTGTGGAACGGCGGCGCCGGACGCTCCAGGTGAAGATCCCGGCCGGGGTGAAGGACGGGGCGAGGATCAAGCTCGCCGGCAAGGGCGAGTCGGGGGGAGCCGGCGTGTCGCCGGGCGATCTGTTCGTCCGCGTCCACGTCAACGGGCACGACGTGTTCGGACGCAAGGGCAACGACCTGACGGTGGAGCTCCCCGTGTCGTTCCCGGAGGCGGCGCTCGGCGCGCAGGTCCAGGTGCCGACGCTGAACGGTCCGGTGACGCTGAAGGTGCCCTCGGGGACACCCACGGGCAAGACGTTCCGGATCCGGGGGAAGGGCGCGCCGAAGAAGGGCGGCGGCAGCGGGGACCTGCTCGTGACCGTGAACGTGGACGTGCCCGGGAAGCTCTCCCGGGAGGAGAAGAAGCTGCTCGAGCAGCTGCGCGACGCCGCGAAGGGCTCGCCGCGCAGCCCGCTGGGCGTGACGTGAGGAGCGAACGATGCAGGGTCGAGGACACGACGGCGACCGCGGCGGCGAGGCCCGCCGCGAGGATCGCGCCGTCTACATCATCAGCGTGGCGGCGGAGTTGGCCGGCGTGCATCCGCAGACCCTCCGCATCTACGAGCGCAAGGGCCTGGTGCGGCCGAAGCGAACCTCGGGGAACACCCGACGGTACTCGGACCGTGACATCGAGCTGCTGCGGCAGATCCAGGACCTCACGCAGGACCGGGGGATCAACCTCGCCGGCGTGAAGATGGTGATCGAGATGCAGGCGGAGCTGGAGGCCCTCCGACGCAGGACCGAGGAGCTCGAGGAGCGGCTCCGCATCTCGCGACGGGCGGCTCGTCGAGCGGCCGTCCGGGACGCCGGCAGCCAGATCGTCCCGCTGCACCAGGTCGTGCTCCCGCCGTGGGAGGGCTCGTCGGGCGGTCCCGTGGCACCGGACCGCGGCGACGGCGGCTCCGACCCCACCGGGGGCGGCGGGAGGGTCACGTCGTGAGCATCCGCCTGCATGGCCGGTCCGTCCTGATCCGGCCCTTCCGCCCGGCGGAGTTCGACGTGCTCTGGGCGAACGAGACCGTGGACCGCGGGGAGTTCGACGCGCCCAGGTCCGCCGACGACACGGAGGCGATGCGGAGGGTCCGTGTCCGCGTCGACGGGTCCGGGACCTGGCGCGACGGCCGGTTCCTGGACCTCGCGATCGAGGCGGAGGGCGCGCTCGTGGGCGACGTCGGGGCGCGTCACGACGCGGAGATGGCCCCACCCGGCGTCTTCGAGGTCGGCCTGGGGCTGTTCCCGGATGCGCGCGGCAAGGGCTACGGGACCGAGGCCCTCGCCCTGCTGACGCGGTACCTCTTCCAGGACGAGCAGGCGGCCCGGGTCCAGCTCGGCACCGACGTGGAGAACGTGGCGATGCGACGTGCGGCCGAGAAGGCGGGCTACCGCTTCGAGGGCGTGATGCGCGGGTTCTGGCCGGTCGAGGGCGGTCCGGCCCACGACTACGCGCTGTTCGCTCGCACCCGCGCCGACCATGAGGGACGGGACGGCTGATGGACCCGAACAAGCTCACGATGAAGGCGCGGGCGGCGCTCGAGGGCGCGCACGCCCAGGCGTTGGCGCGCAACCACCAGGAGATCGGCCCCGAGCACGTCCTGTTCTCCGTGCTGTCGGATCCCGAGGGCGTCGTCTACCCGTTGCTCCAGCACCTGGGGGTCCAGCCCAAGCAGCTGCGGGACCGCGTCGACGAGGCGCTGGACCGACTCCCCAAGGTGTTCACACCCGAGGCGGACGTGCGGTTCGCGCCGCTGACGTCCCGCATGCTCGCGTCCGCGGCGCAGGAGGCCGAGCAGCTGACCGACGAGTACGTCTCGACCGAGCATCTCCTGCTCGCGATGCTGGGGGCCAACGGCGGGGGAGCCGCCCGCCTCCTGGCCGAGGCCGGGGTCGCGTACGACGCGGCGCTCGCGGCCCTCGCCGAGGTGCGCGGGCGCCGCCGCGTGACGAGCGAGAACCCCGAGGACACCTTCCAGGCGCTGGAGCGGTTCGGCCGAGACCTGACCGAGCAGGCCCGCGGCGGCAAGCTCGACCCCGTGATCGGGCGCGACGAGGAGGTGCGCCGCGTGATCCAGGTGCTGTCGCGGAGGACGAAGAACAACCCGGTCCTGATCGGCGAGCCCGGCGTGGGGAAGACCGCGATCGTCGAGGGGCTGGCGCAGCGGGTCGTGGCGGGTGACGTTCCGGAGTCGCTCAAGCACAAGCGCGTCGTGGCCCTCGACCTCGGCGCGATGGTCGCCGGCGCCAAGTACCGCGGCGAGTTCGAGGAGCGGCTGAAGGCGGTCCTGCAGGAGATCGCCGGGTCCGACGGCGAGATCGTCACCTTCATCGACGAGCTCCACACGATCGTGGGCGCCGGCGCCGCGGAGGGGGCGATGGACGCGGGCAACATGCTGAAGCCGATGCTGGCCCGCGGTGAGCTCCGCGCGATCGGTGCGACCACGCTGGACGAGTACCGGCAGCACATCGAGAAGGACCCGGCGCTGGAGCGGCGGTTCCAGCCGGTGCTGGTGGAGGAGCCGAGCGTCGAGGACACCATCGGGATCCTCCGCGGCCTCAAGGAGCGGTACGAGGTGCATCACGGGGTGCGGATCCAGGATCCGGCGCTGGTGGCGGCGGCGGTGCTGTCGGATCGGTACGTGACCGGACGGTTCCTCCCCGACAAGGCGATCGACCTGGTCGACGAGGCGGCCAGCCGGCTCCGGATCGAGATCGACTCCGTGCCCGTGGAGATCGACGAGGTCGAACGCAGGATCCGCCAGCTCGAGATCGAGAAGGCCGCGCTGTCGAAGGAGAGCGACGCCGCGTCGCGCGACCGCCTCGGGCGACTCGAACAGGAGCTCGCCGACCTGCAGGAGCGCGCGGCGGGGATGCGGGCTCACTGGCAGCGCGAGAAGGAGCTGATCGACCAGATCCGCTCGCGCAAGCAGGACATCGAGGAGGCCCGCGCCGCGTTCGACCGAGCGGAACGTGAGGGCGACCTCGAGCGCGCCGCCCAGCTGCGGTTCGAGACGCTCGTCGGGCTGGACCAGCAGCTGGAGCAGGACAACGCCGCGCTGGAAGAGCTCCAACACGACCGGAAGATGCTCAACGAGGAGGTCACCGAGGAGGACGTGGCCCAGGTCGTCGCGAGGTGGACCGGCATTCCGGTCTCCCGCCTGATGGAGGGCGAGGTCGAGAAGCTGATCCACATGGAGGAGCGCCTGCACGAACGCGTGATCGGGCAGGACGAGGCCGTCGAGGCGGTGGCCAACGCGCTGCGCCGCTCCCGGGCCGGACTCTCCGACCCGAACCGGCCGATCGGCTCTTTCCTGTTCCTCGGCCCCACCGGCGTCGGCAAGACCGAGCTGGCGCGGGCCCTCGCCGAGTTCATGTTCGACTCCGAGCAGGCCATGGTCCGCATCGACATGTCCGAGTACATGGAGAAGCACTCCGTCGCGCGCCTGATCGGCGCCCCGCCCGGTTACGTCGGCTACGAGGAGGGCGGGCAGCTGACCGAGGCCGTCAGGCGCCGC
>DATBJQ010000147.1:0-4634 GCA_036556385.1 Actinomycetota bacterium | reverse complement strand
GTGGATCGTCGGGATCCTGCTGGTGTTCGTCCCGATCGCGATCCGCCTGTACCGCCGGCTCGACTGACCCCGATCCCCGCGCCAGCGGGGCTCAGCCCGACCCCATGACCTGCCGAAACCTTCGGTATGGCGTTGGCCGAGGTGATCTGCGGGTCCTGCGGCGCGATCAACCGCGCGTCTGCCGACTCGTGCTGGCGGTGCCTCGAGACGATCGAGGAGCCCGAGCCCGTCCCCGCGCCCGTGGCCGCCCCGGTGGCGCACGAGCTGCGGTCCGCGTCTCCGTCGTCTACGAGCTGACGCCCTCGGCCCCGGGATCCGCTTGCCGGAACCTCGCGGGTGGGGTCGACCCGATCGCGGGAGGGTGCTGGACCACCTCGTTCACGCAGACGTAGGTCTGCACCCACCACGCTTCCGTTCCCTCGTCGATCTCGCCCTCGCCCACGACGAAGCTCGTGTTCAGCCATCGATAGCGCTCGTGCTCGCTCAGGAGCTCCGCCCTGGTCAGGATGGCTCGGCGGCCGAGGTCCGGGGGGTCCTCCTGGACGCTCTGCCCGTGGAGGGAGATGAGGATCTCCGCGCCGTCCTCGGTCCTGATCACCCCTCGGAGGTCGGGCGTCCACACCCCGTCCTCCCGCCTGCGGGGGTAGTTGGCCCACCGAACGCTCCCCCGGAGCACGTCGCCGGAGACCGTGCCCCTCCCCCCAGCCGAACCCCGCGGCCTCCGCGCTGCCGAACGGCTGGAGCCATGCGCCTTCGTCGTATCGCATCGTCAGGCGGCAGAGCGGCTCGAGTCGCATCGTCGGGCTACGCAGTCTAGGCCAGCAGGGACCTTCGACCCTGCCGAGATCCTTCGCCGCGCCGCACCATGGCTGCAGGGAGAGAGCACGGCGAGGTGGTGAGCGCGATGTTCCACGATCGGCAGGAGGCGGGGCGGGTGCTCGCCGAGCGCGTCTCGGCGCTGGGTCCGAGCGATCCGGTCGTGCTGGGGATCGCGCGCGGGGGCGTCGTGGTCGCGGCCGAGGTCGCGCGCGCGCTGGGAGCGCCCCTGGACGTGAGCGTGGTCCGCAAGCTGGGGGTGCCGTGGCACACGGAGCTCGGCTTCGGGGCCCTCGGCGAGGACGGCGTCGCCGTGCTGAACGACGCGCTGATCCATGACGCCGGCCTGTCGCCCGAGGACATCGACGACGTCGCGCGGGTGGAGCGGGCGGAGCTCGAGCGGCGCGTGCGCCGCTACCGCGGCGACCGGCCCCCGGCGGAGCTGCGAGGCCGGACCGCGATCGTCGTGGACGACGGGATCGCGACGGGCTCCACGATCCGCGCGGCCCTCGAGGCCGTCCGCCGGCGCGGCCCGGACCGGTTGATCCTCGCGGTGCCGGTCGCGCCGCCGCGGACCGTGCGCGCCCTGCGGGTCGAGGTCGACGACCTCGTCGTCGTCGAGTCGGTCGAGCCGTTCTT
The DNA here is from genome assembly GCA_036556385.1 of Actinomycetota bacterium. Lineage (GTDB taxonomy): Bacteria > Actinomycetota > UBA4738 > UBA4738 > HRBIN12 > AC-51. The sequence continues at coordinate 3,179 of DATBJQ010000147.1, read as the reverse complement.
CGCCGTCGGGCAGTTCTACGAGGAGTTCCCGCAGACCTCGGACGACGAGGTGACGGAGCTGCTCGCCGCCGCGCCCGCGCCGGTCGCCGGCGCCGCTCCCGGAGGCACGCGCGCCGTGGAGATCCCCGTCGGACGGGTCTCGATCGTCGGGGACCTCACGCTGCCGCCCGATCCCGTGGGGGTGGTCCTGTTCGCCCACGGCAGCGGGAGCAGCCGGTTCAGCCCCCGCAACCGCGCGGTCGCGGAGCGCCTGCGCGCGGACGGCCTGGGCACGCTCCTGCTCGACCTGCTCACGCCCGACGAGGAGCGCGACCGCGCCAACGTGTTCGACGTGGAGCTGTTGGCCGACCGCCTCGAGGCCGCCGCCCGAGCCGTCGCGGACGACCCGCGGACCGCCGGGCTGCCGATCGCGTACTTCGGCGCCAGCACCGGCGCCGCCGCCGCGCTCGTCGCCGCCGCCGACCCGTCGGTCCCGGTCGAGGCGGTCGTCAGCCGGGGCGGCCGGCCCGACCTGGCCGGCGTCGTGCTCGGGGCCGTGGAGGCGCCCACCCTCCTGATCGTCGGGGGCGCCGACCCCGTGGTCCTGGACCTGAACCGCGACGCGGCCTCGGCCCTGCGGTGCGAGCACCGGGTCGAGGTGATCCCCGGCGCGACGCACCTGTTCGAGGAGCCCGGCGCCCTGGAGCGGGTGGCCGACCTTGCCTCCGGCTGGTTCGTCCGCCATCTCAGCGCCGCCCCGGTGGGAGCCGGAACAGATCCCGCGTAGCCTGGGTTGCAACCCTGAACGTGTCGGTGGGATGCGCCATCCTGCCGGCGACCGATCGCATCCGAGGGGGACGACCGTGGGGCTGCTGGGGTTCGAAGGCGAGAACGCGCGCGAGAAGGTCACCGTCCTGCTGACGATGTGCTTCGCCCTCGCGATGGTGATGCTCGACAACACCGTCGTGAACGTGGCGTTGCCGAAGATCAGCGAGGAGCTCGGCGCGGGGGTCTCCGGACTGCAGTGGATCGTGGACGGCTACGTGCTCGCGCTCGCGTCGTTGCTCCTCACCGGCGGCATCATCGGGGACCGCTACGGACGGAAGAAGACGTTCCTGGCGGGCCTCGCGATCTTCACGCTCGCGTCCCTGGGGTGCGGCGTGTCGTCCAGCACCGAGATGCTGATCGTCTTCCGCGCGATCCAGGGGGTCGGCGCGGCCCTCCTGCTCCCGGGGACGCTCTCGATCATCACGGTCACGTTCCCGCCGCACGAGCGCGCGAAGGCGATCGGCCTGTGGGCCGGCATGTCCGGCCTGGCGCTCGCCCTGGGCCCGACGGTCGGCGGGTTGATGGTCGAGCACCTGGGCTGGCAGTCGATCTTCTTCCTGAACGTGCCGATCGGCGTGATCGCGCTGTTCGTCGCGATGCGGACCGTGACGGAGTCCGTCAGCGAGGAGGAGCGCCAGCTCGACATCCCCGGCCTGGTGCTCGGGACGGCGGGGCTGTTCAGCGTCACGTACGCCCTGATCGAGGCGAACCAGCTGGGCTGGGGCGACCCGATCATCGTCTCGACGCTGGTCGGCGGGGTGATCCTGATCGGCGCGCTCCTGTGGTGGGAGCTGCGCGCGAAGCACCCGATGATGCCCCTGCGGTTCTTCAGGATCCCCGCGTTCTCGGCCGGCAACACGGTGGCGTTCTCGGTCTCGCTCGGGATGTTCGCCACGTTCTTCTTCCTGTCGCTGTACATGCAGCTGATCCGCGGCTACACGCCGTTCCAGGCCGGGATCCGGTTCCTGCCGATGACGCTGATGATCATCGTGACCGCGCCGCTCGCGGGGAAGTACGCGTCCACGCACGGCTCGCGCGCGCCCATGACGTACGGGCTGCTGCTCGCGGGTGGGGGCCTGCTGTTCTTCGGGACGCAGCTCGAGGTGGATACCTCTTATTGGGTGATGCTGCCCGTGTTCATCATCATGGGCCACGGCATGGCCTCGGTGATGGCGCCGATGACCGCCGCGGTGATGAACGCGGTCGGGCCCCAGCGCGCGGGCCTCGGCTCGGCGATGACGAACACCAGCCGCGAGGTCGGCGGGGTCTTCGGGATCGCGCTCCTCGGCACGATCCTGACGACGAAGCTGAAGTCCTCGCTCACGCCGGCCCTCTCCGGCCTGGGCCTGTCGAGCGCGCAGCAGCAGGCGATCGCGACGGCCGGCGGGCACGGCACGCTCGACCCGTCGGTCCTGCAGGGGCTGTCACCGGCGCAGGCCACAGGCGTCGTGCACGCCTATGGTCAGGCGTTCATGGACGGCTTCCACGTGGCGCTGTTCGTCGGCGGCTTGGTGCTGGTGGTCGCGGCGATCGTGGCGAACCGGTTCATCCCGGGGCGCGAGACGCACCGCGAGGCGATCGCCGAGCCGGTCGCGGTCGCGGTCGAAGCCTGAGCTCTCCGCCCGTCTGCGAGGATGGGCGACCGTGGAGCTCGCGGGCCGGATCGTCCTGGTCGTCGCCGGGGTGACGATCGTCGTCGCCACGATCGGGTCGGCGGTCAAGACCGTCGTCCTGCCCCGGTCCGCGGTCTCGCAGATCACCCGTGCCGTGTTCCTCACGATGCGCCGGATCCTGTGGGTGTTCGCGCGGCCCTCGATCCCGTTCGAACGCCGCGACCGGATCCTCGCCCTGTACGCGCCGCTCAGCCTCTTGGCGACGCTCGCCACCTGGCTCCTGCTGACGCTGGTCGGCTACACGCTGATCTTCTGGGGGGTCGACGGGGGCACCTACCTGGACGCGTTCGAGCTGTCGGGGTCGTCGCTGCTGACCTTGGGGATCACGCGGCCGCCGAGCGAGGTCGCGACGGTGCTCGTCTTCACCGAGGCCGCGATCGGCCTGCTCCTGCTGGCCCTGATGATCACGTACCTCCCGAGCCTGTACTCGGCGTTCTCCCGCCGCGAGCAGGAGGTCACCGCGCTCGAGGTCCGCGCGGGGTCGCCGCCCTCGGGCCGCGAGCTGATCTGGCGGTACTGGGTGCTCGAGCGCGCCCACGCGCTCACCGACGTCTGGCGGTCGTGGGAACGCTGGTTCGTCGACATCGAGGAGAGCCATTCCTCGTTCCCCGCGATCGTCTTCTTCCGCTCGCCCCAGCCCGACCACTCGTGGATCACGTCGGCGGGAGCCGTGCTGGACGGCGCCGCCCTGGCCGTCTC
>DATBJQ010000146.1:0-18221 GCA_036556385.1 Actinomycetota bacterium | reverse complement strand
GCGCGCGTTCTGCACGGCCGACTCCACCTTCAGCCGGTTCCGCACGATGCCGGTGTCCTGCAGCAGGCGCTCGACCTTGGCCTCGGTGAACCTCGCCACCTTCGCCACGTCGAACCCCGCGAAGGCCTTCCGATATCCCTCCCGCTTGTTGAGGATCGTGGTCCACGACAGCCCGGCCTGCGCACCCTCGAGCACGAGCATCTCGAACAGGTGCCGGTCGTCGTGCACCGGAACGCCCCACTCCTCGTCGTGGTACGCGAGGTAGGTGGGGTCGCCCGCGGGGACCCACCCGCAGCGCGGGAGGTCGCCGGTCACGCCGAGGGATCGAACGGGCCGGTCTGCGCGACGGTTGGCTCATCCAGCACGACGGTCCTCGGGTCGTCGGCCGGTGGGATCTGCACGGTGACCTCCGGCTCGGGGTCCGGCGCCGGGTCGGACGCCGCCATCGGGTCGGACGCCGCCATCGGCTCCGACGACTCCGCCGGGGCGACGGCCGCCAGCACCTCGTCCACGCGCGCGAGGCCCTTCATCGTCCGCTCGATGTCGAAGCCGAACCCGATCCGGAAGCCGCGCTTGAGCCCGAACATCTCCGCGGGCACGAGCAGGACGCTCTGCTCGGTGCGGATCCGCTCGACGAGCTCCGACGAGCGCATCGGCAGCCGGCAGCCGACGTAGACGATCGCGCCCGCCACCGGCCGCACGTAGTCCAGGTACGGGTGCTCGGCGATCCACGACTCCAGCCGGGGCAGATTGGCGCGGATGATCCCGCGCGTCCGCGCGAACACGTTCTCGCGGACGTCGGGGTGCATCGTGAACGCGGCGAGCCTGTCGCTGATCATGCCGGGGGTGAGCGTGGTGTAGTCGTGGCGTGTCTGGATGCGCCGGATCGCCTTGGGCGAGCTGAGCGCCCAGCCGACGCGCAGCCCGGGCATGCCGAACGCCTTCGACAGCCCGCTGGTCACCACCACCCGGTCGTACCGTCCCCAGAACGAGGGGCTCGTGGCATCGGTGTCGACCTCGGCCCCGCGGTAGATCTCGTCGGCCACGATCCAGGCGCCGCGGCGGGCGGCCACCTCGATCACGGCCTCCATCTCCGCCTCGGTCAGCACCGCGCCGGTGGGGTTGTTCGGGTTGCAGACCATGACCACCTTGGTGGCCGGCCCGACGGCCCGCTCCAGGCTCTCCAGGTCCAGGGCCCAGCGTCCGTCCTGGATGCGGAGGCGGAACGTGTCCACGGCCTTGCCGAAGAACGGGCCGAGCCCTCGTCCCTGCAGGTAGTTCGGAACCATGTAGGCGAGCCGGTCGCCGCGGCCCAGCAGCGACCACAGCGCGAGCAGGTTGGCCTCGGACCCGCCGTTGACCAGGGTCACGTTGTCCACGCCGGCGTCGGGGTACCACTGGGCGATGTGGTGCCGGGTCTCCTCCGACCCCTCCGAGAGCGGATAGCCCAGCGCCGTCTGCATGAAGATCTCGGCATCGGCGTAGGGCCCGAGGAGCTCGCGGATCGTCAGGGGCGTGACCCCCGACTCCGACAGGTCGTGCTCCACCTCGTGCCAGTGGAGGGACTGGTAGCGCTCCATCTCGAACCGGTCGATCTTCGCCATGCGCCGCCTTCCTTCGTGTGCTCGGGAGCCGCGGGACGGGGGACAGGAACGACGCTACCCCGCTCGGCCGACACGCCTCAACCCCGCCTGCGTCCTCGGTTGACCCGTCGCCGGGTTCCGCGGGAGGCTCCGCCGATGGCGACCGTGCGGATCCTCCGCCGCGACGACGTCGAGGCGAGCCTCGACATGCGCGCCTGCATCGACGCGGTCGAGGCCGCCTTCGTCGCCCACGCCGCCGGTCGGGCGGAGCTCCCCGGGGTGATCCATCTCGAGGTCCCCGAGGCCGGGGGCGAGATCCACGTGAAGGCGGGCCACCTGCACGGCGCCCCCGCGTACGCGGTCAAGGTGGCCAGCGGGTTCTCGGGGGTGGACCCGCCCGCGATCGACGGTCTGGTGCTCGTGTTCGACGCCGCGACCGGGGCCCCGCTCGCGTTCCTGCTCGACGGCGGGTACCTGACCGATCTGCGCACGGGCGCCGCCGGAGGTGTGGCCGCACGCCACCTGGCGCGCGCGGACGCGGCCGTTGCGGCGGTCCTGGGCTCGGGGATCCAGGCGCGACGCCAGATCGAGGCGCTCCGCGTCGTGCGCCCGTCGGTCCGCGAGGTCCGCGTGTGGGGGAGGGACCCGGCGAAGGCGGCCGCGGCGGCGGCCGACGTCGACGGGGTGGTGGCGGGCTCCGTGGACGAGGCGGTGGACGGCGCCCACGTCGTCCTCACGTGCACCGCGTCCCGCGCCCCGCTCGTGACGCTCGACATGCTGGCCCCGGGAGCCCACGTGACCGCCGTGGGATCGGACGGCGCCGGCAAGCAGGAGCTGGACCCGGCGATCCTGCGCGCGGCCGAGGTGCTGGTCGCCGACTCCGTGCCCCAGTCCCGCTCGTTGGGCGAGCTCCAGCACGCGCCCGACCAGGCGGAACGCGCCGTGGAGCTCGGCTCGGTGGCCGCCGGTGCGGCGCCCGGCCGGACCGGAGACGACCAGCTCACGGTCTGCGACCTCACGGGGGTCGGGGTCCAGGACGTCGCGGCGGCGGCCGCGGCCCTCACCCACGCCGGCGACCGGGGGATCGCCGTCGACCTGTGATGCGGAACCGGCGTGCCCTGGGGCTCCTGTGGAAGGTCCACCGGTTCACGTGGCGTGTCTCCGGCGGCCGGATCGGGACCAGGGTCGCCGGGCTCCCCATCCTCGAGCTGATCACGACCGGGCGACGCAGCGGCCAACCACGCAGCGTGCTCCTGAACTACCTCGACGATCCCGCGGGCTACGCGGTGATCGCGTCCAACGCGGGGTCGTCCAGCCCTCCCGCCTGGTGGCGGAACCTCGAGGCGACCCCGACCGCCGTCGTGCGGCGGAGGGGGCGTCGGCAACCGGTGACGCCCCGCGTGTTGGAGGGCGAGGCTCGCGAACGGGTCTGGTCGGCCGCCGTCGCCGCGAACGGCGACTACGCGACGTACGCCGAGGAGGCCGGCAGGCCGATCCCAGTGGTGCTGCTGGAGCCGACCGGCTTCAGCCCGTGAGCCTCGCGACCACCTCGTCGTGCACCAGGCCGTTCGACGTGACCATCGAGCCGCCGTGGGCCAGCGGCGAGCCGTCGAACGTCGAGACCCGGCCACCCGCCTCGCGGACGATCACCTCGAGCGCCGCGTAGTCCCACAGGGAGAGCTCGGGCTCGATCATCACCTCGGCCGCGCCCCGCGCGACGAGCACGTGGCCCCAGAAGTCCCCGAAGGCCCGGTTCCGCCACGCGTCTTCGAACAGCGCGAGGGCGCCGTCGCGCGCCGGACCGCGCAGCAGCTCCCCCAGCTCTCCGTGCAGGACGTGCGCTTCGCCGACCGACGCCACCTGGCTCACGTGGATCGGGGCGCCGTTCATCGTGGCGCCGCCCCCGGCCACCGCGACGTAGCGCTCGCCCAGCGCGGGGGCGTTCGCCAGCCCGAGCACGCCGCCGCCGTCGACGTGCAGCGCGATCAGCGTGGCCCAGACCGGGACGCCGCGCGCGAACCCGGCGGTGCCGTCGATCGGGTCGACGATCCAGACCCGTCCCGAGCGGACGTGCGTGCCACCCTCCTCCTCGCCGACCACCAGATCCTGCGGGAACGCGGCGGCGAGCTCCTCGCGGACCATCCGCTCGATCGTCGTGTCCGCGCGGGTGACGAGCGTCAGGTCGGGCTTGCGGCGCACCTCCAGCTCCTCGCCGAGGAACAGCTCCAGCGCGATCTCCGCGGCCCGGTCGGCCACCCGATGCGCGAAGGCGAGCTCCTCGTCGAACGTCGATGGCGCCATCGGCGCGCAGCCTACCCGCCACCGGCGCGGCTGGCGGCCGTACCCAGCCGTTCCGGGTAGCCTTGTCGCACGCCCATGCAGACGACCGTTGAACCGACCGAGAAACACACCGTCAAGCTCACGATCGAGGTGCCCGAGGACCAGTTCGCGCGGGACCTCGACCGCACCTATCGAGCGATCGCGAACGAGGTGAAGATCCCCGGCTTCCGCAAGGGGAAGGCGCCCAGGCCGATCATCGACGCGCAGGTCGGCGCCGACGTCGTGCTGGAGGAGTTCGTCAACGCGACCGTCCCCACCTACTTCCGGACCGCCGTGAGCGAGGAGGACCTGGCGCCGATCGGCAACCCGGACGTCGACGTGGAGCAGCTGGAGCCCGGCAAGCCGTTCATCTTCACGGCCACGGTCGAGATCCGCCCGAGGCTGGAGTTCGAGCAGGACGACTACCGCGGGGTCCAGGTCGAGCGGCCCTCGGCCGAGGTCACCGACGAAGAGATCGAGTCCTGGCTGGAGCGGCTCCGCCGCCAGTTCGCGGAGCTGGAGCCGGTGGCCCGCCCGGTCCAGGACGGTGATTTCGTCACCGTGAACGTCAAGGTCCAGAAGGACGGCCAGGAGGTCGAGTCACTCACCCGCGAGGACTACCTCTACGCCGTCGGCTCCGGCGAGCTGGGCGAGGCGATGGATCAGCAGCTGCTCGGGAAGAAGCCGGGGGACATCCTGGACTTCGGGGGCGAGCTGCCGCCGACGCTGCCCGAGGACCTCGGCGGGGCCGCCGCGCACTTCACGGTCCTGGTGAAGGACGTGAAGGGCCTGCGGCTGCCGGAGGCCGACGACGCGTTCGCCACCACCGCGTCCGAGTTCGACACGCTGGACGAGCTCCGCGCCGACCTCCGCGAGAAGATCCACGAGGCGAAGGAGCGCGAGGTCGCGGGGGTCGTCCGCGACCGCGTCCTGGAGGCCATGATCGACCGCGTCGACGTGGAGCTGCCGGACTCGCTGATCGACGATGAGACCGAGCACCGCGTGCGCCACGCCGAGGAGCGGGCCCAGCGCTACGGCCTCTCGCTCGACCAGATGCTGGAGCTGCAGGGGTGGGATCGCGACCGCCTGACCGAGGACAGCCGCGACCACGCGATCCGTGGGATCAAGGCCGATCTGGTGCTCGAGGCGGTCGCGCGGGCCGAGGAGGTCCAGGTGACACCCGAGGAGCTCGGCGCCGAGATCGGTTCCCTGGCACAGGCCTACGACCGCAACCCGAAGGAGTTGGCGAAGGAGCTCGAGCGCAGCGGTCAGATCGTGACGCTGGCCGGGGATATCATCCGTTCGAAGGCCCTCGACGTGCTGGTCGAGCACGCGGAGCTCAGCGACCAGGCCCCGGAGGCCGAAGGTACGGACAACGACGAAGAAGGGGAAGCCTCATGATCCAGCCCGCGAAGAGCTACCTGGTTCCCACGGTGGTCGAGCAGACGAGCCGCGGTGAGCGCGGGTACGACATCTACTCCCGGCTGCTGAAGGACCGCATCGTGTTCCTCGGCACGCCGATCGACGACGCCGTCGGGAACCTCATCATGGCCCAGCTGCTCCACCTGGAGTCCGAGGATCCGGACAAGGACATCAACCTGTACATCAACTCGCCGGGCGGTGAGATCACGGGGCTGTTCGCGATCTACGACACGATGCAGTACATCAAGCCCGACGTCTCCACCCTGGTGATGGGGCTGGCTGCGTCGGCGGCCGCCGTGATCCTGCTGGCGGGGGCGCCGGGCAAGCGTTACGCGCTCCCGAACTCGCGGGTGCTGCTGCACCAGCCGCACGGTGGCGCCCAGGGCCAGGCCGTCGACATCGAGATCCAGGCCAAGGAGATCGGCCGGCTGCGGAGCCTGCTCGACGCCATCATCGCCAAGCACACGGGGCAGACGCTGGAGAAGGTCGCCAAGGACACCGACCGCGACTTCATCCTGACCGCCGAGGAGGCCAAGGCGTACGGCGCCGTCGACGACATCATCTCCGGCCGCGGGATCACGGCCGAGGTGGCTAGCATCAGCGCGAACGGCGGTTGATAATCGCCCGCGACGACCGGCGGGGCCGACCGGCCCGGCCGACGTCCGGAGAGGAACGGGGCAGATGACGAAGTTCGGGGACTCGGACCTGCTGAAGTGCTCCTTCTGCGGGAAGAGCCAGAAGCAGGTGAAGAAGCTGATCGCCGGCCCGGGCGTCTACATCTGTGACGAGTGCATCGATCTCTGCAACGAGATCATCGAGGAGGAGCTGTCGGAGACCGCAGAGCTGAAGCTCGACGAGCTGCCCAAGCCCGCCGAGATCTTCCAGTTCCTCGACGAGTACGTGGTCGGGCAGGACCAGGCGAAGAAGGTCCTGTCGGTCGCCGTCTACAACCACTACAAGCGGATCCAGGTCGGCATGAAGGACTCCGACGTGGAGCTGCAGAAGTCGAACATCATGATCCTGGGCCCCACGGGGTGCGGGAAGACCTACCTGGCCCAGACCCTCGCGCGCATGCTGAACGTGCCGTTCGCGATCGCGGACGCCACCGCGCTGACCGAGGCCGGCTACGTCGGTGAGGACGTCGAGAACATCCTCCTCAAGCTGATCCAGGCCGCCGACTACGACGTCAAGAAGGCCGAGACCGGCATCATCTACATCGACGAGATCGACAAGATCGCGCGGAAGTCCGAGAACCCCTCGATCACGCGCGACGTCTCCGGCGAGGGCGTGCAGCAGGCGCTGCTGAAGATCCTGGAGGGGACCCAGGCCAGCGTGCCGCCGCAGGGTGGCCGCAAGCACCCGCACCAGGAGTTCATCCAGATCGACACCACGAACGTCCTGTTCATCTGCGGCGGTGCCTTCGCCGGCCTCGACAAGGTGATCGAGAGCCGGATCGGGCGCAAGGGCGTGGGCTTCGGGGCCCAGATCCTGTCGCGCGACGAGAAGGACATCGGCGAGCTCTTCGCCCAGGTGCTACCCGAGGACCTGCTGAAGTACGGGCTGATCCCGGAGTTCGTGGGCCGGCTCCCGGTCATCACCCACGTGAACAACCTGGATGCCGACGCGCTGGTCGACATCCTCACGAAGCCGAAGAACGCCTACGTGAAGCAGTACAAGAAGTTCTTCGAGTTCGACGGTGTCGAGCTCGAGTTCACCGAGGACGCGCTGACGGCGATCAGCGAGCAGGCGATCCAGCGCGGCACGGGCGCGCGCGGCCTGCGCGCGATCATGGAGGAGGTCCTGCTCAACGTGATGTACGAGCTGCCCTCACGCCAGGACGTGACGAAGTGCCTGGTGGACCGCGACGTCGTCCTCACCGGCGTGAACCCCACGCTCGTGCCGCGCGAGCGCCAGGCGAAGAAGGCCCGCGGGGAGCGCCAAGAGCGCACCGCGTAGGTCGCGCCGGTCCGCGGGAACCCGGACGCCGCCCCACGGCGTCTCATGCTCCGATCCAGGACGTCCGATCCCGGACCAAGGAGCCTCCACATGAAGATCCGGCATCTCCCGATCGCCCTGCTCGCGCCGCTGATCCTCATCGCGTGCGCGAACGAGGAGCCGCCGGCCACGGGCCCGGCCTGGAACGACGGGGTCGTCTGGGTGCTGGACGCGGACTCCGTCGCGTTGCTGGAGCCCGAGGCGCCGCCGACCGCGAACGTCACGATCGTGTTCGACGGCGGAGACCTGAGCGGCAACGCCGGATGCAACACGTACGGCGGCACGTATCAGGCGGACGGGAGCGATCTGACGATCCACGTCGGAGCCATGACCGAGATGGCGTGCGAGGAGCCGTTGATGGCCCTGGAGGCGGCGTTCCTGGCCGCGCTCGGCGACGTCACCACGTTCCATGAGACCGTGGACGGGCTGACCCTCACGGGAGGTGCCACGACCTTGACGTTCGCGACGGAGCCGCCGGCCGAGCCGCTGCCGCTCACGGGGACGACGTGGGTGCTGACCTCGATCGCCACGGGCGACGCGGTGTCGTCCACGGTCGCCGGGACCGAGGTGTCGCTCGACCTGGCCGACGACGGCCAGGCCTCGGGCACCGCCGGATGCAACAGGTTCTCCGGCGGCTACGAGGTCGACGGGACCTCGTTGGGCTTCGGACCGCTCGCCGCCACGAAGATGTTCTGCGGCGAGGAGGGCGTGATGGAGCAGGAGCAGAGCGTGTTCGCGGCGCTGGAGGCCTCCCGCTCGTTCACGATCGACGGCTCGACGCTCACGCTCGCCGACGAGAGCGGCGCGATGCTGCTGGGGTTCGACGGGTCGCCCGCCGAGGCCTAGCCGAGCTCGCTGAGCGCCGCACGGGCGCGCGCGACGTCCCGCGCGGCGCGCAGCGCCTCGAACGCCTCGAGGGCCGACGTGAGCGTGGCCCGGGCCGCGTCCCGCCGGCCCAGCTGCGTGTGGGCACGCGCCAGATCCAGGTCCGAGAGCCCACGCTCCCAGGGGACCTGCCGATCCGCGAAGACGGCTCGGGCCGCCTCCAGCAGCGGGATCGCGCGATCGGCCTCGCCGGCGGCGAGCGCCGCACGGCCTTCCAGCCGGTCCGCGAAGGCGGACACCGAGGGCGACGGCGCCTGCAGCGCGTGCGTTCGCATCTCGGCGAGCAGCGCCGGTGCGCGCTGCCATGCACCCTCGGCGGCGAGCAGCTCCGCGTCGGCCTCGTACGAGTCGGCGGCGTGCACGCGCCAGTTCGACGGCCGCAGGCGCGTCCGCGCGGTCTCGAGATCGCCACGCTCGACGAGGAGCCGGACGAGGAAGGGATGCAGCCGCCCGGCGAACGACGTGTGGAGCGTGGTGAGCAGCGCGGCGGCACGATCGCTCTGGATCCGGTCGCCGCGGGCCTCGTGGATCGTCGCCGCCAGCGCGAAGGCGTGCGCCACGAAGTAGGGCGGCGATGCACGCCGGTCCTCGTCGAGCATCCCATCGATCAGCGCGACCTCGAGGAGCGACTCGTCCCACGCGCCGAGGCGATACTGGGCGGCGGCCCGCCACGATCGCGTGTGGAGCTCCACGCTCGGCCCCCGTCCGGCGACCCGTTCGACCCCGGGCTCCACGATCCTGAGCGCCTCCGCGTAGTCACCGAGCTCGTAGTGGACCCAGGCTCCCATCGAGTAGATGTCCCCGATCTCCAGCACGTCCGTGAGCTCGGGGAGCAGGTCCCGGCGACGGTTCCACGTGGGCAGCGCGCGTCCGTACCAGCCGCGCGAGAGCCACGGCGCGTTCGCGGCGTCGAGTGCTCCCGCGGCGAGGTTCGGCTTCCCCAAGCGGAGCGCGACCTCGGCGGCCTCGATCCCGTCGGCCTCCATCGCGGCGAGCGATCCCTCGCTCGCCTCGAAGTCCGGATAGGCGAAGTACCAGCCGGCGCTGACGCCCAGCAACCGGATCCGTGCCTCGCTGTCCCCGTCGGGCAGTGCCGACATCCCGAGGTCGAACACCGCCTGCACCTCCGGCTCCTGCGGCAGCTCTCCGGGCATCGAGCCGGGCCACCGCTGCGGCATCTCGCACGCGCGGGCGGCGAGGTACGCGACGCGTTCGCCGTCGGGCGGCTGCACGCCCGCTCTCGTGAACGCGGCCTCGCGGAAGTACCGCCACGCCTCCTGTCCCGCGTAGTCGGTGAAAGAGGCCTCGGCGAGCGCCTCGAGGGCGTCCGACCGCTCCAGGTCGTCCGTCGACAGCGCGAGCGCCTCGTCGGCCAGCCGCTGGGCCCGCTTCGTCACCAGGCGCAGCCGCGCGTCCCGCGACGCTCGCAGGAGCCAGCGGTGGGCGGCCGCGCGCAGCGCGGGATCGGGCTCGTCGCCCACGTCGCGCGCGGTCGCGACCGCGGTGGAGAGGTGGTACGCGAGCAGCTCGGCGAACTCTCCCGACCGCTCGCCGGCGGTCCGCTGGATCCAGTCCGCCACGCTCGCGTGGGCGGCCGCGCGCTCGCGGCGGGGGAGGCTCTCGTACGCGACGTCGCGGGTGAGGATGTGCTTGAAGATGTGCTCCTCCTCGCCGGCGATCGCCGAGCTCAGCCTCCCCAGCACGAGCTCGCGGTCGCGCAGCAGCGCCAGGGTCTCGTCGAGGGAGGCGGCATCGCCGTTCAGCAGGCGGCGCACGGGTCCCGGCCAGAACACCCGGCCGACGACCGCGGCGCCCTGGAGCACACGCTTGGCGGACGGGTCCAGCAGGTCGATCCGCGCCGCCAGCACCGCCTGCACGGTGTCGGGGATGTGGACGTGCTCGATCCCGCCGGTCGCCAGCCAACGCCCACCGGTATGGACGACGCTCCCCTCGTCGATCAGGTGCCGGATGATCTCCTCGAGGAAGAACGGGTTCCCCTCGGCGCGGGACAGGATGCTGTCGTGGACCGCGGCCGGCAGGTCGTGGATCGTGAGCAGCAGGCGGACCAACTCGTCCGACTGCTCGTTCGTCAGCGGGTCCAGCGCCAGCGACGAGACGTTGCGGCGACCGCCTCCCCATGTGGGGCGGGAGGCCGTGAGCTCGGGGCGGGCCGGGCACAGGAACAGGAGCGGGCCGACGGCGCGATCGGCCAGCTCCTCGAGCAGGTCGAGCAGCGCCGGGTCCGCCCAGTGGATGTCCTCGATCACCACGGCGACGGCGCTCTGGGCGGCCAGCTCGGAGAGGAAGGTTCGCCACGCCTGGTGCAGCTCGTTGCGGACCTCGCGCGGCTCCAGGTCGCCGAACGGCACCACCGGGTCCTCGATCCCCACCGTGTAGGCCAACGCCGCCGTGGCGCGGGCGGGCTCGGACACCACGTCCTCGCGGAAGAGCCCTCGGCCGGCGGCGCGGATCTTCTCGAGGACGAGCTCGGAGGGGTCGGAGTCGAACACCCCCGCGTAGCCCTTCAGGATCTCGGCCAGCGGCCAGTACGTGACGCCCTCGCCATAGGGGAGGCACCGACCGCGCAGGACCCGCGCCGGGGGATCCTGCTGCTCCGCCCACGTCACGAACTCCCGGGTCAGCCTGCTCTTCCCGACACCGGGGTCCCCGTAGATCGTCACCAGGTGCGGACGACGCTCGGCGGTGACCCGGCCCAACAGCGCCCGGAGCAGCGCGAGCTCCTGGTCCCGGCCGACCATCGGCGCCCGCAGCCCGGGGACCCCGCGCTCGGCCTTGTCACCGGCCGCTTCGAGGAGCGGTCGCGCCGCCACCGCGTCGCGTTTCCCCTTCACCGAGAGCGCGACGAGGGAGCCGAACCGGAAGCCCCGAGCGGCGGCGGCGGTCCGGTCGGCCACCAGGATCTGTCCGGGCTCGGCTTCGGACTGCAGCCGGGCCGCGGCGTTCACGGCATCGCCGGTGGCCAGCGCCTCCCCGGGGCGTGGCGCCGTGGTGGCGAGCACCTCGCCGGTGTTGACGCCGATGCGGACCTGCAGCGTGACCCCGTGCTCCGCCTCGAGCCGCTCGTTCTCCCGGACGAGCCGATCGAGCATCCGAAGGGCCGCCCGGCAGGCCCGGGCCGGGTCGTCCTCGTGGGCGACGGGGACGCCGAACGCGGCCATCACGGCGTCGCCGATGAACTTCTCGACCGTGCCGCCCTCGGCCTCGATCTCCTCGCGCATCGCGCCGCCGAACGTCGACATCACCTCGCGGAACCGCTCGGGGTCGAGGCGCTCGCCGAGGCCCGTCGACCCCGTCACGTCGGCGAACAGGACCGTGACGAGCTTGCGCTCGCCGGTGGCGGCAGCGGGCTCCCGGACACCGGCTACCGCGGTCCCACACGCGGCGCAGAACCGCGCGCCCTCGGGGAGATCCGCGCCGCACGCCGCGCAACGCGAGCCGAGCGACGTCCCACACGACGGGCAGAACCGCGCGTCGTCGGCGACCGGTGCGTCACAGTTCGGGCAGGTCACCACCGTCGGAGTCTAGGCACCCACGGATCGATCGGATCAGGGTGCGGTCGTGCTCAGCTGCGGTTCGTCGGCATCTTCGACGTGAGCCAGCCGATCAGGTCCTGCGGGCTCCGCGTCTGGAGCCAGACCTTCCCCGGTCCCTGGAACCGGACGACGAGGCCCTCGGCCCCGAACACCGTCGACTTCCACGACCCGGCCTTCTCGACGCCGTACGACATCCCCTCCGGGAAGGCCACGACGTGCCCCGTGTCGACCACGTAGCTGTCACCCGCGGGGATGTCGCGCTCGATGATCGCCCCGTAGCTCGAAACCAGGACCTCGCCGGAGCCCGTGCACTTCAGCAGGAAGAGGCCTTCTCCTCCGAAGAACGTCTTCGCGCCTCCCCACTTCGTGTCGACGTCGATGCCGGGGTCCGAAGCGATCCACGAACCGGACTGCACGAACCAGGTGTCCCCCGTCAGCGAGAGCTCGCGCATGTCGCCCGGGAGCTTCGCCGCGACCGCGACGTGGCCACCGGTCGGCGACCGGAACGTGTTGATGAAGAACGATTCGCCGCCGAGCACCGAACGCTTGAGCCCGCCGAGGAGACCTCCCTGGGCCGCGGTCTCGATCTGCACGTCGCCCGTCATCGCGGCCATCGCGCCGGCCTCGACCTTCACCTCCGCGCCGGCCCCGACCTCGATCGTGCCGATCGCGAACGCGGGTCCGGCCGTGATCTCCACGCGCATGCAGTACCTCCCGTTGTCTCGCTCGCTCAGACGTCCGGGATCGCCGGCAGGTCGCCGGCGTCGATCGCCTCGACGAGCCGTCGATGG
Organism: Actinomycetota bacterium; assembly: GCA_036556385.1. GTDB lineage: Bacteria > Actinomycetota > UBA4738 > UBA4738 > HRBIN12 > AC-51. The sequence continues at coordinate 5,672 of DATBJQ010000146.1, read as the reverse complement.
TCCGCCTCGTTGCGGTCAGCGTAACGTGCCGCGAACTCGGCCATGGCCCCGTCGATCGTGGGCTTCGAACCCAGGTACGCGGCGATCGCGATCCGGTCGCCGGAACGAGCGTGACCCCTGGCGAGTGTCCATCCGCACGCATCGCCGTAGGCCCGGAGCCCCGCGGGCGTGAGGTGGGCGACGTCGATCGACGCCTTGCCGTCCCAGAGCTGTCGGACGTAGAAGTCATGCTCGCGTCCATCCCACGCTCGTAGCCGGTACCAGCCGAGCATGGCATCGCTCGCTGCCTGCATGAAGCGCTGACCCTCGACCACGCGCCTGCCCTGTGACTCGTAGACCGACGGCGACGTGTACGGCTCCAGGACCGAGCGCTTCGCCTCCTTCAGCTGGAGGATCAACGGGTCGGTGTGGTCGCGCCCCAGCAGGAGCACGGCCCAGGCGCGCGTGCCCACGCTCCCCACGCCGACGACCTTGCGGGCGAGATGGGCGAACCGGTATCGCTCGACGAGCGCCCGGACGTGCGGCGTCAGGCTCTCGCGGTACTGGGTGAGGAACGAGCGGACGACCTCGACGTACCGGGCGCGTTGCTCCTCGTCGAGCAGCTCCTCGACCGGGACGAGCAGAGGAGGCTGGTTGACGAACATCGGCGTGCCGTCGACCACGGTGATCAGTCGGTCGAAGGCACGCAGGTGGTCGCGGTGAAGCGCCTTCTTCAGCTCCCGTTCGACCTCCTTCGCGGATCGGGCATCGGCACTCGCCGTGAGCTCGGCACGGAGGTCCTCGGCGGGGAACCGCTCGTACCAGACCTCCAGATCGCGCTGATCCGCGAACGCGAGCATCGCCTCGCGGTAGGAGCGCACCGTCGCCAGCACGGCAGCCTCGCGCTCGGACTCCGTGAACCCGAGGTCCCTCCCTGCGATCTCGATGCTCGAGGCGAGGCGTTCCAGGTCCCATTCGATCGGACCCGGCAGCGTCTCGTCGAAGTCGTTCAGCCCGAAGATCAGCGAGCGCTCAGGTGTCTCGAACAAGCCGAAGTTCATCAGGTGGGCGTCGCCACAGAGCTGCGCGGTGAGCCCGGAGACCGGTGTCCCTGCCAGATCGGCCGCCATGATCGCAGCGCCACCCCTGAAGAAGGCGAAGGGCGAGGTGCTCATGCGGCCGTACCGGATCGGGATCAGCTCCGGGATCCGCTCGGCAGACTGCCGCTCGAGGATCGCGATCGGGTCTGCTCGCTGATCGGACGGCGTCCACCGCCGGTGCAGGTCGTGGGGAGCCTGCTTGCGCAGTGCCTTGCCGCGTGCGACCCGCTCTTCGAGCGTCAGGTGCGGCAGGTACTCGGCGTCGGGCAGGGCAGGCCGCGTGGATGCGACGCTCATGGTGGATCCTTCCGTGTCCGGCGCGGCAGGGCCGCGGCGGGGAGTGTTCTCTCACACACACCCGCTCCCGCGCAAGGCTCACCGTGAGGGGTGGCGCGCAGGCCGACACCCGCGAAGCTGGCATCCGCCGGTCCCGTGGGCGAGAATGCGGCCGTCATCCACCCTGTGCGAAAGGAGCCGTGGATGCAGTCTGAGGAGCGGATGTTCGCGAAGGATGCCTCGAGGGTCTGGTGGCTGCTGCTGCTCACCGGGATCCTGTGGCTGTTGATCGCCTTCATCGTCCTGCGCTTCAACTACACGTCGGTTGCGGCGGTCGGGTTCCTGATCGGCGCGCTGTTCCTGGGCGCGGGCGTGAACGAGTTCATGATGGGCACGGCGGTCCAAGGTGGTTGGAGATGGTTCCACTTCATCCTGGGCGCCGTGTTCTTGATCGGAGCGATCTGGAGCTTCTTCGAGCCGTTCAACACCTTTTACGCGCTCGCCTCGGTGCTGGGGCTCCTGCTGGTGCTGATGGGGGCGTTCGAGATCACCCGGTCGATCATCTCGAAGCCCGAGAACGACCTGTGGTGGCTGGGGCTCACGGTGGGGATCCTGGAGATCCTGTTGGCGTTCTGGGTCTCGCAGCGCTACTTCCCGGCGCGGGCCGAGCTGATCCTGCTGTGGGTCGGGTTCATGGCGATCTTCCGGGGCTTCGCCCAGATCGCGCTCGCGTTCGCGGTGCGCCACGCCGGGAAGGAAGCCGTGGCGGCATGAGCGACGAGCAGGGCGAGGGTCGGACGAAAGAGCAGCTGGAAGAGGAGAACCGCGCCCTCCGCGAGCAGCGCGACGAGCTGGAGGAGCGGGTCCGCGGCGAACGGCGCTCCAAGCTCCGCACCGTCTTCACCGTCGTCCTGCTGGTCGTGGCGCTCCTCAGCCTGGCGGCGTCGATGCCGGGCGTCTACACGCGACGCACCCTCAGCGACACCGACCGGTACGTCGAGGTCGTGTCGGAGGTCGCGCAGCAGCCCGCGGTCCAGGCCTACCTGGCCGCGCGGCTGACCGACGAGGCGTTCATGGCTCTGGACGTCCAAGGACGGCTGTCCACGGCGCTCGGCAACTTCGACGAACGGCTCGCTTTCCTCGCCGGGCCCATCACGCAGTCGGTGCGCGATCTGGTCCGTGACCAGGTGGAGAAGCTCCTGGCGAGCGACGCGTTCCAGAACCTCTGGGCCGAGGCCAACCGGGTGGCGCACGCGCAGATCAAGGCCGTCCTGAACGGGGACACCGAGGGCGTGGTGCAGATCAGCGACGGGAAGGTCGTGATCAACACCCTCCCGCTCGTGAACGAGGTCCTCAAGGGCCTGAGCGGGCTGATCTCCCAGCTCGTCGGCCGGACCGTGACCTTCCCCGAGATCACCCCCGAGATGATCCCGAGCGAGGCGATCAACCAGCTCGAGTCGACGCTCGGCGTGGACCTTCCCGACAACTTCGGGACGATCGCCGTGTACGACTCCGACACGCTGGCCGAGCTCCAGACCACGGTGGATACGTTCGATCGCCTGATCGTGCTCTTCGTGGTGCTGTTCATCCTCGCATCGGCCGGCGCGCTGGCCCTGTCCCAACGGCGGCGACGCACCCTGCTGCAGCTGATGACCGCCTCCGCGGTCGTGATCGTGCTGGAGCGCCGGTCCGCGATCGTCGCGGTCGACCGCCTGGTCGACTCCGCGAGGCCGGAGGCGCGGGCGGCCGTGCGGGCCGCCGCCGACGTCATCCTCGGCGGGTTCCTCCGTTCGTCGGCGCTGCTGCTCGGCCTCGCGCTGCTCGTGATCGTGATCGCGTTGCTGACGGGTCCGTACCCGTGGGCGGAGCGGGTCCGCGCCGGCGCGGCGGAGGTGTTCGGCACCGCGGCGGGCATGGTGCAGGGCACGGAGGCCGGGCCGGCCGCGCAGTGGGTGGCTGGGCACCGGGACCTGCTGATGCTGGCCGGCGCGATCGTCGCCGTGGTCCTGTTCTGGTGGCTCGACCTGTCGATCTGGGGGTTCCTGCTGCTCGTGCTCCTCGTCGGCCTCTACGAGCTGGCCGTGTGGCGCACGGCCGAGGCGCTGCGCCCCGCCGACACGGGGTAGCCCGTGGACGACCGGGGCTCGACCACGCCGGAGGAGCCGGCCCCACCCGACGATGCCGCCTCGGGCCGCGCTCGCGAACGCATCGAGCGGCTCCGGGCACGCGCGGGGGAGCTCGAAGGGCAGGCGCGTGTCCGCTTCGAACAGGAGCGCGCGCATCGCGGCTGGGTGCAGATCGCCTACGACACCTGGGATATGGACCGGCGTCGCGGCGGTCCGCTGCTGTCGGGGGGGCTCGCCTACCGGATCTTCCTGTTCGAGCTGCCGTTCCTGCTGTTCCTGATCAGCCTGTTCGGGATCGTCTCCGACGTGAGCGGGAAGGACCCGGAGCAGGTCGCCCACGACTCGGGTCTGTCGGCCGCGATGGCCACGACGATCGCCCAGGCGGTCAACGAGGCGGGGGCGGCGCGATGGTGGCTCCTCGTGCTGGGTGCCTGGCTGACCGTGTGGGCCGCCCGCAGCGGCGTGCGGTCGGTGATCCTGATCTCGACGATCGCCTGGGGTCTGCCGATCGGCGGGGTCAAGACGACCGTGCGGGGCACCGCGTCGTTCATCGGTGTCGTGTTCATCGCGTTCGCGATCCAGGTGGTGGTGCCCGGGCTGTTCGCGGGTGGCCTCCTCCTCGACCTGGTGATGTTCGTGCTGCTCACCGTGGTCACGTTCATCGTGATCCTGGTCCCGATGCGGTACCTGCCGCACCGCGGGGCGGCGTGGCTCCCGGTCGTGCCCGGAGCCGCGCTCCTGGCGATCGGCGTGCGCGCCCTCGCCGTCGCCACGGACGTCTACTTCGCCGGGCGGCTGGGGCGCGTCGACGACCTGTACGGCGGGCTCGGGATCGCGATCGTGATCCTGCTGTACCTGTACCTGCTGGCCCGCCTCTTCGTGTGGGGCCAGTTCCTCAACGCGCGGATCGGCGGCGTGACGCTGCCAGCGCGCACCGAAGCTCCTGAGGGCGTTCCGTAGACTCTGCCCCCATGAGCGTCCCGGACAAGCCGTCGCTCGACGGCCTGGAGGCCAAGTGGGGCGAGTGGTGGGAGGCCTCGGGCACCTACCGGTTCGACCGGTCGCAACCGCGCGACCGCGTGTATTCGATCGACACACCCCCGCCGACGGCCAGCGGCGCGCTGCACGTCGGCCACGTGATGTCCTACACGCACACGGATCTGATCGCGCGCTACCGGCGCATGCGCGGCCTCGAGGTCTTCTACCCGATGGGATGGGACGACAACGGCCTGCCCACCGAGCGTCGCGTGCAGAACTACTTCGGGGTCCGGTGCGACCCGTCCCTGCCTTACGACCCGGACTTCGACGTCACGCGCCTGGAGCGCCCGGACGACGACCCCGTCGCCGTGTCCCGCGGGAACTTCATCGAGCTGTGCGAGCGGCTGACGACGGAGGATGAGAAGGCGTTCGAGTCGCTGTTCCGGCTGGTCGGGCTCTCGGTGGACTGGTCGTACACGTACACGACGATCGGGGAGCGGGCCCGCCGTGCCTCCCAGCGCTCGTTCCTCCGGTTGCTGGCGAAGGGGCTCGCCTCGAAGGCCGAGGCGCCCACGATGTGGGACGTCGACTTCCAGACGGCCGTGGCGCAGGCGGAGGTCCAGGATCGCGAGATCGACGGCCGCTACCACCGGATCGCGTTCGACCTCGAGGACGGGACGGGGCGGGTCGTGGTGGAGACCTCGCGTCCCGAGCTGATCCCGGCGTGCGTGGCCCTCGTGGTGAACCCCGACGACGAGCGCTACGCCGAGCTGGTGGGCCGCACGGCGTTGACGCCCCTGTTCCGCGTGCCGGTGCCCGTCGTGGCGCACGGGCTGGCCGACCCCGAGAAGGGGACCGGCGCCGCCCAGATCTGCACCTTCGGCGACGTCACCGACGTCGTGTGGTGGCGCGAGCTCGGCCTGCCGTCGCGCGTCGTGCTCCGCAAGGACGGCACCCTGATCGAGGGACGGTTCGGCGAGCCCGGGTGGGAGAGCCGCGACGCCTCCGCGGCGAACGCCGCGATGGGCGCCCTGGCCGGGCTGCCGCCCGAGCGGGCCCGCAAGCGGATCGCGGAGCTCCTGCGGGACGGGGGGTGGCTGGTGGGTGAGCCGGAGCCCGTCCGGCACACCGTGAAGTTCTACGAGAACGGATCGCGCCCGCTGGAGGTGATCACGAGCCGTCAATGGTTCATCTCGACGCTCGCGCACCAGCA
>DATBJQ010000145.1:0-56389 GCA_036556385.1 Actinomycetota bacterium | reverse complement strand
CCGGCGTGGAAGCTCGACCGGACCAGCGGGCCCGCCTCGACGTGCGGGATCCCCAGCGTTTCGCCCGTCCGCTTGTGCTCCGCGAACTCCTCGGGGGTGACCCATCGGTCCACGGGGAGGTGGAACGGGGTCGGCTGCAGGTACTGGCCCATGGTCAGGAGGGCGACCCCGGCCTCGCGGAGATCCTCCATCGCTCCCCGGACCTCGTCGGGTCGTTCACCCATCCCCAGGATCAGGTTGGACTTCGTCACGAGCCCGGGGTGATGGTCGGCGGCGATCCGGAGCACGTCGAGGCTGCGGCGGTACCCGAAGGCCGGACGGATCCGGTCGTGGAGCCGCTCCACGGTCTCGAGGTTGTGGGCGAACACGTCGGGCCGGGCGTCCAGGACGGTTCCAAGGTCCCGCCCGCCTCCCTTGAAGTCGCTCGGGAGCACCTCGACGCCGATCCCGGGGACCGCCTCCCGTACCGCTCGCACGGCGGCGGCCCAGATCCGCGCCCCGCCATCGGGCAGGTCGTCGCGAGCGACGCCCGTCAGCACGACGTGCCGCAGGCCCAGGGTGCGGACGGCATCGGCGATCCGGGCCGGCTCGTCCTCGTCGACCGGATCGGGCTTCGCCGTCATGACGTCGCAGAAGCCGCACCGGCGCGTGCACTTCGCCCCCAGGATCAGGAAGGTGGCCTCGCGCTCCTCCCAGCATTCCCCGATGTTGGGGCACATCGCCTCCTCGCAGACGGTGTGGAGGTCGAGCCCGCGCATCAGTCCCTTGAGCTCGGCGTGGTTCGGTCCGCTCGCGAGCCGCACCTTCAGCCACGGTGGCTTGCGTTCGCCGCGCGCGTTCACCCCGGTGGCGGTGGCCGGGCCGTTCGTCACACCGACGATCGGCAGGTGGAGCCGTCGCTTCGCCGGGTTGTGGTCGCGGTCGGGCATGGCCGTCACCGAGTCTACGGCGACGGGACCCTTCGCCCCGATCAGTGGACCTCGGCGGTGCTCGCCGCGAGCCCGTCGAGGGCCGAGCCGTTCCCCGCCGTGGGATCCGGACGCTCGCCGGGCAGCGCGACCCGGAAGGAGGCCCCCCCGCCGACGCGCTCCTCGACCCAGGCGCGCCCGCCGTGCATCTCCGCGAACCGCCCCACGAGCGAGAGCCCGATCCCCGTTCCCGGGGCGTGGGTCGACGCGCTCGGTCCCTGTCGGAAGGGGTCGAAGATCTCCGCCCGGAGATCCTCGGGGACGCCGGGGCCGTCGTCGTCGACCGACAGGAGGGCGCCGCCCTCCCAGGGTTCCACACGGACCCAGATCCGCCGGTCGGCGGGCGTGTGACGTGCGGCGTTCAGGACCAGGTTCTCGACGATCCGTTCCACCTTCGGAGCGTCCACGGGGATCACCACGGCCTCGGTGTAGGAGGCGACCTCCCGCCCGGCCAGCTGGTCGAGGCTCTCGATCGTCCGGCGAACGAGGGCCCCGACGTCGGTCTGGCGCAGCTGCGGCTCCACGATCCCGCGGTTGAGCCGGTCGATGTCGAGCAGGTCCTTGAGCAGGCGATCCAGCTTGCGGGCGTTCGCGGCCAAGCGGTGCAGCAGATCGTCGCGGTCCACGTCCGTCAGGGTCGGGGTCCGTTCGAGCGTCAGGGACAGTCCCAGGATCGACGTGAGCGGGCTCCGCAGTTCGTGACTCACGGCGGCGAGGAACGTGTTCTTCATCTCGTCGAGGGCGCGCAGCCGCTCGGCGGCGTCCCGTTCGCGGCGCTCGGACTCGCGCAGCGCCTGCTCGGCGAGCTTGCGCTCCGTCACGTCGTAGATCACCCCCTGCATGAAGCTCGGGGCCCCGTGCTCGTCGTGCAGGAAGGTCGTCTCGTCGTGCACCCAGATGATGCGCCCGTCACGGCGGCGGAGGCGGTACTCCGCGTGCCACGGCGTGCCCGTCTCGGCGGCTCTCAGGTACCCGGCCACGACGGCGTCGCGGTCCTCGTCCTCCATCATGTGGATCCACAGCTCGGGGTCGGCCATCCATTCCTCGGGGGTGACGCCCACGATCTCCTCGATCTGAGGGCTCACGTAGATCGTCTCCATCGACCGGTCCGCACGGTCCACGTAGATCGCGGCGGGGACGTGCTCCACGATGCCGCGGTACCGCTCCTCGGCCTCCCGCAGCCGAGCCTCGGCCGCCTTGGTCTCGGTGAGGTCGAACATGACCCCCTGCCAGTACAGGGGAGCCCCGTCGTCGCCACGGATCAGGACGGCCTCGTCGCCGACCCACACGACCTCGCCGTCCTTCTTGACGACGCGGTACTGAACCCGGAAGTCCTCGCCCGTGACCTCCGCCCGGTGATCCTCTTCGAGCACCCTCGCTCGGTCGTCCGGATGCAGCATCTCCGGGTAGCGAGCGTTCCATTCGTCGGTCGAGTAGCCGAGCAGCTCGACGAGCTGAGGGCTGGCGTAGACGATCGTGCCCGTCCGGGTGTCGTCGATGTACGTGATCGCCGGGATGTGCTCGACGAGGGTCTGGTAGCGGCGCTGCGTGTCGCTCAACGCGTCCTGCGCCAGCCGTCGCTCCGTGATGTCCTGCAGCACGCCCTGCCACACCCGACGACCACCGGCCTCCTCCACGAGCATCGCGTGGTCGTGGAGCCAGACGGTGTGGCCGTCCGCGGCGACGATCCGGTACTCGATGTCGAAGGGCTCGCCCGTGGCGTTCGTGCGCTCGGACTCGGCCAGGACGGCGTCGCGGTCCTCCGGGTGCAGCATCCGGACCCAGAGCTCCGGGTCGGACAGCCGCTGCTCGGGTGCGTACCCGGTCAGAGCCTCGTAGCGCGGGCTGATGTACAGGGCGGTCGAGAACTCGTCCACCGCGTCGGTGTAGACGGCCACGGGGAGCTGCTCCACGAGCGATTGGTAGCGGGCCTCGGCGTGGCCGAGCGCCGCCTCGGCCTCGCGCTGCTCCGTGACGTCGATGAACACGCCGTCGGCGCGCAGCCGTCCGTCCTGCACGACGACGGCGGTCTGCTCGCGGACCCACACCGACCGTCCATCCCGATGCACGAGTCGGTACTGGGCGTCGCGCGAGCCGCCGTCCTGCATGTCGGCCCGCCACGCGGCGAGCGCCCCCTCGCGGTCGTCGGGGTGCAGATGGCTCGCCCACGAGTCACGGTCCGCCGTCCACTCCTCCGGAGGGACCCCCACCAGCCGGCGGATCCCCGGGGCGACCCACCAGCTGTGGAGCACGGCGGGGTCGGCCAGGTCGTATTCGATCGTGAACGCCGTCACGGGCAGCGATTCGAGCAGCGTGCGCCAGCGGTGCTCCAGGTCGCGCAGCCGCTGCTCCGCCTCCCGTCGCTCGGTGATGTCGAACATCACGCCCTGGTAGATCTGTCGGCCGCGGTCGCCCACACCCACCGGGTTCGCCTCGTCCCGGATCCAGACCCATCGACCGTCCGCCCGGCGCAGCCGGTATTCGGCGGCGAAGACATCGACACGGGCGCTCGCCTCGCACCACCCGGCGAGGACCCGCGAGACGTCCTCGGGGTGCACGCGGTCGCTCCAGGCGTGCGGGTCGGAGAGCCAGGCGTCCGACGTGTAGCCCAGCAGGGATCCGATCTGTGGGCTGATGTACGTGGCGGGCGAGCTCTCGCGGTCGTCGGCCGAGTCCCAGACGTACGCGACCGCGGGGACACGCTCGACGATCGTCCGGAACCGGGCCTCGGTGCGGGCGGCCGTCGCCTCGGTGTCGTGACGCAGCGCGCGCTCGCGTCGAGCCTGCGCCGAGCGGCGGAGCGTCACGATCGACAGGCCGACGATCAGCATGAGGGCCAGCGCGATCGACTCGTCCTGGTAGGCCCAGTCCACCAGCAGGTCGCCGATCAGATCGAACGCGTCGAACGCCAAGCCCAGGCCGAAGACGACGGCGACGAGCACCCCCACGACCAGGAGGTCGCGCGGGCCGCTCGACCGTCTCGGAGGGGGCGAGGCGGTGGTGTGTTCGGACACGCTGAAGGGGTTATCGGGCCTGGTCAGGGGGCTCTGAACCCCCAAGGGGCAGTCGGCGTTCAGCTCCGCGCGAGGTCGCGCATCGCCCGCACGAGCCGGTCGGGCTCCGGCTCCATGTAGAAGTGCTCGAGCGCCGCCGCGTAGGGCATCGCGGGGATGTCGGGGCCACCGATCCGCACGATCGGCGCGTCGAGGTCGAACAACGCCTCCTCCGCGATCGTGGCGGCGATCTCGGCGCCCGCGCCGTAGGTCCGGTTGTCCTCGTAGACCACGACCACCTTCGAGGTCTTGCGCACGGAGGCCAGGATCGTCTCGGTGTCGAGCGGGGCGAGCGTCCGGACGTCGACCACCTCGGCTTCGATCCCTTCCTCGGTCGCGAGTCGCTCGGCCGCGTCGAGGCACCGATGCAGCTCGTACCCGTAGGACACGACCGTGAGGTCGTCGCCGCCGCGCTTCACGTCGGCCGGCCCCAGCGGTATCAGGTCGGCGCCGTCGGGCACGTCGCCCGTGATCAGCCGGTAGCACTTCTTGTGCTCCAGGAAGAGCACGGGGTCAGGGTCGCGGATCGCGGTCCGCAGGAGCCCGGCCGCGTCCGCCGGCGTCGACGGCATCACGACCTTCAGCCCGGGCACGTGGGCGTAGAAGGCCTCGATCGACTGGGAGTGGTACAGGGCTCCGTGGATCCCGCCCCCACAGGGGGCCCGGATCACCATCGGCACGCCCCAGTCGCCGGCGGTCCGGTAGCGCATGCGCGCCGCCTCGGAGACGATCTGATCGAACGCCGGGTGGATGAAGTCGGCGAACTCGATCTCGGCGATCGGCAGCAGCCCATCCATCGCCATGCCGATCGCGATCCCGACGATCCCGGACTCGGCCAACGGGGTGTCGATCACGCGCCCCGGGCCGAACTCGTCCAGGAAGCCCTCGGACACCTTGAACACACCTCCGCGGGCCCCGACGTCCTCGCCGAGCAGGACGATGCGATCGTCCTCGGCCATCTCCTCGTGCAGGGTGTCGCGGATCGCCGTGACCAGGTTCTTCTCGGTCACGGACCGTCCTCCGCGAACACGTGGCGCAGGGCGGTCTGCGGGTCCGGGTCCGGCGCATCCCACGCGGCCTGGATCGCGGCGTCGATCTCGTCCTTGAGCTGGTCCCGGAGCTCCTCGGCGCCCGCGTCGTCCAGGATCCCCCGCTCGCGCAGCAGGGCGCCGAACCGGATCAGCGCGTCGTGGTGGCGGTGCTCCTCGACCTCCTCGCGGCTGCGGTAGGTCTTGTCGTCGTCGTCGGAGGTGTGGGGGAGGAAGCGGTACGTCTTGCACTCGACCAGCGTCGGTCCCTCGCCGGCGCGAGCCCGGTCGTGCGCCTCCCGCATCGCCGCGTAGCACGCGAGCACGTCGCTGCCGTCGACGACGCGGCCCGGGATCCCGTACCCGTCGGCCCGCGTGGCCACGTCGCGCACCGCCATCTGCTTCGTCTGGTGGACGCTGATCGCGTACTCGTTGTTCTCGCAGACGAAGATCACGGGCAGTCGATGGATCGCGGCGAAGTTGACCCCCTCGTGCCAATCGCCCTCGCTGGTGGCGCCCTCGCCGAACCAGCACCCGACGACCACGTCGTCGCCCCGGTAGCGAGCCGCGTAGGCGATCCCGGCGGCGTGCGGGACCTGCGTGGCGATCGGGGAGGAATGGCTCAGGATCTTCAGGCGTCGCGATCCCCAGTGGTTCGGCATCTGCCGGCCGCCCGACGAGGGGTCGTCGGCCTTCGAGAACAGCCCCAGGAAGAACTCGTACGGGGTCAGGCCGGCACGCAGCACGATCCCCAGATCGCGGTAGTAGGGGACCCACACGTCGGTGCCCGGCCGCAGCGCCCAGCCCGTGCCGATCTGACAGCCCTCGTGCCCGCTCACCGGGACGACGAACGGCGCACGCCCCATCCGGTTCTGCCGCAGCGCGGCCTCGTCGATCAGGCGTGCCGTGAGCATGGCGCGGTACATCGCCAGCAGATCGTCACCCGTGAGGCCGAGCGCCTCGGGGGCCGCCTCGGTCACCTGCGCGGACATCCCGCACTCCCTCGCACCGTCCCGCGAGTCTACTCCGGGTCAACGGTCCGGTCCCCGGCCGGAAGGCCCGTCCTCGGATGTCGGAAGATACCCAGGGGGGGTATGGTGAGTGGGACGACCGTCCGGCGCGAGGAAGGAGGGCGAGATGACCGATCCCGTCTGCGGGATGGAGGTGACCCCCGAGACGGCGGCGGGGGCGTGGGAGCACCAGGGCCAGACCTACTACTTCTGCTCCGTCGGGTGTCTCGAGCGGTTCCGGTCGGGTCCGGAGGGGTTCCTGCGCCGCGATCCGTCGGAGCGCGGCATGGAGGGGTGAGCGGTGCACGGCTACGCGATGAACAAGGACGAGATCGGGACCCGATTGCGCAGGATCGAGGGGCAGGTGCGCGGTCTGCAGCGGATGGTGGCGCGCGACGAGTACTGCCTCGACATCCTGACGCAGGTCAACTCGGTGGTGGCGGCGCTGCGAGCGGTTGGCTTCGGGATGCTGGACGATCACGTTCGGCACTGCGTCGCGGACAGCATCGAGCGCGGCGACGGCGAGGCGAAGATCGGCGAGCTGATGGCCGCCGTCCAACGGTTCTCGGGCAAGTGACCACGGCGGGAGCCTCGACGGGCGGGAGGACCGCGGAGCGTGAGGTCGTCCTCGACATCGAGGGGATGACCTGCGCGTCGTGCGTGCAGAAGGTCGAGGCCGCCCTGGTGCGCGTCGACGGTGTCGACGCGGCGGCCGTGAACCTGGCGATGCGCACCGCGACCGTGCGCGGCTCGATGGAGCGCGTGGACGACCTGTTCCGCGCGGTCCGGGGCGCCGGCTACGTCGCTGTGCCGCACGACGACCGGCGATCCCCGCGCGACGAGGAGCGCTGGTACCGGCGTCGCCTCGTGGTCGCGGCGCCGCTGACCGTGGCGATCGTGTTCCTCAGCTTCCCGTTCCTGGGAGGACCGGTCGCTCGCTGGGACGGCTCGATGTGGCTCGCGTTCGCGCTCGCGACCCCGGTGCAGTTCTGGGCTGGCTGGCCGTTCCTCGCCGGTGCCGCCCGAGCGGCGCGCCACGGCACCACCACGACGGACACGCTGGTCGCGCTCGGGTCCCTCGCCGCGTACGGGTACAGCGCCTGGGTGGTGCTCGATGCCGCGTTCGGGAGTGCGATGGGGGCCACGGAGGACGTGGCGCACTACTTCGACACCGGCGCCGTGATCATCACGCTGATCCTCGCCGGCCGCACGATCGAAGCTCGTGCCCGGGCGTCGGCCGCGGACGCCTCCCGGGCGCTGCTCGAGCGCGGCGCCAAGCGGGCCACGGTCCTGGAAGGGGACGGGAGCGAGCGGACGATCGCGATCGACGAGCTCCTGCCCGGCATGCGCGCGGTCGTTCGACCCGGCGAGAAGATCCCCGCCGACGGTGTCGTGAAGGAGGGGACCTCGTGGGTGGACCTCTCGCTGCTGACGGGTGAGTCGGTCCCGGTCGACGTCGCGCCGGGTGACGAGGTCGTCGGGGCCTCGATCAACGGGCACGGACGGCTCGTCGTGTTCGTCACGAAGGTGGGCGCCAACACGAAGCTGGCGGAGATCGCCCGCCTGTTGCGGTCGGCGCAGGGGTCGAAAGCGCCGGTCCAGCGTCTGGCGGACCGGATCTCGTCGGTCTTCGTTCCGATCGTCCTGGCGCTCGCGGCGGCGACGTTCGCCGGGTGGATCCTGGTCGGTGACGGCTCGCCCGGCACCGCGCTCCTGCACGCGACCGCGGTGCTCCTGATCGCCTGTCCCTGCGCCCTGGGACTGGCGACGCCGGCGGCGATCATGGTGGGGACGGGGCGCGCCGCCCAGCTCGGCATCCTGTTCGGCGGCGGCGAGGTCTTCGAGACCGCCCGCGACCTCAACACCGTGCTGCTCGACAAGACGGGGACCGTCACGACCGGATCGATGCGGCTCGCCCGGGTGCTCCCGGTTGACGGCGTCGCGGACCGGCAGGTGCTGGCGTGGGCTGCCGCCGCGGAGGCGGGCTCCGAGCACCCGATCGCGAGGGCCGTGGTCGACGGCGCGGCCGCGTGGGGGGTCGTCATCCCGCCGGCCTCCTCGTGGGCGGTCCAGCCTGGGGCGGGAGCCACGGCGATCGTGGACGGCGCGGAGGTGCGCGTCGGACGTCCGACGGGTGTCCCGGCGGCGCTCGGCGAGCGCGCCGACGAGCTTGCGCGGGACGGCCTCACGCCGTTCGCCGTGTGGCGGGACGGCGCTCCGCGCGGCCTGGTCGCGGTGGAGGACACCGTCAAGCCGGAGGCCCGTGAGGCGGTCGACCATCTCCGCGACCTGGGGCTCGAGGTCGCGATCGTCAGCGGGGACCGACGTCCCACGGCGGAGGCGATCGCGGCCCGCGTGGGCATCGATGCCGTGTCGGCAGAGGTGCTCCCCGACGGCAAGGTGGAGGAGGTCCGCCGCCTGCAGGGCGCGGGTCAGCGCGTGGCCTTCGTGGGGGACGGCCTGAACGACGCGCCCGCGCTCGCGCAGGCCACCGTGGGGATCGCGATCGGCAGCGGCACCGACGTCGCGATCGCTGCGGCCGACGTCACGCTGCTGAGCGGGTCGCTCGTGTCGGTCCCCGACGCGATCGCGCTGGCTCGCCGCACCTACCGGACGATCCAGGAGAACCTCTTCTGGGCGTTCGTCTACAACGTCGTGATGATCCCGCTGGCCGTGCTCGGGGTGCTGAACCCGATGTGGGCGGCGGGGGCGATGGCGGTCTCGAGCATCACGGTGGTCCTGAACGCGCTGCGGCTCCGCGGGTTCCGGGGCACCCCGACGACCGGCGGGAGGGCCGATCGCGTTGTCGCATCCGGGATCGTCGCCGACACTGACGGGGGATCGTCCCCGACCACCGACCGGAAGGCCCACCACGCATGAGCACGATCGAAGACCACGTCGTCGAGGTGACCGACGCGAACTTCGAGCAGGTCGTGATCGAGGGCTCGAAGGAGCGCCCCGTCGTCGTCGACCTCTGGGCCGCCTGGTGCGGCCCGTGCCGGACGCTTGGCCCGCTCCTCGAGAAGGCGGCCGCCGATCGTGAGGGCGCGTTCCTACTGGCGAAGGTGGACGTCGACAACACCGGCGTCGGCCAGGCCCTCCTCCAGGCCGTCCAGAGCCAGAGCATCCCCACCGTGGTTGCCTTCCGGGACGGCCAGCCCGTCAGCATGTTCATCGGCGCTTACCCCGAGGCGGAGATCGGCCGGTTCCTCGACTCGATCCTGCCCACCGAGGCGGATCTTGAGGCCGATCAGGCCGAGGCGGTGCTCGAGTCCGGCGATCTCGACGGAGCGGAGGCCGGGTTCCGCGAGGCGCTCGCCAAGGACCCCGAGAACCGGGATGCCGCCCTGGGGCTGGCCCGTGTGCTGATCGAGCGGGGCGACGACGACGACGCCCGCCCGCTCGTCGCGCGGTTCCTGCCAGATCCCGAGGCCGAGCGGCTCCATGCCGAGCTCGAGGTCCGTGGGTGGGTCGACGAGCCCGGGGAGGGGACCCTCCCGGACGCGAAGCGACTCGCCGCGCAGGGACGGTGGCGCGAGGCGCTCGACGGCATGGCATCGACCCTGCAGGACGACCGCGACGCCGCTCGGGCGGCGATGGTCACGGTCTTCTCCGTCCTGGGCGAGGACGACGAGCTGGTGGCCGAGTACCGTCGGCGGCTGGCGGCCGCGCTGTTCTGAGGCCCTGTGAGCGAGCTCCACGACAGCGTGCGGGCATGGTGGGATCGCGACGCCTCCACCTACGACGCTTCCGTCGGACACGCGGCATCGGATCCGACCGAGGCGGCCGCCTGGCGGGCCGTGCTCACGTCGTTGCTGCCCCCCGCACCCGCCCGGGTCCTGGACGTCGGCGCCGGCACGGGCGCGATGTCGTTGCTGGCCGCCGAGCTCGGACATGAGGTCACGGGGCTGGACCTGTCCGAAAGCATGCTCGAGCGCGCTCGGGCGAAAGCGTCTCAGCGCGGTGTCGACGTCACGTTCGTCCACGGCCGGGCCGAGGAGCCTCCGTCCGGGCCGTTCGATGCCGTCGTCGAACGGCATGTCGCCTGGACCCTGCCGGATCCCGTGGGCGCCTTCCGCGCCTGGCGGGCGGCCACCGAGCCGGGAGGGCGGCTCGTCCTGCTCGAGGGATCGTGGGCGGGGGAGGGACCGTGGGTCGTCGTGCAGGACGCCCTCGCGGCGGCGCTCCGCCGCCTCCGCGGTCTCGGCGAGGATCATCACGCCGAGTACCCGCCCGAGATCCTGGAGCGCCTCCCGCTCCGGGGGGTCACCAGCCCGATGCCCTTCGTGAGGGCGGTCGACGAGGCCGGATGGACCCGCGTCCAGGTGATCCGGCTCCGGGACGTCGAGTGGGCGATCGAGCTGCGGGATGGATGGCCGCTCGGCTGGCTGACGCGCCGGCCCCGGTACGCGATCGTGGCCGACGCCTGAGCCCGGACCCTGCCTGCGAGCGTCGCGTTCGGGTGACGTCCACGTTGCGGTTCCGTGGAGGCCCTTGCGGCGCGGCGTGCCGGGGACGACGCTCTTCAGCATGGAGACCCTGACGGTCAACGGCTCCTTGTTCCTGATCGGGCTGGCCCCGGTGCTGACGGGGGTCGTCGCCCTGAGCCTCCCGGCCGGCCATCGACTCGAAGCGGTGCTCGCGCTCGTCGTGGGGGCTGGGGTCGGGCTCGCCGGCCTGGCGATCGGGACGGCGTTCGCGAACTCCGAGATCGAGGCGGAGCAGACCGCCTTCTTCGTGGCGTCGATCGTCGGGTTCATCAGCGTGCTGGTGATGCTGGGCGTGATCCGCCGCCGCAGCTCCTGAGCCCCGGAACGGAGCGTTTCAGCCCGCCCGGCGGGTGATCCACACGTCCGTGCGATACGGGAGGACCACCTCCGTGCGCCGCCCGAGCAGGTGACGCACCTGCGCCGTCACCACGTCGCGCTCGGGAGGATCGAGCGCCGCGATGAAGCTGATCGAGCCGATCCGGTCCACCACGCCGTCGGCCGACAGACGCTGCTCGTGCCGGAACGACGATCGCTCGAGGGGCCGGAAGAGCTCGCTGTCGGCGAAGACGTCGCGCCACCGCGCGCCGCGGTAGGCGGGGGCGTCCCCGCGGTGGGGGGCCACGATCCCGCTGAGCGAAGCCTGGAGCGGGTCGTCCTCGTCACGGACGTTCCAGACCAGTCCGAGCCCGCCGTCGGGGCGGAGGACGCGGTGGAGCTCGCGGATCGTCGCGTCCGGGTCGAACCAGTGGAAGGCCTGCGCGGCCGCGGCCGCGTCCAGGCATCCGTCGGCCAGAGGGACCCGTTCCGCGACGCCCCCGATCGCCACCACGTCGGGGAGGGAGGCGA
This sequence comes from Actinomycetota bacterium, assembly GCA_036556385.1. Classification (GTDB taxonomy): domain Bacteria; phylum Actinomycetota; class UBA4738; order UBA4738; family HRBIN12; genus AC-51. The sequence goes on along the minus strand of DATBJQ010000145.1, from coordinate 44,994 downwards.
CCAGGGCGGCGCGCATCGCGGCGACGGGTTCCAGCGCGAGGACCGTCGCGCCGGTCGCCCGCAGGTCGGCCGACAGCTTGCCGGTGCCGGCGCCGAGGTCCAGCACCGTGACGCCGGGCCGGAGCCCGAGACGGTCGGCCACGAGCCCGATCGCATCCATCGGGAACCCGGGGCGGCCGCGTTCGTAGGCGTCGGCCGAGCGCCCGAAGCCGACCGCCGCGGCGGGGTGGACCTCAGGCGACATCCGCGGCCGCCGCGAACATCGTCGCGATCTCGGCGGGCGCGGGCCGCAGCGCAAGGTCGAACACCTCGGCGAGGTGTCCGCGGAGCGAGGGCCGGAGCTCCTCGGGCGTGACCCGACGGCCGAGCAGCGCCGTCAACGACGTCACGCCGTGCTCCGGGAGACCGCACGCGACGATCCCCTCGAACCAGGACAGATCGACGTCGCAGTTCGCGGCGAACCCGTGCAGCGTGATCCGCGTCCGCAGCAGGCGCACGCCGATCGCGCAGAGCTTCCGATCCCCCCGCCAGACGCCGGTCTGGACATCGGGCCGCCGCTCCAGCTCCACGCCCAGGTCGTGGCCGGCGCGGATCACCGCCTCCTCGAGCCGCCGCAGGTAGTCGCCCACGTCGGGGCGGACCCCGAGGTCCAAGATCGGGTAGCCGACGAGCTGGCCGGGCCCATGGAAGGTGAACGAACCGCCGCGGTCGATCCGACGAACGAGGCCGCCGCGCGCCTCGACGGTGGGCTCGTCCCACAGCAGCTCGTCGGGCTTCGCGCGCCGTCCCGCCGTGAACACGGGCGGATGCTGCAGCAGCACCAGGACGTCGGGGATCTGCCCGGCGAGCCGCCGGTCGGCGAGCTCGTGCATCGCCGTGTTGGCCGTGTCGTACGGGACGGGGCGCTCGGGCTCCAGGAGCCAGCAGGGACGGGGCATCGCCTAGAGGCCGAGGTCCTCGGCGAAGTCCCACGTCTCGAGGTTCAGCTTGATCCGCGCCAGGAACCGGGTGGCGATCTCGCCGTCGATCAGACGGTGATCCCACGACATCGACACGTAGACCATGTGTCGCACCGCGATCGCGTCCTGCTCCACCACCACCGGCCGCTTCTGGATCGCATCCAGCGAGAGGATCCCGACGTTCGGCTGGTTGATGATGGGCACGCTGACGAGCGAGCCGTACGGGCCGGGGTTCGTGATCGTGAACGTCGCGCCCTGGACCTCGTCGGGCTGCAGCTGATGGCTCCGGGCGCGTGCGGCCAGATCGGCGATCGCGCGCGCGATCCCGACGCTGTTCATCACGTCGGCGTTCTTCACGACCGGCACGATCAGGCCCGCGTCGTAGCTCACGGCGATCCCCATGTTCACGAACCGCGGGGTGACGACGTTGTCGCCGTCGATCCGCGAGTTCACCGTCGGGAACGCCTGCAGGGCGTCGACCGTGGCGCGGACGACGAACGGCAGGTACGTGAGCTTCACGCCGTGCTGCTGCAGGAAGGCGTCCTTGCGCTCGGCGCGGAGCCGCACCAGGTGCTCGACGTTGACCTCGACCATCGTCCACGCGCGCGCGGTCTCGTTGACCGAGGCGAGCATGTGCTGGGCGATCGCCGTGCGGATGTGCGTCATCGGCTGCACGTCCTCGCCTGCGGCGGCGGCGATCGACGGCACCGGGGCCGGCTGGGCAAGGGGGGCGGCCGCGGCCGGTGTGGCGGCGGGAGCCGCGGGCGCAGCCGCGCCGCCGCCCGTCGCGATCGCCGCCTCCACGTCCTTGCGGGTGATGCGCCCACCGTCGCCCGACCCGGCGATCGCGGCCAGGTCCACGCCGTGCTCGGCCGCGAGGCGGCGCACGACCGGCGACAGGATGCGGCTGCGCGGACCCCGATCGGGCAACGCCTCCGCCCCGCCGCCGACGGCAGCGGGAACGGAGGTGGCCGCGGCCGGGGCCTCGGCTTCCGGCGATGCCGCAGGCCCCGCGGCTCCCGAGGCCGTCACGGCGGCATCGCCTCCAGAGTCGGCCCCGGCCCCGGCCCCCGCCGTCTCGGCGCCGGCGCCGGTGCCGTCGTCGATCTCCATCAGGGCGGTGCCGACGGCCACGGTGGCGCCCTCGTCGACCAGGATCTTCGTCACCGTCCCCGCGACCGGGGACGGCACCTCGGTGTCCACCTTGTCGGTCGAGATCTCGAACAGGGGCTCGTCGCGGTCGACGTGGTCGCCCTCGCTCTTCAGCCACTTCAGGATGGTTCCCTCGACGATCGTCTCGCCGAGCTGAGGCATCTGGATCGACGTCATCCGCGCAGCTCCCTCACCATGCCGACAGCCGCTCCACGGCTGCTTCGATATCGCTGACCTGGGGCAGGAAGGCATCCTCGAGCGTGGGGGAGAACGGCACCGGCAGGTTGGGCGGTGAGACCCGCACCACCGGCGCGTCGAGATGCTCGAACGCCTTCTCGGCGATCACCGCCGACACCTCGGCGCCGATGCCGACGAAGCGGTACGACTCCGACAGCACGACCGCACGCGAGGTCTTCTCGATCGAACGCAGCACCGTCTCCTCGTCGAGGGGGTAGACGGTGCGCAGGTCGACGACCTCGGTGGAGACGTCGCGCTGGGCGAGCGCGTCGGCCGCCTCGAGCGCCTTGTGGACCATGGCGCCATAGGTGACGATCGTGACGTCGTCGCCCTCGCGCCGGACGTTCGCCTGCCCGATCGGGATCAGGAAGTCGGGCTCCTCGGGCACCTGCTCCTTGATCCGCCGGTAGATCCACTTGTGCTCGAGGAACAGGACCGGGTTGTCGTCACGGACGGCCGACTTCAGCAGCCCCTTGGCGTCCGCGGGGAACGCGGGACAGAGCACCTTGATGCCGCCGGCATGGGCGAACCACGGCTCGGGGTTGATCGAGTGGAAGCTGGATGCGCGCACCCCGCCGCCGGAGGGGCCGCGCAGGACCACGGGCAGCGGCACGCCGCTGCGGTAGTGATAGCGGGACAGCACCGTGGTGATCTCGTCGAAGCCGCTCGACATGAAGTCCGCGTACTGGAACTCGGCCACCGGCCGCAGCCCCTCCATCGCCGAGCCGACCGACATCCCGACGATCGTCTCCTCGGCGATCGGGGTGTCCACGACCCGGTCGGGGCCGAAGCGGTCCAGGAAGCCCTCGGTCACCTTGAACGCGCCGCCGTAGTCCCCGATGTCCTCGCCCAGGAGGTAGACGCGCTCGTCGCGCTCCATCTCCTCCCACAACGCCTCGGCGATGGCGATCAGGTACGTCGCCTGGCCGTCCTCGGTGCGCTTGCCGCGGGGCTCGGCCCCGTGCCCGGCCGCCCCGGCCTCGACCGCCTTCGCCTTGGCCGCCGTCATCCGGCCTCCGTCCCGCCGCCACGGCCCGGCTCCGAGGTCCAGTAGCCGTCCTCGACCCAGTTGCCCTTGGTGGCGTCGCCGGGCTCGGGGAACGGCGAGGCGAGCGCGTACTCGTACCCCTCGTCGAACGCTCGCTCGACACGGGCCTGGATCTCGTCGACGTCCTCCTTCGTGACGACGCCCTGCGCCAGCAGGTACTCCTCGAAGTTCCGAACGGGATCACGGTTCGCCATGAACTCCTCGAGGAGCTGTTCGGGGGTGTACTTGGCCGGGTCGTGACCCGCGTGGCCGCGCCAGCGGAGCGAGACCGACTCGATCAGCGACGGGCCGCCGCCGTCCCGTGCCCGGTCGACCGCTTCCCTCGCAGCCTGGTAGACCTCGAGCACGTCGCCGCCGTCGACCCGGACGCCCGGCATGCCGTAGGACGCCGCGCGCTCGGCGATCGTCGGGACGGCGAACTCCCGATCGTTCGGCGTCGAGTACGCGAAGCCGTTGTTGTTGACGACCCAGACCACCGGGAGCCGGAACACGGCCGACCAGTTGAGGCTCTCGTGCCAGCGACCGTTCGAGGTGGCCCCGTCGCCGCAGATCGCCATCGCGACGCGGCGATCGCCCCGTCGCTGGTACGCCCAGGCGGCGCCGACGGCCACGGGGTATGCGATCGGGAGATGGGACATCACGGTGAACGTGCGGTTCCCGGCCCAGTCGCCGATGTGGCTGTTCCCGTCGCGACCGCGTGTGTACCCGTCGATCCGCCCCCAGAACTGGGCCATGACCCGCTTGAGGTCGAGACCCTTCGTGAGCTGGGCCGTGAGATCGCGGTGCGTCGGGAACAACGAGTCCTGCTCCTCGAGCGCGGAGGCGACGCCCACGTGCGTGCCCTCCTGCCCGCGGCCCGAGTAGATCGCCCCCGGGAGGCGGCCCTGCCGATAGAGCGCCTCCATGCGCTCGTCGAAGTAGCGGGCGAGCTTGAGCAGGTAGAGGAACTCCGTCAGGCGCTCGTCCGGGAGCGGTCGGTCGCCGGCGGGTGCGGACTTCTTCACGTCGGTCGCCACGGTCCTCCTCTACGGCGAGTGCAGGGGCTTGCCGGCGAGCTTCAGCATCGCCTCGCCGACCCCCTCCGACAGGGTGGGGTGCGGATGGTGCATCGCCGCGGCCTCGAGCGCCGTCGCCTCCCAGCTGGTGATCAGCATGGCCTCGGCGACCAGATCGGTGACGTGCGGCCCGATCATGTGGACGCCCAGGACCGTGCCGTCGGCGGCGTCGCCCACGACCTTCACGAAGCCACCTTCCCCCACGATGTTGGCCTTCCCGATCGCGCGGAAGTCGAGCTTGGCCACCTCGACGTCGGAGCCGCCGTCGCGCGCCTGCGCCTCGGTGAGGCCGACGCTGGCGATCTCGGGCGTGCAGTAGGTGACCCGGGGAACGTCCGAGTACCGGATCGGCGCGACGTCCTCGCCGGCGATCCGCTCCGCGACCGCGTACCCCTCGTCGAAGGACACGTGCGCCAGCTGCAGGGGGGTCGCGGCCACGTCGCCGACCGCCCACACGGTGGCCGCCGTGGTCCGCAGGTGGTCGTCGACGGCGACGTACCCGCGCTCGTCGAGGGTGACGCCCGCCTCCTCCAGCCCGAGGTCGTCGGTGACCGGGCCGCGGCCGATCGCGACCAGGCACAGATCGGCGGTCACGGTCTCCTCGGCGTCGCCGGAAGCGACCACGACCTCGGCGCTCTCCCCGGTGTCGCGGACCGACCGGACCGATGCGCCGGCGGTGGTGGCGATGCCGCGCTTCCGGAAGGCGCGCGCGATCTCCTTGGACACCTCGTCGTCCTCCAGCGGGGCCAGCCGGGGGAGGGCCTCGAGGACGGTCACCTCCGCGCCGAGGGAGCGGTAGAGCGAAGCGAACTCGAGACCCACGGCGCCGGCGCCGATCACGACGATGGATTCGGGGATCCGGTCGAGCTCGAGCGCCTCGTCGCTGGTGATCACGTGGGTCGAGACCTGGACGTCGGGGAGGAGCCGGGCTCGCGATCCCGTGGCGAGCACGATCTGCCCCGTGTCCACGCGGCGACCGTCGACCTCCACGCCGGGCCCGGCGGTCAGGCGTGCGGACCCGTGCAGGACGTCGATCCCCCGGGCCTTCACGAGACCGGTCAGACCCTTCACGTTCTTGTCGACGATCGTGTCCTGGAAGCGACGGATCGCGCTCCAGTCCGCCTCGCCGGCGGCCTTGATGCCCCACTCCGAGGCGCGGTTGACGGTGTCCAGCACGGCCGCGGACTGCAGCAGGGCCTTCGTGGGGATGCATCCCCGGATCAGGCAGGTGCCCCCGAGCCGCTCGTCGCGCTCCACCAATGCCACCCGGAGGTTGAGCTGTGCCGCGCGCAGGGCTGTCGCGTACCCCCCGGTGCCGGCACCGATCACGACGACGTCGTACGACTCTGCCATCGAGCGGCCAGTCTACCCGCCACCCCGGGACCGGCCGCGCGCCGGCGACCGTGGCACTACGCTTGCGCGTCGTGGACGAGCCCGACGTGCTGAAGCACACGCCGCTCGAGGACGAGCACCGCGCGCTCGGAGCCAAGCTCGGGCCGTTCGGCGGGTGGTTCATGCCGATCGAGTACGAGGGCGCCCTGGCGGAGCACCGCGCGGTCCGCGAGCGCGTCGGGCTCTTCGACCTCACGCACCTGGGGAAGGTCGAGGTCGTCGGCCCGGGCGCCCGGGGGATGCTGCAGGGCGTCGTGACGAACGACGTCGCGGCGATCTCGGTCGGCGAGGCCCAGTACAACCTCGTGCTCAACGAGGGCGGGGGCGTGATCGAGGACCTGATCGTCTACCGCCTGGAGGACGAGCGCTACTTCGTGGTCCCGAACGCCTCGAACACCCAGCACGTCCTCCAGATCCTCGGCGAGGCGCCCGCGGACGACCGGCTCCACCTGATGTATCACCAGGACTGGTGCTTCGTGGCCGTGCAGGGGCCCCGGTCCCCGGACGTGGTCCGCGGACTGTTCCCGGAGGCGGACGACCTGGCGTTCATGCGGTGCGCGGAGTCCGAGTACCGCCGACGCCCGGTGATCGTGACGCGATCGGGCTACACGGGCGAGGTGGGGTTCGAGCTGTTCACGTATCAGGACATCGCGACCGAGCTGTGGCGGGAGCTCCTCGAGGCGTCGGCGCCGTTCGACGGACGGCCCTGCGGGCTTGCGGCCCGGGACGTGCTCCGCTTGGAGATGGGCTACCCGCTGTACGGGCAGGACCTGTTCGAGACCTCGACGGCGTTCGAGGCCGGCCTCTCGTGGGCGGTCTCGATGGACAAGGAGGACTTCCGTGGCCGGGCCGCGTTGGAGCGCCAGCGGCGGGACGGGTTGCCGAGCAGGCTGTTCGGTCTGCGCATGCACGAGCGGCGGTTCATCCCGCGCGCGCACTATCCCGTGTTCCGTGGGGACCTGCTGATCGGCGAGGTGACCAGCGGCACGTACTCGCCGCTGCTGGAGACGGGCATCGCCCTCGCGTACGTCTGGCCCGCCGAGGTGGCCGATCCCGGCGACGTCGTCGAGGTCGACATCCGCGGACGTCGCGGGCAGGCCACGGTGGTCCGGCCGCCGTTCGTGGACCGGAGCCCCCGCTGAGGGATCAGACCACCGGTGCGCGCGTGGCCCGGATGAAGTCCCCGAGCCCGGCCTCGCCGAACCGCACGTTCGAGAGCAGGCGGGCGAGGCGCTCGCTCGCGTTCGGGGAGTCACGGGTGATCGCGGTCGCAACGTAGAGCCCGGACGCCGGGATCCCCAGCTCCATCGCGGGACCGTAGCCGGGGGCGGCGACGAAGTACGACCACCGGACCCGCGGGCCTCCGTCGGTCCGGCAGATGCCCTCCGCCTTCGCGATGTAGTCGCCCGGTGACGACCACACGCCATCGAGGTACCGCGGTGCGTTGTCGGACACGATGACCCTCGATTGCGCCCTGCAGCCCGGGGACGAGGTCAGCTCGGCCATCAGCGGGCCGCGGGCGACCAGGTAGTACGCGTCGCGGGGGAGACCCACCTCGGTCGCGTCGACCCACGTGGCAGCGATCCCCGCGGTGCTCGCACCCTCGCCCCAGGCCTCGGGGTTGGGCGAGGCCACGAACCCCTGCCGGGGGCTGGCGTCGAGCGGGACGGCGCTCCACGACCCGGGGACGAGCCCGCTCACGTCTCCCGCGACGATCCGAACGAACGGGGTCTCGGTCGGTTGGATCAGCAACGGTGCGCCCTCGGACGGGATGGAGGCATGGCTCGCCGTGCAGCCGGCGGCGGCGACGCTCGCGACGATCCCGAGGATGATCTTGCGCACTCTGGTGCTGTTCCCCCGAGGGAGGATACGCCCGAGGCCACGCGGGCGCTAGTGCAGGCTCGGGAGGCCGTTCAGGCGGCGCCCACCGGGGGAACGGCCAGGCGTGCGCCCTCGTTCGACGGGATGCAGAACGACGCGCGTGTGCCGCCGCCGGGGATCGGGTCCGACCACATGATCCCCCCGTGCTCCAGCACGATCTGGTGCGCCAGGTGCAGGCCGACGCCGATCCCGGAGCGCTCCTTCCGCAGGGTCTCCTCGCCGGTCGAGAAGGGCTGGTCGAAGGCCTGGGAGAGCATCGCTCGGTCCAGGCCCTCGCCGTGGTCGGTCACGGTCACGACCACGCCCTCGTCGAGGACCCTCGCCACGAGCTCGACCGTTCCCCCCACCGGCGAGTACCGGCACGCGTTGTCGAGGAGCTCGCGGACCACGCCGCCGATCCGACCGCCGTCCGCGATCGCCGTGAGGTGGTCGGGGACCTGAGCCAGCACCGGGACCTCGGGGTACGACCGGCGTGACTCGTCCACCGCGTGGCGCACGAGCGGGCTCAGGTCGATCGCCGCCAGCTCCAGCTGGAAGGACCCTCCTTCGAGCTCCGCCAGCGTGATCAGCTCCTCCACGATCCCCATCAGCTTGTCCAACGACGCCTGGAGCTGCTCGAGGAACCCCTCGCGCTCGTCGGCCGGCACGCTCGGGTTGCGCAGCACGTACGCGATGCCCTTCGCGACCGTGATCGGGGTCCGCAGCTCGTGGGACACGTTCGCGAGGAAGTCCGCCTTGGACGACGTGCCGGTGCGGACCTCGTCGCGCATCGCGGCGAGCTCCTCCTCGAGCTGGTGGACCAGGGTCACGGTCCGGGCGACCTCGACGCCGAACGGACCCGCCGCCTTGCCCGACAGGACGACCGTCCCCCCGCAGACGGCGCGGACGGCCGCGACGACGTGCTCGAGGCCGTCGTCCTTGGCCAGGTAGGCGGCGGCCCCCGCGGCCAGCGTCTCCGCGATCAGCGCCGGGTCGAGCGAGCGTGCGCGCGCGACCACCCGGGTGGAGGGCGCCACGGCGCACAGCCGTCGCACGAGCTCGGGGCCGCCGACCGCCTCCATCCCGAGGTCGCACACCACGACGTCGGGGCGATTGCGGGCGGTGGCCTCCACCGCCCGGAAGGCGTCGGTCGTGACCTCGACCTGGAGATCGGGGGCCTCCCGCAGCAGGTGGTACTGGAGACCGGCGACCTCGTCGGCCGTGTCGCACAGGAGCACGGTCGTGGGCATCGTGCTCCCGATATCGGGAGGGTCGGGAGGACGGTTGAGCCGGCGTGACCTGGGGTCAGTGGACGATGCCCGTGCGGATCGCGATCGCGACCGCCTGCGCGCGGTCGTTCGCGCCGAGCTTCTCGAAGATCCGCTCGAGGTGCGTCTTGACCGTGTGGGGGGAGATCCCGAGCTCGGTGGCGACCTGCCGGGTGGTGGACCCGTCGGCGACCTTCTGGAGGATCTCCCGCTCACGCTTCGACAGGGGCGTGGGGCGCTGCTCCTCGCCCGAGGCGGCCTGGGCCTCCTCGATGAACTTCTGCGTGAGCTGCGGATGGATCACGGCGTTGCCCTCGACCGCGTTGCGCGCCGCATCGATCAGAGCGTCCGGCGACGCGTCCTTCAGCAGGTAGCCGGAGACCCCGGCCTGGATCGCCTCGGAGACGGCGCCCCGCGACTCGTCGATCGTGATCAGGATCACCCGGGTGTCGGGGGACGCCTCACGGATCCTCCGCGTCGCCTCGATCCCGTCCATGCCCGGCATCCGGACGTCCATGAACACCACGTCGGGGACCAGCTCGCGCGCCTGCTCGACCGCCTCCTCGCCGCTGGAGGCCTCTCCGACCACGACCACGACCTCCTCCGAGAGCTCCAGCGCGGTGCGCAGGCCCTCGCGGGTGACAGGGTGGTCGTCGACGATGAGTGCGCGGATCGGCGGCATCCGATCTCCTTCGGCGGGCGGGGAAGTATCGTGGTGGGCAGAAGCATAGTCCCGCATGAGACCGGAGGGATCGATGGACGACCAAGAGGTCGCGCTCGAGGATCAGCAGCGCGAAAGCGCACCTGCCGACGCTGCGGAGCCTGCGGCCGGTCCGTCGCGCGAGCGCATCCTCGAGGCCTTGAAGCAGGTCTTCGACCCCGAGCTGGGGATCAACATCGTGGACCTCGGGCTCGTGTACGACGTCGAGCTCCACGACGACGGCGACGTGGACATCCGCTACAGCCTCACGACGATGGGGTGCCCGATCGGGCCGCTGATCGAGGATCAGATCCGCGCGTTCCTGGCGCCGATCGACGGCCTCGGGGAGGTGCGCCCGGAGCTGGTGTTCCGCCCACCGTGGAGCCCGGAGCTGATGTCGGACGAGGCGAAGGCCGCCCTCGGGATCTTCTGAGCCCTTCCGCCCCACGCTGGTCGCCGCCATGGGCGTGTGACCCCTCCGACGCGTCTGTGATAGGTGTTGCACCTGCAAATCCGACCTGGGGGGTTGGGATCGTGATCAGGACGCGGTGCCGGGGCCTGGTGGCTGCCATGATCCCGTGCCGCCTGTGCTGTCCGGGCGCCGGCGCCGACCGCTGACGGCTCCGCGCCCCGTCATCCCCACGATCCCTCGAGAGAGGAACAGGTTCGCATCATGAGCGACTACGCCAATCCCGACGCGCTGGTCACGACCGACTGGCTGGAGGAGCACCTCGACGATCCGAACGTGCGGACGATCGAGGTCGACGAGGACACCAGCGCCTACGAGAAGGGGCATCTCCGCGGCGCCGTCTCCTGGAACTGGACGACCGACCTGCACACGAAGGTCGGGCGCGACTACCTCGACCGCGATGGCTTCTCCGCCCTGCTGTCGTCCTCCGGCGTCGGCGACGACACCACGGTCGTGCTCTACGGCGGCAACAACAACTGGTTCGCCGCGTACGCCTACTGGCTCCTCAGGCTCCGCGGCTACGACAACGTCAAGCTGCTGGACGGCGGCAGGAAGAAATGGGAGCTCGAGAGCCGCGATCTGACCCCGGACGTGCCCTCGTACCAGGACACCGGCTTCGCGATCGCCGGCGCCGACCGTCCCGAGATCCGGGCGCTGCGCGACGAGGTCCTCGAGAAGGTCGACGGCTCCACGGGGTTCGTGGACGTGCGTTCACCCGAGGAGTTCCGGGGCGAGAAGCTGGCTCCCGATCACCTGCCGCAGGAGCAGTCGCAGGTGCCCGGTCACATCGCCGGCGCCGCCAACATCCCCTGGGTGCAAGCGGCGAACGACGACGGGACGTTCAAGAGCGCGGACGAGCTCCGTGCCCTCTACGAGGAGCAGGGCATCACGTCGGACCGCGAGATCATCGCGTACTGCCGGATCGGCGAGCGGAGCTCGCACACATGGTTCGCGCTCCAGGAGCTGCTGGGGTACCCCAACGTGAAGAACTACGACGGCAGCTGGACCGAGTACGGGTCCCTGGTGGGGGCGCCGGTCGAGCTCGGCTGACCCGGGCTCACGCCCGCCACAGCCGGACCGCGACGTCGCCGCCGACCAGCACCAGGATCGTCCGGACCGCCCACGAGTCCCCGGTCGTGGCCGCGACCGCGATCGCCACGACGGCGATCACCGCCGCGAGGATCTTGGTGAGGGGGGTGCCGCCCGCCTTCGCGCCGTCCATGCTCTCCTCCTTCTCGCCCGGGCCTTCCACCCGGGCGACGGGCCGTTCCCGGACCGGGGTCGGACGAGCCTAGGGCGAGGGTCGCCGGAGGTGCAAATCCGACCTCTGCGGTGGACTTTGGCGGTGAGCCGCGGGTAGATTGGAGGAGCACGAAACCGCAGGTCCGCAAGCGTCGATCCGACCGGCGGAGGGAGCAGACGTGGTCGTCAGTCAGGAAGAACATCTCAAGGAGCTCGCGAAGGGCTATCGCTTCGACTGGAAGGACGATCCGCACTACGTCTTCGAGCCCAAGCGTGGCCTGTCCGCCGACGTCGTCGAGGAGATCTCGCACCTCAAGTCGGAGCCCGACTGGATGCGGAAGTACCGCCTGAAGGCGCTCAAGCACTTCGAGGCGCGTCCCATGCCGTGGTGGGGGGCGGACCTGTCCGACATCGACTTCGACAACATCTACTACTTCATCCGTTCGACCGAGCAGCAGGCCAAGGAGTGGGAGGATCTCCCGGAGGACATCCGTGGCACCTGGGACAAGCTCGGGATCCCCGAGGCGGAGAAGAAGTACCTGGGCGGCGTCTCCGCGCAGTACGAGTCCGAGGTCGTGTACCACAAGATCAAGCAGGAGCTCGACGATATCGGGGTCCTCTTCACCGACATGGACAGCGCGGTGCGCGACCACCCCGACCTCGTGCGGGAGCATTTCGGCACCCTGATCCCCGCCAACGACAACAAGTTCGCGGCGCTCAACACCGCCGTGTGGTCGGGTGGATCGTTCATCTACGTGCCGCCGGGCGTGCACGTGGACATCCCGCTGCAGGCCTACTTCCGGATCAACGCCGAGAACATGGGCCAGTTCGAGCGGACCCTGATCATCGCCGACGAGGGTTCGTACGTGCACTACGTGGAGGGGTGCTCGGCGCCGATCTACTCGTCGGACTCCCTGCACTCGGCGGTGGTCGAGATCAAGGCGATGAAGGGCGCGCGCGTCCGGTACACCACCATCCAGAACTGGTCGACGAACGTCTACAACCTGGTCACGAAGCGCGCGGCGGCCTACGAGGACGCCGTGATGGAGTGGGTCGACGGGAACATCGGATCCAAGGTCACGATGAAGTACCCCTCGATCTACCTGCTGGGCAAGGGCGCCCGCGGTGAGGTGCTGAGCGTGGCGTACGCCGGCCGCGGGATGCACACCGACGCCGGCGGCAAGGCGATCCACGCCGCGCCCCACACCACCAGCGTGATCACCTCGAAGTCCGTGTCGAAGGACGGAGGTCGCACCGGGTACCGGGGTCTGGTCCGGGTCGAGCCCGACGCCCACCACGCGAAGAGCACCGTGCGGTGCGACGCGCTGATCCTGGACGACATCTCGCGCTCCGACACGTACCCGTACATCGAGGTCGAGGACGAGACGGCGGCGCTCGGCCACGAGGCGACGGTCTCGAAGGTGGGGGACGACCAGCTCTTCTACCTGATGAGCCGTGGGCTGTCCGAGGCCGAGGCCACCGCGATGATCGTGAACGGGTTCATCGAGCCGATCACCCGCGAGCTCCCGATGGAGTACGCCGTGGAGCTGAACCGCCTGGTCGAGCTCCAGATGGAAGGCTCCGTCGGCTAGACGGACCGAGGGTCGCGCCGGGGGGCCGCCCCGCTCGTCCACGAACAGGAGCACACGTGACGGATCGAACCACCTTCGCTCGGGACGCCCTGCCCGCGTCGCCCGCCGGTGCGTCGTTCCTGCGCGAGCTGCGGGAGCGGGCCTTCGAGGAGTTCACCGGCCTTCCGGTGCCGTCGCAGGAGACGGAGGAGTGGCGGTACACGGATCTGTCGACGCTCGAGCTCGACTTCGAGCCGTTCGCGGCCGGCGGGGACGCCGAGGATCTCAACCGCCACGGGCTGCTGCGCGCGGCGGCGGTCGTGGGAGAGCGTGCCGGCCTGCAGATCCAGCGGAACTCGGAGGTGATCTCCACGCGCCGCGCCGGCGGCCTCGAGGAACGCGGGGTCTGGTTCGGCGACCTGGAGGCGGCGGCCGCCGCGCGTCCGGAGCTGGTCGAGCCGTACCTCCACCAGCTGGTCCCGACCAAGCGCACGATGTTCACCGCGCTGCACGGCGCCTTCCGCACGGGAGGGACCCTGCTGTACGTCCCCCCCGACACCTCCCTGGGCCTCCCGCTGCAGACTTTGACGTACCTGGACGCCGACGGCGGGGCCGTGTTCCCGCACACCCTGCTCGTGGTGGACCGGGGCTCCGAGGTCACGTTCCTGGACCGCTACGCGTCGCCGGATCTGACGCGCGGATTCAGCGACGCCGTCACGGAGATCTTCGTGGGCGACGGCGCTCACGTCCGCTACGCCGCCATGCAGGACTGGGGCAGCGGCGTGACGCATCTCTCGGTGGTGCGGGCGACCGTCGGGCGGGACGCCGAGCTCCGCACGCTGTCGATCGGGTTCGGGGCCGACCTCGCCCGCGTGGAGAACGAGGTGGTCCTGGCGGAGCCGGGTGGGTTCTCGGAGCAGCTCGGGGTGTTCTTCGCCGACGGGACGCAGCACTTCGACCATCGATCGATCCAGGACCACGTCGCCGAGCACTGCACCAGCGACCTCCTCTACAAGGGAGCCCTGCGCGACCACAGCCGGGCCGTCTACAGCGGCTGGGTCCACGTCCGGCCGAACGCCCAGAAGACCGACGCGATGCAGACCTCTCGCAACATCGTGCTGTCGGAGCACGCGAAGGCCGATGCGATCCCGAACCTCGAGATCGAGGCGAACGACGTGCGCTGTGGTCACGCCGCCAGCGTCGGACCGGTGGACGAGGACGCGATCTTCTACCTGGAGAGCCGCGGGATCCCCCGAGCCGAGGCGGAGCGGTTGATCGTGACCGGCTTCTTCCAGGAGGTCCTCGACCGGGTCACGATCGACGAGGTCCGCGAGGGTGCCGAGGCCGCGATCGCGGACGAGCTGGGGAGGGTCGGCTGATGAGCGCCCTCCGCGTCTGCTCCCGCGACGACGTGCCGCCCGGCGAGGCGCGCCGGTTCGACGTGTCGGGCCGCCTCGTTGCCGTGGTCAACCTGGGGGACCAGGGGTTCCGCGCCGTGGACGCTGTGTGCTCGCATGAGCGGTTCTTCCTGGACGAGGGCGATGTGGACGTGGAGGACGAGACGATCGAGTGCCCGAAGCACGGTTCCATGTTCGACCTGAACAGCGGCGCGCCGCGGAGCCTGCCGGCCCTGCGGCCGGTCACGGCCTACCCGGTGATCACCGAGGGCGACGACATCCTGATCGAGGTGTGACGACGAGATGAGCACGAACGGAGACCAGCGAGCGACCCTGGAGGTCCGCGACCTCCACGCGACGGTCGAGGACAAGCCGATCCTGCGCGGGATCGACCTGGTGGTGCGGCAGGGGGAGATCCATGCCCTGATGGGGCCCAACGGCTCCGGCAAGTCGACCCTGAGCAACGTGATCATGGGGCGGCCCGGCTACGTCGTCACGCAGGGGTCGGTGCTGCTGAACGGCGAGGACATCACCGTGCTCACCGCGGACGAGCGGGCCAAGCGCGGCCTGTTCCTCGCCCTCCAGTACCCGACCGAGGTGCCCGGCGTCTCGGTCGTGAACTTCCTGCGGACCGCGTACCAGTCGGTCAAGGGGAACCAGGTGAGCGCCCTCGAGTTCCGCAAGCACATGAAGGCCCAGATGGACCGGCTGGGGATCGAGGACGCCATGGTGCAGCGGTACGTGAACCAGGGCTTCTCGGGCGGTGAGAAGAAGCGCAACGAGGTCCTGCAGTTGGCCGTGCTCGAGCCCCAGATCGCGCTGCTGGACGAGACCGACTCGGGCCTGGACATCGACTCCCTGAAGCTCGTGGCCGAGAGCGTGAACCAGCTCGTCGGCCCCGAGCTGGGGGTGCTGATCATCACCCACTACCAGCGGATGCTGAACCACATCACGCCCGACCGCGTCCACGTGATGCTCGCCGGGCGTATCGTGAGTTCCGGCGGTCCCGAGCTCGCGCAGGAGCTGGAGGCGAAGGGCTACGAGGGTCTGCGCTCCGAGCTCGGGCTCGATGCCGGGACGGCCGACGAAGGGGAGTGAGCCACCGGTGACCGAGCACGGGCTGGACGTCGAGAGGATCCGCCGGGACTTCCCGATCCTGTCGCGCACGATGAGCGGCAAGCCCCTCGTGTACCTGGACAGCGCCGCCACGTCGCAGAAGCCCGTCCAGGTGATCGAGGCCGAGGCCGACTTCTACCGGCAGCACAACGCCAATGCCCACCGGGGCATCTACCAGCTCGGCGAGGAGGCCACCGAGGCCTACGAGGGAGCCCGCGAGCGGATCGCGCGCTTCTTCGGCGTGGCCGATCCCGCGCGGCTGGTCTTCACGCGTGGCGCCACCGAGTCGATCAACCTCGTCGCGCACGGCTGGGGACGCCGGTTCCTGCTCGAGGGCGACGAGATCCTCCTGACCGAGATGGAGCACCACTCGAACATCGTCCCGTGGCAGCTGTGCCGGGACGCCACCGGGGCGCAGCTGCGCTACGTGCCCCTGACCGACGACGGCCAGCTGGACCTGTCGGAGCTCGGCACGCTGCTGACGGAGCGGACGAAGGTGTTCGCGGTCACCGGGATGTCGAACGCCCTGGGCACGATCACGCCGTTGCGCCAGCTGGTCGAGGCCGCCCACGCGGTGGGGGCGGTCGTCGTGGTCGACGCGGCCCAGATGGCCCCGCACCTGCCGCTCGACGTGGAGGCGATCGGGGCCGACTTCGTCGCGTTCAGCGGGCACAAGATGCTCGGTCCCACGGCGTCGGGTGGGCTGCTGGCGAAGCGGGAGCACCTCGAGGTGATGGATCCGCTCTTCGGGGGCGGGGACATGATCCGCGAGGTCTTCCACGACCGCGCCACGTGGAACGACGTCCCCTATCGCTTCGAGGCCGGCACGATGCAGGTGGCCCAGCAGGTCGGCCTGGCCGCCGCCGTCGACTACCTGGACACGCTGGGCATGGACGAGGTCCGGGCCCACGAGGAGGAGATCACCCGGTACGCGCTCGATCGCCTCTTCGAGGCCGGCACCGTCGTGTACGGCCCGAAGGATCCGTCGATCCGCGGCGGCGCCGTGAGCTTCACGTATCGCGACGTCCACCCCCACGACCTCGCCACGATCCTGAACGAGGAGGGTGTGGCGATCCGGGCAGGGCACCACTGCGCCCAGCTCGTGATGCGCCGCTACGGGACGTCCGCCACCGCGCGCGCCTCGTTCTACGTGTACAACACGACGGCGGAGGTGGACGTGCTCGTGGAGGCGCTCGCGCGAGCGGGAGAGGTCTTCACGATCTAAGGTTGCGGCCCGGGTCGCCGGAAGCATCGCGGAGGGAACGCGTGGCGCTGGACGAGATCTACAAGGAAGTCATCCTCGATCACTACAAGAACCCGAGGAACAAGCGGGAGCTGCCGGGCGCGGAGCTGAGCTGCACGCAGAACAACCCGCTGTGCGGCGACGAGATCGGGATCTTCGCGCACGTGCAGGACGGCGCGATCGAGGCCATCACGTTCCAGGGAGCGGGCTGCTCGATCTCGCAGAGCTCCGCCTCGATGATGACCGAGGCGGTCGGTGGGCGCCCCGTCGGGGAGGCGCTGGCTCTCGCCGACGACTTCCGGGGCATGATGGCCGGCGAGGTGGAACCGACCGAAGAG
Source organism: Actinomycetota bacterium (assembly GCA_036556385.1). GTDB lineage: Bacteria > Actinomycetota > UBA4738 > UBA4738 > HRBIN12 > AC-51. Next base: position 27,947 of record DATBJQ010000145.1, on the reverse strand, counting down.
CGCTTCGGCGACCTGGTGGCGCTCAAGGGCGTGGTGAAGTACCCGATCCGGATCAAGTGCGCGGTGCTGGCCTGGGACGTCCTGCAGGAGGCGCTGCGGGGCGACGGCGACGCCGCCGGCTCCGGCACCCACTGACCACCCGCAGCACGGACGGGACCGTCCGACCCTGGTGCCGCCCTCGGCCGGGGGTCCATCTGCACCCTGGACCATCCGGCCCGACCTTCGGCCGATGCGGGTCCGGTCCAGGGGTCGGTAGAGTGCCCTACGCCCCGCGAGGCGAGTGCCCGCGCGGCTGGCTCGGGAACGTATCGCGCGGGAGGGAACAGGGTGACGAAGGTCGTTCGGTCGGTGTGCCGTGCGCTGTCCGCAGCGCTGGTGCCGGTCATCTCCGCATCGCTCCTGGTGATCTCGGCCGGGGAGGCCTCCGCCGCGTGGTCCCAGCCCAGCTTCGTCCGGTCCGTCGGCGGGATCGGCAGGCCGGGCGTCTTCGCATGGGGTCTCTCGTACAACCCCGTCACCGACGAGGTGATCGTGGGCGACTACCTGAACTTCCGGGTCCGGCGTTACGCCGATGGAGGGGCCCGGTTCCTCGGCGATCTGCCGGCTCGCCCCGGCGAGGTGTGGGCCACGGGGGTCGACCCGCGCAACGGCGACATCTACTACTCCAGCAACTGGCAGCAGTCGATCGAGCGCTTCGACCGGTTCGGGAACCACCTCGCCACCGTCCGCCTCTCGAGCGGCTGGAACTCGTGGTTCGACGTCGATCGCAACGGCGACCTGTGGGTCGTGTACGGCAGCCCGCAGTCCACCAGCTATCAGCTGCAGCGCTACCGCAACGACGGGACGCGGCTCAACACGTGGACGCTCCCGAACAGCTTCCCGAAGGCGATGACGATCTTCGGCGTCGGGGTTACGAGTGACGACCGCGTCTACCTCCCGGACTCGAACAACAAGCAGATCCAGGTCTACCGCTTCAACCGGTCGTCGGGGGCGCTCACCTTCGACCGGGCCTTCGGCTCCTCGGTGCTCGGCGGCGACCTGCGCGGGATCGCGATCGACGAGGCGAACGGGTGGGTCTACACGTCCGATGCGGCGGCGAACCTCGTGCGGAAGTTCACCCTCGACGGCACCTTCGTGATGGGGATCGGCGGCGCCGGCTCCACGCCCGGGAAGTTCCAGGCCCCACGACAGCTGGACGTCGACCCCGAGACGGGCGAGTTGTACGTGGCCGACTTCGGGAACTGGCGGTTCCAGCGGTTCGGCCCCAACGGGGGCCTGATCGGCGCGTACCCGAACCCCGCGCAGCCGGCGGCGCTCGGCCACCTGGCGCACGCGGCCGACGCGGTGGCCGATCCCGCGACCGGCGACCTGTGGGTCGCCGACACCTACAACCAGCGCTTCCAACGGTTCGGCCCCGACGGCGCGCTCACCGGTGCGTGGGGTTACCGCGGCGGGAACCCCGAGTACGGACAGAACTACCCCAGCGCGATCGGGTTCGATCCGGTGAACCGGCGGGTGTGGGTCGGCCAGGAGGAAGGCCGGGTGATCAAGATCTACGACGACGACGGAGGGTACGTCGCCACGATCTCACGCGGTCCCAAGACCCCCGAGAACGCCGGGTACACGCGCAACGTGACGGACATCGACTTCTTCGGCGGGAAGGCGTACATCGCCGACGAGCAGTACGACAAGATCAAGGTGGTCGACGCGAACACGTTCGTCGAGCTCGCCGAGATCGATGTCTACAACGGCAGCGGCTGGAGCGGCGCGCACGGGCTGGGGATCGACCCGGCGACCGGGAACCTCTACGTGGCCACGTACACGGAGGACCGGATCAAGGTGTACTCCCCGGGCGGGAGCCTCCTGCGCACGTTCGGGACGTCGGGGAGCGGGGACGGGCAGTTCACGTCGCCCCGCGACGTCGCGATCGTGGGTGGCGTGGCGTACGTGACCGACGCGGACAAGAGCCGCGTCCAGGCCTTCTCGCTCGACGGCACCTACCTGGGCAAGTGGGGCGGCATCGGGACGGGTCCGTACAAGTTCCGCAACCCGATGGGGATCGATGTGGTCGGGAGCCTGCTCTACGTCTCCGACGTCGAGAACGGACGCATCACGGTGTTCGACACCGCGGCCCCGAAGCCGGCCTTCGTGTTCCACAAGCCGACGGTGACGATCACAGCGCCGGCGGATGGGCAGATCCTCGCCGTGGAGGGGCCGATCTCGGTCGAGGGCGTGGCGGCCAGCACCCAGTTCGTCGGGAACGTGGAGATCTCGGTCCAGCGGGCCTCCGACGGGCTCTGGTGGAACGGTCGGACCGCGTCGTGGGAGGTGGCGCCCACCGTGAACCTCGCGCCCTGGGTGGCCACGTCGGCCCCGGCCACGCAGGCGAGCTACGCGTACGTCTTCCCGGGGGCGGCGCGCGGGCAGTCGTACCGGATCGAGGTCGTCGCCAGGAACCGGCAGGACACCGTCTCCGCGACCAAGGTCGCCACCGTGCAGGTCTCGACGGAGCTCCCGCCGGACACCACGGCGCCGAACGCCTCGCTCACCAGCCCCGCACGGAACGCCACGGTGCCGCGCGGGATCGTGCAGCTGCTCGGCGGCGCGACCGACGACCGAGCCGTGGGGGCCGTGGCCGTGACGATCAAGGACGTGGACGCGGGGACGTACCTGCGACCGAACGGCTCGTGGGGTGCGATCGCGTGGCTCCCCACCGTCCTCGCCTCGCCGGGAGCGACCGCGAGCGGATGGTCGCTCGACGTCGACCTTCCGCGCGGGAACTTCAAGGTGATGGTCCGGGCCACCGACGCCGCGGGCAACGAGGACGCCACCAAGCCGAACGTCCCGTTCGGCACCTCCTGAGCCTGGCGCCGCCCCCGTTGCGACGCTCTAGGCTCTCCTGCGACATGCGCCGGCTCGCACGTGGACCGCTGCTCCTCGGCCTGCTCCTGGGTGTCCTCGGCGTGCTCGGTTCGACCCGCCCGGCGGATGCGCAGAGCTTCGAGCAGATCCACACCTACGACGTCGTGATCGCGATCAGCGACGACGGGACCCTGACGATCACCGAGACGATCGACTACGACTTCGGCGACCAGCAGCGCCACGGCATCTTCCGCGACATCCCGACACGGTTCCTGTACGAGCCCGACCCCTCCTTCGATCGCGTCTACCCGCTCGAGGTCGTCTCGGTGACAGGATCGCCCGGCACCCCCGTGGGGTACGAGGTCGAGGACGCGGGCGGCGGCATCACCCGGATCCGGATCGGGGATCCCGATCGGACGATCACGGGTCGCCACACGTACGAGCTCGTGTACCGCGTCGAGGGCGCGTTGAACGGGTTCGCCGACCACGACGAGCTGTACTGGAACGCGGTGGGCGCCGAATGGTCCGTGCCGATCGGCTCGGCCGACGCCGCCGTGGAGGCCCCGGCGAACGTCCTCGACGCCGTGTGCTTCGCGGGGTACGAGGGGTCGCGGCTCCCGTGCGACCGGGCGCGGATCCGGGGCGACGGAGTGCGGTTCGTCGGAGGCGACCTGGGGCCGTTCGAGGCGTTCACGGTCGTCGTGGCGATCCCCAAAGGGGCGGTGCCCGATCCCGTCCCGATCCTCGAGGAGCGCTGGTCCCTCGGTCGTGCGTACCGCGTGGACGGCCCGCGCGTCGGCGGGGCGGTCGTGCTCTTCGGCGCCGTGCTCGGCGGGCTCGCTTGGCTCGGGTGGCGGCGTGGTCGGGACCGCCGGTACCGAGGCTCGCCGGTCGACCAGGTGCTGGGCGGCACGACCGGGGAGCAGACCGTCCCGCTCTTCGAAGGGGATGCCTCCGCCCCGGTCGAGTTCGCGCCGCCCGAAGGTCTGCGGCCCGGGCAGCTCGGGACGCTGCTCGACGAGCGAGCGAACACGTTGGACGTGACCGCCACGATCGTCGACCTGGCGGTCCGCGGATACCTGCTGATCCAGGAGATCCCCAAGCAGGGCTGGTTCGGGAAGAAGGATTGGACGCTGATCCGGCTGGAGGCGCCCGAGGACGAGCTGCTCGGCTACGAACGGAAGGTGCTGGACGGGCTCTTCCGCGATGGCTCCGAGGTCACCGTGTCGTCGCTGCGCACCACGTTCGTCGAACGCCTGCACGCCGTGCAGGAAGCGCTCTACCGCGACGCGATGCGTGAGGGCTGGTTCCTGGCGCGGCCGGACACGGTGCGCACGATCTGGACGGCGGTCGGGATCGTCGGCGTGGTGGTCGGCGTCGGGGTCGCCGTGACGCTGGCAGCCTTCACGACCTGGGGATGGCTCGGGGTGCCGCTCGCGATCGGCGGCGTCGGCCTGCTCGTGCTGGCCGGACGGATGCCCGCTCGGACGGCCGAGGGGACGGCGATGCTCCGCCGCGCACGGGGGTTCCGCACCGTGATCGAAACCGCGGAGACGCACATGTCCCGTTGGGCCGAGAAGGAGAACGTCTTCACGCGGTACCTCCCGTACGCGGTGGTCTTCGGGCTCACCGACAAGTGGGCGAAGGCGTTCGCGGACCTCGGCGTGGAGCCGGACACGTCCGGCTTCTACGTGGGGCCTCACGCGTTCATGCTCGCGGACTTCGGCGAGGCGATCGACGGCTTCGCGATCACCACGGGCGGGACCCTGGGGTCCACGCCGTCGGCCTCCGGTGGGAGCGGGTTCGGCGGCGGCGGATCGTCGGGCGGCGGCGGCGGTGGCGGCGGTGGCGGTTCGTGGTGAGCCGCCCGCCGCAGGGGCCGTGATGCGGATCGTCTTCAGCGAGGACGGGCGCGATTTCCAGCGGCGGGACTGGACCGAGCTGGTGCGGGCCGACCCCAGCGGGACGTTCTTCCATCTGCCGCGGTACCTGAAGCTGTACTGGGAGGAATTCGGGGAGACGCCCGACCACCTGCTGCTCGCGTTCGGGGAGGATGGGGACGACCGGCAGATCGCGGCGGTCGCCTTCGAGCGGATCGGGCACACGCTCCGGTTCCTCGGTGGCACGGAGGTCACCGACTACCAGGGCCCGGTCGGCCTGCCGGAGCGTGCCGAGGAGGTCGCCGCGGGGCTCTGGTCCGCGCTCCTGACGCGCGACGATTGGCGATCCGCCGACCTGGGCGGGCTCCCCGAGGACGGGACGTGGCTGTCTCCGCTGCGCGAAACGGCGTCGCGGGCCGGGCTCGGCGTCCTCGAGGACGACGACCAGAACGGCGTCGCCCCGTTCCTCGAGCTGCCGTCCTCCTGGGACGCGTACCTGGCCGGGCTGCCATCGAAGCTCCGGCACGAGATCCGTCGCAAGGCGAAGAAGCTGGAGGCGGAGGCGGGCCCCTACCGGATCGTGGTCGCCGACGGCGCTTCGCTCACGGCCCTGCTCGATCGCTTCGTCGAGCTGCACCGCACCTCCGAGGGGCCGAAGGGCGTCTTCATGGTCCCGGGGATGGAGATCTTCTTCCGACGTCTCGGGGAGGCCTTCTGCGACGACGGGACGTTCCGCCTGTCGATGATCGAGGTCGGCGGCCAGCTCGCCGCCGGGACGATCGGGTTCGTGTTCGGTGGGACCACGTTCCTCTACAACTCGGCCTTCGATCGGACGTGGGGCGTGCTCGCGCCCGGGATGGTGCTGGTGGCCGAGGACATCCGGCTGGCGATCGAGGCCGGGTGTACGGCCTTCGACCTGCTCAAGGGCGACTACGCCTACAAGTACCGGTTCGGGGCGGTGCCGCGGCGCATCCGCAGGCTGGTGGTGACGCGCTGAGCCCGGCTCAGGGGTAGGCGCGGATCGTGCGGAGGATCAGGTCGGCGAGCGCGACGTCGCCGCCGAGGACGACGGCTCCCGACTCGAGCACCGCGTCGGGTGCGAGACGCTTGCCGGCCACCAGCGCGAACTGCGGCGCCCGTCCGGCGAGCGTCGCGTCCGGGGACGCGCTCGCCCGCGGGACCTCGCCCGCGCCCAGCCCCCAGTGCCAGGATCCCTCGCCGGCGCCCTCGACGTCGATGCGGACCGTGCGTCCCGACAGGTCGTGGCCCTGCTGGGCCAGAGCCCACGGGAGCATCCGGACGCCCATGTCGATCGTGAGGTGCACGGGCCAGTGCTGCCAGCCCTGCTGCCAGCCCGTGGCCACCCCGTTGGTCGCCCGCATGTCCTCGCCGTGGAGGAACCACTCGACGACCCGGGACTGGATCAGGTAGCGAGCGGCGATGTCGCCCGCGAGCCACGCGTACCGGTTCGCGTCCCACTCCTCGTCGGTGAGCTTCGCCGCGTAGATCAGCAGGGCTTCGGCCGCGCGTCCCCACGTCTCCAGGATCTCGCGCTCGGGCTGGCCCGAGCGGCGCGCGGTGGTCCATGCGTTCCAGCCGTCGACCGTGAAGGGCCCGTCGCCGAGCTGCGCCCGGTACTCCTCGAGCTCCTCGGCCGGCTCGTCGGCCACGAGCTGCGCGGCCGCCGTGTCGCCGGCCGCCAGGTGGGCCATCACGTCGATGTTCCACCACCCGGCCGCGGCGCTCGGCTGTGCCCAGGTGGAGGGGTCGGCGAACTGGACCATCCGTCCCAGTCGCTGCCGTTCGGCGTGCGCGATCCCCAGGAGCTCCTCGCGGCCGATCGTCACCTTCGCGCTCGTCCTCCGTGCGGCAAGCGGTCCCTGGCCGTGGCCGTTCGCGCGCCGTGGCCGTGTGCGGGGATGGAACGGGTCCGCGGCATCGTACAGTCTGGCCCCATGCGCGTCCTCGTCTGTCCCGACGCGTTCCGCGGCACGATGACGGCGCCGCAGGCGGCCGGATCGTTCGCTCGTGGGTGGCGCCGCGCGCGACCGTCCGACGAGCTCGATCTGGCGCCGATGGCGGACGGGGGCGAGGGCACGCTCGACGCGCTGTGCCGCGAAGGTCGGATCGTCCGGCACCGCGTGGCGGGGCCGCTCGGGGACCCGGTCGATGCCGCTCTGGGGTTCCTGCCCGGCGGCGCGTCGGTCGTCGAGTCGGCGCAGGCGGCCGGGATCGCGCTGCTGGCTCCGGAGCGTCGGGACCCCCTGCGGGCCACCACCCGCGGGGTGGGGGAGCTGATCCGTGTCGCGATGGACGAGGGCGCCCGCTCGATCCTCGTGTGCCTGGGCGGGTCCGCGACGAACGACGGCGGCGCCGGGCTCGCATCCGCGCTCGGCGCCCGGTTCTCCGGCACGGGCGGCCGCGTGGTGCCGGACGGCGGTGCGGCGCTGCGTGATCTGGCACGGATCGACCTCAGCGGCCTCGACCCACGCCTGCGGTCGACGGCGATCATCGGACTCACCGACGTCGACGACCCGCTCTGCGGTCCGACCGGCGCCAGCGTCACGTACGGCCCGCAGAAGGGGGCGACGCCGGACGACGTCGTGCTCCTGGATCGGGCGTTGGCGCACCTCGCAGCCACATCGGAGCGCGACCTCGGCGTGCGTCTCGCGGACGAGCCCGGCGCCGGCGCGGCCGGAGGGCTGGGGTTCGGCCTGATGGCCTTCTGCGGTGCGCACCTCCGGCGCGGTGTCGAGGCGGTCGCCGACGCCGTGGATCTGGAGGCCAAGGTGGCGCGGGCCGACCTGGTCGTCACGGGGGAGGGCGCCGTGGATGCGACCTCGCTGCGGGGCAAGGTGGTCGGTCACGTGGTGGCGCTGGCGCGCCTGGCGACCACGCGAGTCGTTGTCGTCGGCGGTCGGGCCGAGATCGATCTCGAGGGTATCGAGGTCCGGACGCTCGTGGACGCGGTCGGGGAGGAGCGAGCGCTGGACGAAGCCCGTGCGTCGCTCGAGCGCGTCGCCGCCACACTGGCGGAGCAGATCGGGGCACACGTGTGAGTGGGGCGATCGAGCGTTTCACCGAGGCCGCGCAGGTCGCTGGGGTCCGCGTCGACCCCCGGCGCTTCCCCGAGGGGACCAAGACGGCCGAGGACGCGGCGAGGGCGATCGGCTGCGACGTCGGGCAGATCGTGAAGTCGCTGGTGTTCGTCGCGGGCGAACGACCGGTGCTCGCCCTCACCTCCGGCTCGAACCGGGTGGATGTCGAGAAGCTCGGCGAGCTGTGCGACGGCGCCGAGGTCCGGCGCGCATCCCCGGACGAGGCGCGGGCGGCCACCGGGTTCGCGGTCGGCGGCACCCCTCCGTTCGGCCACAGCCAACAGCTCTCGACGTTCCTCGACCCCGACCTCCTGGGGTTCGAGGAGGTCTGGGCGGCCGCGGGGACACCCGACGCCGTCTTCCCGCTGGCGCCGCGCGAGCTCCTCCGTGCCGCCCGGGCCACGGTCGGTGACTTCACGGGAACCGGCTCGGACCGCTAGGGGAACGGCCCCAGCCCCGGTAGAATCATGGGGAACGCCCGCACTCGGAGGATCGATGCTCACGCTCACCGAAAGCGCCGCCGGCAAGGTCAAGGAGCTCCTCGTGGAGGAGGGGCGCGACGACATCGCGCTCCGTGTCGCCGTACAGCCGGGTGGGTGCTCCGGCCTCCGGTACGCGATGTACCTGGACGATCAGGTCTCGGAGAAGGACGCCACCGACGAGCAGTTCGGCGTCCGGCTCGTGATGGACAAGATGTCGGTGCCGTACCTGACCCAGGCAACGATCGACTTCGTCGACACCCTGGAGCAGAGCGGCTTCACGATCGACAACCCGGCCGCGCAGAGCAGCTGCGCCTGCGGCCATTCGTTCCACTAGCCGCCGATCGCGGTCCGATCAGCGGGGGTCGTAGGCCAGGTTCGGCCGGAGCCATCGCTCCGCCTCCTGGATGCTCTCGCCGTGGCGGCGCGCGTACTCCTCGACCTGATCCTTGCTGATCCGTCCCACGTTGAAGTACCGGGCCTCGGGGTGCGCCAGGTACATCCCGGCCACGCTCGCCACCGGCGTGATCGCGCAGTGCTCGGTGAGGTCGAGGCCGACCTCCCTCGCTCCCAGTAGATCGAAGAGCCGCCGGTTCAGCGAGAGATCGGGGCACGCGGGGTAGCCGAACGCCGGACGGATCCCGCGGTAGCGCTCGGCGATCAGATCCTGGCTCGAACGGCGTTCGGTCTCGTAGCCCCACGCGAACCGCGCCTCCTCGTGCAGCCGCTCGGCGAACGCCTCGGCGAGCCGGTCCGCGAGGGCCTTGACCATGATCGCCCGGTAGTCGTCGTTGTCGGCCTCCGCGCGCGCCACGAGCGCGTCCGCGCCGAGCCCGGCCGTCACGGCGAACGCGCCCACGTGGTCGACCAGTCCCGTGTCGGTCGGCGCCACGAGATCCGCCAGGGATCGGTTCGGATCGTCCTCGCTCCGATCGTGCTGCTGGCGGAGCATCGGGAACACGGTGCCGTTGGCCAGCACGATGTCGTCGCCCTCGCTCTGCGCCGGCCAGAAGCCGTACACCCCGCGGGCTGCGAGCTCCCCGGAGCCCTCGAGCTCGTCCAGCAACGCCTGGGCGTCGGCGAGCAGCTCGCGGGCCTGCGTCCCGTACCGGGCGTGATCCAGGATCTGCGGGTACGAGCCCTTCAGCTCCCACACCGAGAAGAAGAAGGTCCAGTCGATGTACGGGCGGAGCTCGCCGACCGTTGCCGACACCTGCTTCGCACCCGTGAACGACGGCACCGCGAGATCCTCCGCCCGCCACGCGATCGGGACCCGGCGCTGCGTGGCCACGCGGTAGGGCAGCAGCGGCGTGCGCTCCCGCTCGGCGTGCTGTTCGCGCAGGCGGTCCTGCAACGCCACGTTCTCCTCGTCGAACGCGGCACGTCGGTCCGGATCGAGCATCGCGCTGACGATCCCGACGACGCGTGAGGCGTCGGCCACGTGGATCACGGATCGGCCGTAGGCCGGTGCGATGCGGACCGCCGTGTGCTGACGCGACGTGGTGGCGCCGCCGATCAGCAGGGGGAGCTGGAGGTTCCGACGCTCCATCTCCTTCGCGACGTGCACCATCTCGTCGAGCGAGGGCGTGATCAACCCGGAGCATCCGACGATGTTGCAGCCCTCGGCCTCGGCCGTGTCCAGCAGCACGTCGGCGGGCACCATCACTCCCAGGTCGATGACCTCGTAGTTGTTGCAGCCGAGGACCACGCCGACGATCCCCTTGCCGATGTCGTGGACGTCGCCCTTGACCGTGCACAGGACCACCTTGCCCTGGGGACGTGCGGTGCCGCCGCCGGCGATCACCGCGCGCTTCTCCTCCTCCATGAACGGCTGGAGGTAGGCCACGGCCTTCTTCATCGCGCGGGCGCTCTTCACGACCTGCGGCAGGAACATCTTGCCGGCACCGAAGAGGTCTCCGACGATCTGCATCCCCTTCATCAGCGGGCCCTCGATCACGTCGAGCGGGCGGTCGTACGCGCGCCGTGCCTCCTCCGTGTCCTCCTCGATCCACTTGTCGATCCCGTGCACCAACGCGTGCGCGAGCCGCTCGTCGACCGGCGCGTCTCTCCACGAGAGATCCTCGTCCTTTGCGAGCGCGCTGCCGTGCACGGTCTCCGCGAACCGCACGAGCCGTTCCGTGGCCTCGGGCGACCGGTTGAAGATCACGTCCTCCACGTGGTCCAGGAGATCCTTCGGGATGTCCTCGTACACGTCGAGCTGTCCCGCGTTGACGATCGCCATGTCGAGGCCCGCCGCGATCGCGTGGTACAGGAAGGCCGAGTGCATCGCCCGCCGTACCGGCTCGTTCCCGCGGAACGAGAACGAGAGGTTGGACACGCCGCCGCTCACCTTGGCCCCGGGGCAACGGTGCTTGATCTCGCGGGTCGCCTCGATGAAGGCCGTCGCGAACTCGTTGTGCTCCTCGATCCCCGTAGCCACCGCGAGGATGTTCGGGTCGATGATGATGTCGGAGGGATCGAAGCCCGCCCGATCGATCAGGAGCCGGTAGGAGCGCTCGGCGATCTCGATCTTGCGAGCCACCGTGTCGGCCTGGCCGCGCTCGTCGAAGCACATCACCACCACGGCGGCGCCGAATCCCCGGCAGGCGGCGGCCTTCTGCAGGAAGTCCTCCTCACCCTCCTTCAGGCTGATCGAGTTGACGACCGCCTTGCCCTGCACGCACTTGAGGCCCGCGAGGAGGACGTCCCACTTCGACGAGTCGATCATGATCGGGACCTTCGCGATGCCGGGTTCGGTCGCGATCAGGTTCGCGCCGTTCTCGACCTGGTCCCGAGCGATCTCCACGCCGGCCTGGAAGTCGCCGGACTCGATCAGGCGCGCGAAGCGCTTGGATCCCGTGATGTTCGTGCGCTCGCCGACCGTGACGAAACCCGTTTCCGGCGTGATCCGGAACGGCTCGAGGCCCGCGAACGAGGTCACCGGGTCCGTCGTCGCGAGCTCGCGCGGCGGCAGGTCCCGCACGACCTCGGCGATCATCCGGATGTGGTCCGGTGTGGTGCCGCAGCACCCGCCGACCAGATTGACGAGGCCCGCCTCCGCGAACTCGCGGAGCAGGCCGCTGGTGGTCTCGGGCGTCTCGTCGAACCCGCCGAAGGCGTTCGGGAGCCCCGCGTTCGGATAGCAGCTCACCGGGCGGGGAGCGACGTCGGCGAGCGCCTCCACCGACGGCCGGATCTCGCGCGCCCCGAGCGAGCAGTTGACCCCGACGATCGTCGGGTCGGCGTGGGCGATCGACGTCCAGAAGGCCTCGATCGTCTGGCCCGACAGGGTCCGGCCGCTCTTGTCCACGATCGTGACGGAGATCCACCGGGGGAGCTCGGGCGCCACCTCCAGGGCGGCGGTGATCGCCGCCTTCGCGTTCAGGGTGTCGAAGATCGTCTCGATCAGGAGCAGGTCGGCACCGCCCTCGCGGAGCGCGGCGATCTGCTCGGCGTACGAGGCCACGACCTCGTCGAACGCGACGGTTCGGAAGGACGGGTCCTCGACGTCCGGGGACAGCGACAGCGTCACGTTGAGGGGACCGACCGACCCCGCCACGAGCTGTCCGCCACCGGCTCGCTCCACGGCTTCGCGCGCGAGCCGCGCGCCCTGGACGTTCATCTCGTAGACCGCGTCGCCCAGGCCGTAGTCGGCCTGTCCGATCGACGTCGCGGTGAAGGTGTTGGTCGTCGTGATGTCGGCGCCGGCATCCAGGTACTGGCCGTGGATCGCCGCGACGACGTCGGGACGGGTGAGGTTCAGCAGGTCGGGGTCGCCCTTGACGTCGTGGTCGTGGTCCGCGAACCGCTCGCCCCGGAACTCGGCTTCGCTCAGGCCGTGCCCCTGCAGCAGGACACCCCACGACCCGTCGAGGATCACGATCCGCTCACGGAGCAGTCGTTCGAGCTCGTCCCGCACACCCATCGAACCACCAGGGTACCGGGCGTCTCGACGCCTCCGGCATGGGTCCGGCGCTGGCATCCGGCAGGCGTCCACCGGTAGGCTCCCGGGCGATGACCCAGAGCATCCCCGATGCCGTCCTGCGTGGGAGGCGTGCGAACGTCGACCGGCAGCCCGAGGTCCCGATGCGGCGCACGCAGCGGGAGACGGCGGTCGTCCTCGGCCGCGTCCCGTTGTTCACGGATCTGTCCCGGCGCCAGCTCCACCGGTTGGCGAAGGAGACGGACGAGCTGGCGTTCGCGCCCGGCGAGCGGATCGTCGAGGAGGGGAACCTGGGCGAGACGTTGTTCGTGGTGCTGTCCGGCAGCGGTGTCGTCACGCGCAAGGGCCGGAAGGTCGGCCGCGTGGTGCCGGGGGACTTCTTCGGCGAGCTCTCGGCGCTCGACGGCGGTCCGCGCACGGCCACGATCGTGGCCGAGACGCCGATGCGGGTCCTCCGCCTGTTCCGGCGCACGCTGGCCGGGCTGCTCCGCGACGAGCCGCAGCTGTCGGTCAAGCTGCTCGGCGGCATGGCCCGCCGGATCCGCGAGGTCGAGCGCCGCACCGGCTGAGCCCGCCGCGCCCGCTCACCGGCGTGTGTGACGTCCCGCGCTACCCTAGCTGGTGATGGTCAAGACGGTCGAGGAGCGCGAGCGCGTCGTGATCCGGTTCGCCGGCGACTCCGGCGACGGCATGCAGCTCACGGGGGACCGGTTCACGAACGCCACCGCGATGCTGGGCAACGACCTGGCGACGCTGCCGGACTTCCCGGCCGAGATCCGGGCCCCCGCGGGCACGGTCCACGGGGTCTCCGCCTTCCAGATCCAGTTCGCCTCGACCGATGTCACGACGCCGGGCGACCACGCCGACGTCCTGGTCGCGATGAACCCCGCCGCCCTGAAGGCCGACCTCGACACCGTGGCGAAGGGCGGGACGATCATCCTCAACGAGGACGCGTTCACGCCGCGGAACATCGAGAAAGCCGGGTACCGCGAGGACCCGACCGCCGACGGGACCCTGGACGCCTACCAGGTCTTCCGGGTCCCGATGACCTCGATCACGGTGCGCGCCGTCGAGCACGTGGGCATCTCGAAGAAGGAGGCCGAGCGCGCGAAGAACATGTTCGCCCTCGGGCTCGTGTCGTGGATGTACGGGCGGCCCACCGACACCACCCTGTCCTGGCTCGAGCGCAAGTTCGGGGGCAAGCAGGAGATCCTGGACGCCAACGTCGCGGCCTTCAACGCCGGCTACAACTTCGGCGAGACCACCGAGCTGTTCGCGCATCAGGTGCGGGTGGAGGCCGCGCCGGTCGAGCCCGGCACCTACCGCAACGTGGCCGGCGCCCAGGCGCTGGCCTGGGGGTTGATCGCGGCAAGCGACCGCAGCGGCCTGCCGCTGTTCTACGCGAGCTACCCGATCACGCCCGCGTCCGAGCTCCTGCACGAGCTGTCGAAGCACAAGAACTTCGGCGTGATCACGGTGCAGGCCGAGGACGAGATCGCCGCGGTGAACATGGCCCTGGGCGCGGCGTTCACCGGCCAGCTGGGTGTCACGGGCACCAGTGGCCCGGGCCTCGACCTCAAGGCGGAGACCCTCGGTCTCGCGGTGATCACGGAGCTCCCGCTGATCGTGGTCGACGTGATGCGGGCGGGTCCCTCCACCGGGATGCCCACGAAGACGGAGCAATCCGACCTCCTCCCGGCGATGTTCGGCCGGCACGGCGAGTCGCCGATGCCGATCGTCGCGGCGTCCTCGCCAGCGGACTGCTTCGAGGTCGCGGTGGAGGCGGCGAAGGTCGCGGTCGACTACCGCACCCCGGTGACGATCCTGTCCGACACGTTCCTGCAGAACTCGTCGGAGCCGTGGCGCCTGCCGGAGCTGGACAGCCTCCCCACGATCGACCCGGCGTTCGCGACCGCCAACGGCGACGCGTTCCTCCCGTACGCACGCAACGACCGGCTCGCCCGGCCGTGGGCGGTGCCGGGCACCGAGGGCCTCGAGCACCGCATCGGGGGACTGGAGCGCGAGGACGGTACCGGCGACATCAGCTACGAGGCCGACAACCACGAGCGCATGACCCGGCTGCGGCGCGACAAGGTGGCCGGCATCGCCCGCGACCTCCCGCCGCTCGAGGTGGATGATCCCGACGGGAACGCGAACGTCCTGGTCCTGGGCTGGGGCTCGACCGCCGGGACGATCCGCGCGGCGGTCCGACGGCTGCGGGGGGAGGGGCGATCGGTGGCCCGCGCCCACCTGCGATGGTTGAACCCGTTCCCCGAGAACCTCGGCGAGGTGGTCTCGAGGTACCCGAAGGTGCTGATCCCGGAGATCAACACCGGACACCTGGCGATGCTGATCCGGGCCCGCTTCCTGGTGGACGCGGCGAGCTTCGCGAAGGTGCAGGGCATGCCGATCTTCGCCGAGGAGCTGGAGCGCGCGATCGTGGAGCTGCTGGATGACTGACCTCGACGGCACGATCGGGACCGGCGACGGTGCGGGCGCGGACACGCCGGGTGGGGTCGCGACGCTCACGAAGAAGGACTTCACCTCCGACCAGGAGCCGCGCTGGTGTCCGGGCTGCGGGGACTACGCGATCCTCGCGGCCGTCCAGGGGTTCATGCCCGAGCTGGGGATCGCCCCCAAGGACACGGTCTTCGTCTCCGGGATCGGCTGCAGCGGCCGGTTCACGTACTACATGGACACCTACGGGTTCCACGGGATCCATGGGCGCGCTCCAGCGATCGCGACCGGGGTGGCCACGGCGAACCCGGATCTCCACGTCTGGGTGGTGACGGGCGACGGCGACGGCCTGTCGATCGGGGGCAACCACCTGATCCACGCGCTGCGACGCAACGTCAACATCAAGATCCTGATGTTCAACAACCAGATCTACGGGTTGACGAAGGGCCAGTACTCGCCGACGTCCGAGGAAGGCAAGGTCACGAAGTCCACGCCGTTCGGCTCGGTCGACCGGCCGTTCAACCCCATGGGCCTCGCCCTGGGCGCGGCGGCCACGTTCGTGGCCCGGACCCTGGACAACGACCGCCAGCACCTCACCGAGGTGCTGCGGCAGGCCACGCGCCATCCGGGCGCAGCCTTCGTCGAGATCTACCAGAACTGTAATGTCTTCAACGACGGTGCCTTCGATCTGCTGCGCGACAAGTCGCTGGGGCTGCACAACCAGATCCGGCTGGTGGACGGCGAGCCGATCGTCTTCGACGAGGGCACGCGGTGCGTCCGGGTCGGGGAGAACGGTCGCTACGAGATCGCCACGGTCGCCGACACCGACCCGGCGAGCATCGTGACGCACGACGTCCACGGCAGTCCGTCGCTCGCCTTCGCGCTCGCGCACCTGTCCGAGGGCCCCACCGGACCCACGGCGATCGGGATCTTCCGCGAGGTGGACCGCCCCACGTACGGCGAGGCCGTGCACGCCCAGGTGGACCGGGCCCGGGAGCGCCTCGGCCCGCCCGACCTCGGAACGCTGCTCGGCGGCGGCGACACCTGGACCGTCTGAAGCGGTCCGTCAGTCCCCGCCGGCCGATCCGTCGCCGTTCAGCGTCCTCGTCGCGATCCCCTGCACCTCGCGGAGCTCCGTCACGAGGGTGGGGAGCTCGTCCAGGAACGCGTCGACGTCCGCCTCTGAAGTGGTGGGCCCGAGCCCCACGCGGAACCCCGAGACACCGGGGTGCCCCAGGCGCTCCAGCACGGGCGAGGGGTCCTCGGGCCGGCCGCTGCAGGGCGAACCGGCCCCGATCCGGTAGCCGCGATCGTCCAGGGCCATCGCCAGCGTGGCAGGGTCCAGGCCCTCGACGCTGAAGCAGACGAGGTGGGGCGTGCGATGGGTGGCGTGCCCGTGGACCGTCGCCCCGGGCACGGTGTCGGCGATCCGGTCCCGCAGGTGCGCCGTCAGCGGCCACAGGCGCGCCGCCTCATCGGCCATCGCCGCGTTCGCCGCGACCACGGCCGCGGCCATCGCGGCGATCCCCGGCGTGTTCTCCATGCCGGATCGCCGCTTCCGCTCGCGATCGTCGCCGCAGGGGTACGCGGTGATGCCGACGCCGCGACGGACGTAGAGCGCGCCGACCCCCGGCGGCCCGCCGAACTTGTGGCTCGACAGGGAGAGCAGGTCCACCTCGAGCGCATCGACGTCCACCGGGAGCCGCCCCACGGTCTGGCAGGCGTCGGTGTGGAACCGCACCTTCGCCGCACGGGCGAGCCGGGCCGCCTCGGCGACCGGCTGCATCGTGCCCAGCTCGTGGTTCGCGTGCTGCACGCTGGCCAGTAGGGTTCCCGGCCTGCGCACCTCGGTGGCGAACCGGTCCAGGTCGATGCGGCCCGCCCCGTCGCTCGGCACCAGCACGACGTCGAACCCGTCGCTCTCCAGGACGTTGCAGACCCCGCCGACCGACGGATGCTCGACGGCCGAGACCACCACCCTGGCGCCCAGCTCGCGCTGCGCCCGGACACCGCCCCAGATCGCCAGGGCCACCGACTCGGTCCCGCCGGACGTGAACACGATCTCGTCGGGGGATGCGCCGATCGACGTGGCGACCGCCGCGCGGGCGTCGTCGAGCTCGGCCCGCGCCGCCCGGCCGGGCGCGTGGATGTTGAGTGGATCGCCGAACCGATCGATCGCGGTGAGCAGTGCGGCCCGCGCTTCGGGGAGGAGGGGCGTGGCGGAGGCGGCGTCGAGGTAGACGTCGTGCGTCATCGGGCTCCAGGGTAGCCGCGGCCCGCGGATCGGTCGGCGGCGCGACCGTCAGGGCGTGACCGGTTCCCGCCCGCGCAGGTACACCGCCCAGTAGGCGACGGCGGCGATGATGCCTCC
This sequence comes from Actinomycetota bacterium, assembly GCA_036556385.1. Taxonomy (GTDB): domain Bacteria; phylum Actinomycetota; class UBA4738; order UBA4738; family HRBIN12; genus AC-51. The sequence goes on along the minus strand of DATBJQ010000145.1, from coordinate 10,857 downwards.
CGCCACCGGCCCGACCACCCAGACCCACCACGTGGCCCACGTCCCGGACGCGAGGGCCGGCCCGAACCACACGGCCGGGTTCAGGGCCGCACCGGTGAGCCGGCCCGTCGCCAGGATCCCGACGGTGAGGGTCAGCCCGATCGCGAACCCCGCGACCTTGGGGGCGGCGGCGCCCTCGTCGATCGCCGTGGCGAAGATCACCCACACCAGGAAGAAGGTCGCGGCGGCCTCGATCAGGACGGCTTTGCCCACGGGCAACCCTTCGAGCACCACGGGGACCCCGCCCGAGACGGCGTCGTAGGCCTGGGCGGGCGCGAAGTACCGCAGGAGCAGGGCGGCCGCGGTCGCGCCGAGGAGCTGCGCCCCGATGTAGACGACGGATCGGATCCCCGTCATCCGGCCCGTGACCCACAGCCCCGCCTGGACCGCCGGGTTGAACACGCCACCGGACAGGTGGGCCATCGCAACGATCATGACGGCGAGGGTCAGTCCGAACGCAAGGGCGACGGCGAGCGGGTCCAGCCCCTGGGTCGCGATCAGCGCTCCGGCCCCGAAGAAGACCAGCGCGAAGGTGCCGATGAACTCCGCGATCGCGGCCTTGACGATGTTCTCCACGCGATCCCTCCGCTCCGGGCCGCCGTGCGTCGACGCTCATCCCGCGGCCGCCGCCCGGCGCGGTGCCGCGGGCGGGCCGAGCCTACCCCCGCGGGTCGAACGGGCCAAGCCACGCGGAGGGTGCGTGATAGCCTCCCGCGCGTGGAGGTCCTGCTCGTCTCCCCCGACGCCCGCACGCGCGAGCTGATGGCCCTGACGGTCCGCAGCATCGAGCGCCGGCTGGGGTCGCCGCTCCGGTTCCGCGCGGCTGCGAACGGCGAGCTCGGGCTGCGAGCGGCGTTGCGCGATCGTCCCCAGATGGTCGTCGCGGACGAGCTCGCGTCCCGGATGGGGGCCTTCGCGCTGGCGAAGTCGTTGCGGGATGACGTGCAACCGTTCACGGGGGTGATCGTGATCCTGCTCGAGCGCCGACACGACGCCTGGCTCGCCGCCTGGTCGGGGGCCGATGCGTGGTACGTGAAACCGCCCGACCCGTTCGACGTCGCGGATCGGCTCGTGGAGCTGCTGCACGACCGGGAGCTGATGCCACAGGAGGAACGCGTGTGAAGATCAAGGGCACGTGCAAACGCGACGGCCGGGAGTTCCTGGCCGAGCAAGTGGTCGACTCGGGGGGCCGCTGCCCCTGGGACGGGGAGCCGTTCGCGTCGGACTACGCGATCACGCTGGTGGAGGCCCTCGGCGCCGCCGAGGATGCCGGGAGCCGGCTCGAGCGCGCCCTGGAGGCGGTGGCCGACGTCCGGCCGGAGTTCACGTTGCAGGCGCAGACCGTCGTCGGACAGCTCCAGAAGACCTTGGCGCGCCTGGAGCAGAACCTGATCAAGCAAGGCTGAGGACCGATGGGCTTCAACGCGATGCAGCCGGGACGCGTCAAGAAGGGCGACCTGCTGTTCCTCGGCGCCGCGGTGGTCGTGCTCGCGATCCTGCTCGCCTGGGCGTTCTTCGGGTGACGTGGCCTCCGGCGAGGACGAACCGCCCTTCTGCTACCTGACCACCACGGGCCGTGTCAGCGCTCGGCCCCACCGGATCGAGATCTGGTTCGCGACCGCGGGCGGCCGCGTCTACCTCCTGTCGGGCGGCAGGGACCACGCCGACTGGGTGCGGAACCTGGTCGTGTCGCCGGACGTGACGCTGGAGCTGGGCGACCGCGTCGGCGCTGCCCGCGCCCGCGTCGTGGAGGAGGGGACCGAGGAGGACGCGCTGGCCCGACGCTCGATCCTGGAGAAGTACCGGCCGGGGTACGGCGGCGACCTCACGAGCTGGGGGCGGACCTCGCTCGCGGTCGCCGTCGAGTGGGTCGGGACCTGAGGGCTCGAGGCCGGTGCGTCAGGCTTCGTCGAACCCGATCGAGAACATGCGCTCCAGGTCGTGCTTGGAGTACACCTGGAACGCGATCAGGGTCTCGGTGCGGTCGACGCCCTCGACCTTCGCGATGCCCCCGGGGATCACCCGCGCCAGCTCGTCGTGCTCCTGGACCCGCACCACCGCCACGAGGTCGAACTCGCCGGCGACGGAGTAGACCTCGGAGACACCGTCGAGGTCGGCGATCGCCTGCGCGGCCTCGCCGATCTCGTCGATCTCGCACTGGATCAGCACCACGGCGTGCACGCTCACGGTCAGGCTCCTCAGCTGCGTTCCACGACGACGGCGAGCCCCTGCCCGCCGCTGATGCACAGGGTGGCCAGCCCCAGGGACCCCCCGGTGGCCCGGAGCTGATACGCGAGGGACAGGATGATGCGCGCGCCGCTCATCCCGATCGGGTGGCCCAGGCTGATGCCCCCGCCCAGGACGTTCAACCGCTCGCGGTCCCACTTCAGGTCGCGCTCGCAGGCGATCACCTGCGCCGCGAACGCCTCGTTGATCTCGATCAGATCGAGGTCCGACATCGCGAGCCCCGTGCGCTCCAGCACCTTCTGGGTCGCCGGGACGGGGCCGATCCCCATGATCTCGGGCGGCACGCCGGCCCACGACATGCCCGCGATGCGGGCCAGCGGCTCCCGACCTTCGGAGCGGGCGCGTGAGGCGCTCATCAGCACCAGCGCGGCGGCGCCATCGGTCAGCCCGCTGGCGTTGCCGGCCGTCACCGTGCCGCCGTCGCGGAACACGGGTCGGAGCGCGGCCAGCCCCTCGAGGGTGGTCTCCGGGCGCGGATGCTCGTCCTCGGTCACCGTGACCGGCCGCCCGCGGAGCGTCGCCTCGACCGGCACGATCTCGGCGGCGCGTGCGGCAGCCCCCTCGGCGGCCTTTCGCTGTGAGTCGAGGGCGAACAGGTCCTGCTCCTCGCGGGAGATGTCGTATCGATCGACGAGGTTCTCGGCGGTCTCGCCCATCACGAGCCCGCACAGCGGATCGAGCAGCCCGTCGCGATACATCGCGTCGACGGCCTCGGTGTTCCCGAGCCGATGCCCGAGCCGCAGGTCCGGCAACAGGTAGGGGACGCGCGTCATGTTCTCGAGGCCGCCTGCCAGCACGACCTCGGACTCGCCCAGTTGGATCTGCTGCGCGGCGAGCTGGACGGCCTTCATGCCCGAGCCGCAGGCGATGTTGACGTTGTACGCGCTGACCTCGACGGGCACCCCGGCCCGGACGCTCACCTGACGCCCGGTGTTCGGCCCGTTCCCGGCCTGCCGGGCGTGTCCGAGGATCGTCTGGTCGACATCCTCGGGAGCCAGGGCCGCCCGGCGGAGCGCTTCGACGGCGGCGACGGTCCCCAGCTCGACGGCAGTCGTGTCGGCGAACGAGCCGAGGAACCTGCCGATCGGCGTTCGGGCGCCCTCGACGATCACGGCCTGTTCCACGGAGCCAGTCTAGCGACGGGTGTCGGAGCGACCCCGATCGGTGGCTCCGCGCACCATGCGCAGCAGGCGAGCCAGCTCGCGGCCGCCGGCCACCTCCTCGGCGGGTGGCCGGTCGCACCCCTCGACCCGGACCCGGTGCCGGCAGACCCAGGAGCGCAGCGCGCTCAGCTCGTCGGCGCGCTCCCTCGGGGGCGGGGCGCCGATCGGCTCGTCGGGTGCGGTGGACCCCCCCACGGTCAAGCTCCCGTGCCGGAGGCGGAGCAGCTCGCCTCGATCGGTCCGGAGCGTCAGCTCGCCGTCGGTGAGCCAGCGGTCCACCCGTCGGCGCCAGAGCGCCTCGGCCAGCGCGCGCAGCCGGTCGCGGGCGAGCGCCGCCTCCTCGTACCGCTCCTGCTCGGCGAGCGAGGACATCCTGCCCTCGAGCGCCGTCAGCACGCGGTCGGGGTCCGCGAGCGCGTCGACCAGCTGCGTCACCACCTCGCCGTAAGCCGGTGCCTCGGTGCGGCCGTCGCAAGGAGCCAGGCACCGGCCCATGTCGGCGAGCGCGCAGGGGGCGAACCGCGTCGCGCGTCCCATCGAGCGCGTGCACCGCCGGACCGGGAAGACCTCCTCGAGGGCCTCCTTGGCGAGCCGTGCGCGCGCGAGGCTCGGGAAGGGCCCCAGGTAGACCGAGCCATCGTCCACGGGGGCGCGCGCGGTCTTCACGCGCGGCCACGCCTCGCCGGGGTCGATCTTGAGGTAGGCGTAGGAACGCCACCGCTTGCCGTGTCGGTTGTAGGGGGGCTGATGGCGGGCGATCATCCGCGCCTCCAGGACCAGGGCTTCCGCCTCCCCGCCGGGGGTCGGCACCGCGTCGACGGAGGCCACCTCGTCGAGCAGGTCCTGGATCTTCTTGCGCTCGTCGCCGTAGAAGTAGGAGCGGACGCGGCCGCGGACGTTCGTGGACTTCCCCACGTACAGGACCCTGCCGTCGCGGGCCAGGAACCGGTAGATGCCGGCGCCCGTGGGGAGGTCCGCGGCCAGCGCGATCTTGCCGTAGTTCGGGCGTCCGCGCGCGGAGCACGCCTGGTGGAGGTCCCCGAGCGACCCGATCCCGAGGCGCGCGCCGACCTCGAGCAATCCCTGCAGGACCTCCGCGCAGGCCTCGGCGTCGGCGAGCGCCCGATGGACCGGCTGCGCGCGCGTCCGGAAGTACCGGGCGAGCGTCCTGAGCCGGACGTTCGGCACGTCGGGCCAGACGACCCGCCGCGCCAGCCGGGCCGTGCACACGACCGGTCCCTCGACGGGAGGGTGGTCGAGCAGCTCGAGGCTCGCGTTGAGGAACGCGTGATCGAACCGGGCGTTGTGGGCAACGAACACCCCGCCGCGGGCGAACTCCAGGAACGTCGGCAGCACCGCTTCGATCGGCGGAGCGTCGTGCACCGCGCGGTCGTCGATGCCGGTCAGGTGGGCCACGTAGGGGGGGATCGGGCGTCGGGGGTTCACGAGGGTCTGGAAGGTGCCGAGGCGCTCCCCCCCGCGGTACGTGACGGCGCCGATCTCCGTGATCGCGTCGTCCACCGGCGATCCGCCCGTGGTCTCGAGGTCCACGACGACGAACGTGACCTCGGCGAGCGGCACGCCGTCGTCGAGGGTGGTCTGGATCGGCTCCGCGCGCACGTCGTCCTCCCCGAGGTGGGGCCGTGCGGGGGCGTGACCGTACCGAACACGCGTTCGGACGTCAAGGAGCCGGGTACAGCTCGCGCTCCACGAGGAGCGCCAGGAGCTGCTCGACCGCCAGGTGGCACTCCTGGATGTGCGCGGTCTCGGTGGAGGGGATCCGGATCGAGACGTCCGCGAGGGGCGCGAGCGTGCCGCCGGTCGCGCCGGTGAGGGCGATCACGCGGAGCCCCGTTCCACGGGCATGGGCGGCCGCACGAACCACGTTGGCCGACGTGCCGCTCGTCGAGATCGCCAGGAGCACGTCGCCGGGTCGCCCGAGCGATCCGACCTGCCGTTCGAACATCCCCTCGACGCCGAAGTCGTTCGCGATCGCCGTGAGCAGCGACGTGTCCGTGGTGAGGGCGATCGCTGGGATCGACGGCCGGGGGTGGTCGAGCGTGAGCGTGCTCACGAACTCGGTGGCCAGGTGCTGGGCATCGGCGGCGCTCCCGCCGTTGCCGCAGATCAGCAGCTTGCTCCCGTCGCGGAAGGCCCCCGCCAGGAGCTCCGCGGCCGCGGCGATCTCGTCACCGCATCGGTCGGCGACCTCGCCGAGCAGGTCGGCCGCCACCCGCAGGTACCGCTCCGACGCCTCGCGCGCGGCGGTCCGGTCCACCTCACCCCCCCTCGACGAGGGAGCCGATGATAGCGGCGGCGCCGTCCAGATCGTCCGCGACGTGGTCCGCGTCGGCGTCGGCGAGAGCCGCCGAGCCCTGACCGGTACGCACGAGGATCGTGGTGGCGCCCACGCGACGACCCGCCTCCAGGTCGGAGGCCTTGTCACCGACCACGAACGAGCCGGCGAGGTCCAGGTCGAGGTCCGCAGCCGCGTCCAACAGCAGCCCCGGCTCTGGCTTGCGGCAGCGGCAGCCGTCGGCGCCGTCGTGGGGGCAGCTGTAGATCGCGTCCACGCCGGCTCCCTCCTCGGCGAGCAGCTCCTCCATCCGGCGGTTGATCGCCGCCAGCTCGGCGCCGTCGATCCAGCCCCTGCCGACGGGGGCCTGGTTGGAGATCACGACGACGGCCAGTCCCGACCGGTGGAGCCGGCGCAGCCCGGCGGCGGCGCCGGGCAACAGGCGCATCGCGTCCGGCGCCAGGACGTACGAGCCCGGGGTCTCGACGTTGATCGTGCCGTCGCGGTCGACCAGGGCCGCGCGCCGGCTCATCCCCTCGGCGCCCACACCTCGGCCCCGCGGAACGCCCGCACGCCGCTGGGGCGGAAGCGGAACGGGGCCAGCTGGCCGCCCAGCCGCTCGAGCTCGGTCGCGACCCGACGCGCGGCGGCCGGCGGCCGGGCGATCAGCAGGTAGCCGCCGCCACCCGCACCGCAGATCTTGCCTCCCGAGGCACCGGCGCGCCGTGCGCCCTCGAGCATGGCCTCGATCGGGGTGTGCTCGGCGATGTGCGGGTTCATCTGCTTCTTCGCCTCGAACGCGTGGCGCAGGAGTGGACCGATCCGGTCGATCCTGCCGTCCTCGAGGGTGTCGCGCAGCGCGAAGGCGGTCTCCTGGAGGTGCTTCATGCCCAGGTGCGTGTCCTCACGACCTTCGCGGTGGAGCTCGATCTGGCGATCGATCAGGCCGACGTTGCGGCGAACCACGCCGCTGTAGCACAGGACCAGGTTCCGCTCGAGATCGGCGACGGCCCGGCGGGGCATGCGCAGCGGGCTGACCCGAACGTCGGTGGAGGAGAACTCCAGGAGGTTCATGCCCCCGAAGGCAGCCGCGTACTGGTCCTGCCAGCCTCCGCTGATCCCGAGGTCGTCACGCTCGATCGCGTACGAGACCCGGGCGACCTCCCGGGCGGTCATGCGGCGACCCAGGAGCATCGCCAGCCCCGCCACGACGGCGGTCACGAGCGCGGAGGAGCCTCCGAGCCCGCTGCCCGGCGGCGCCTCGCTGCGGATCTCGACGTCGATGCCTCCGGGGGAACCGATCCGATCGATCGCGGCCGTCGCGAGGTCCATCACACCGTCGTACGGGGGACCGTCGTCGAGGTCGTAGCGGACGATCCGTTCGAGGTCGAGCGAGCGGACGCTGACCCGGCGATCCGTCCGGGGCGTGAGCCGCACCCGCACCACGTGGTCGATCGTGGCGGACAGGACCGCCCCACCGTGGTCGAGGTACCAGTGGGGGAAGTCCGTGCCGCCGCCAACGAAGCTGATCCGTAGGGGCGCGACCGCTTCGATCGTCCGAGCGTCGGGTCGCATCGCCCCTCAGTCTAGGGGTCGGATCGGCCGGTCAGGCGACGCGGCGCTGCAGCCGGCGACGCTGCTGCTCGGTGGTCCCGCCCCACACGCCGTAGCGCTCGCCGTTCTTGAGCGCCCAGGACAGGCATTCCTCACGGATGCGGCAGACGCCGCAGAAGGTGAGGGCCGGCCCCGCCTCCTCCTCGGAGATCGGGAAGAACACGTCGGGCTCGACCCCGAAGCACGCCGCACGCTCCTGCCAGAGATCGGGTGGGGACGGGTCCTTCGGCAGCGTGGCGAGATCGACCTCCGGGAACCGATCCGTCCTCAAGACAGTCCCACCCCCCTCTGTCCCCGGGTGCGACATCCCGGGAGGCGATTCATACCAGAGGCACCCGGCGGAACGGAAGGGGTCGAACGCAGGTCTCGGACCCGGTCCGGCGACGCGGGCGGGGTCGCCCGAACGGGCCAGGCCATCGAGGGGAACGAGGGGGGACGGGGACCTCGTCTGCCATCATCGAGCGGTGGACCTTCCGGCGACGCTGCTGGTCACGAACGACTTCCCGCCCGACGTGGGGGGGATCCAGCGGACCCTCGCGTCGCTCGTGCACGAGCTGCCCGCGGACCGGGTGAGCGTCCTGTGCCCGACCCCCGCCGACGGGGAAGAGGCGGCACGCGACCATGACGCCGAGGTCCCCTTCCGGGTGCTGCGGCAGCCCGAGCCCTTCCTGTGGCCGACGGGCGACGTTCGTCGTCGGCTGCACGCCGCGGCGCGCGAGACCGGCGCGGAGGTGGTGCTGTTCGGCGCGATCGCCCCGCTCGCGCTGCTGGGGCCGTCGCTCGCCCAGGCGGGGATCCCGTACGTGGCGGCGGCCCACGGGTTCGAGTACTGGACGTCGATCGCCCCCGGGACCCACGCGCTGACGCGCCGGGCGACGCGGTCGTGCTCCCGGGTGGCGGTGATGTGCAGCGCGTTCATCGCGCGCCGGGTGCGGACCGCGGTGCCGCGCCCGGTCCCGGTCTCGGTGCTCTACCCGGGCGCGGACACCCAGCGGTTCCGCCCCGATCTCCCCACCGACGACCTGCGGGCGGAGCTGCGGCTCGCCGATCGCCCCGTGGTCGTGTGCGTGAGCCGCCTCGTCCGTCGCAAGGGGCAGGACGTGCTGATCCGCGGCCTCGATCGGATCCGGCGCCGTGTGCCGGACGCGACCCTGGTGATCGTGGGCAGCGGCCCGGACGAGGGGCGCCTCCGGGCCCTGGCCGCCGAGGCCCCCCGCGGCGCCGTCGTGCTCACGGGCGGCGTCCCGGAGGTGGATCTGCCCCGGTACTACGCCCTGGGGGACGTCTTCGCGATGCCCTGCCGGACCCGCCTGGCGGGCATGGAGGTGGAGGGGTGGGGCAACGTCTTCCTGGAGGCGGCGGCGTGCGGTCGGCCCGTCGTCGTGGGGGACTCGGGTGGCGCCCGCGAGTCGCTGGTCGACGGGGAGACGGGGATCCTCGTGCACGGGTCGGCCGTCGAGGAGGTCGCCGACGCGGTGGCCACGCTCCTGGCGGACCCGGGCCTCGCCGCGAAGATGGGCGACGCGGGCCGGGAACGCGTCCTCCGCTCCTACACCTGGCCGTCGATCGCAGCAACGCTCGGGGGCTGGCTCGGCGAGGCCGCGGGCTGATCGCGTCGTCGGCCTCGTTCCCCGGGGCGGGGGCGGGGGGTACCCTGCGCTCGATGTCCGACGCAGCCGAACGGCGCTGCTCCGCCTGCGGCGCGCTCGTGACGGCCGACGCCGAGTGGTGTGGCCAGTGCTTCGCGTCGCTGAGGCCCGCGTCCGACGGGCAGGAACCGGTCATCCCGGAACCGACCGCGTCCGCTCCGCGCGCCGGGACCGGAACGGGAACCGCGGAGCCCGTGTCGGGGGAGCCGTCGGAAACGGCCGCGGCCTTCTGGCCCTGTCCCGTCTGTCACGAACGCAACCCGATCGCGGCCGAGGTGTGCCAGACGTGCGGGACGCCGTTCGCGCAGGCGATGCGCGGCGGGGCGGACCGCCCGCAGGTGAGCGCCCGCGACGCTCGGACGCGATCGCTGATCTTCCCGGGGTTGGGGCATCGCGCCGTGGGCATGCCGACCGACGGTTTCGTCCGCGGTGTCCTGTTCGTGGTCTCGCTCGGGATCGCCGTCCTGGCCGGATGGGGCGGCACGGGGTCCGGGGCGTTGCTCGCCATCGTGGTGGTGAACCTCTCGCTGGCGGTCGGCGTCTACGTGCTCTCCGCGATCGAAGCGGCGCGCCTGGCCGAGGGAGGGGACCTGATCGTCCCGTCGAAGACGCTGCTGTGGATCCTGGTGGGCGACGTCTTCCTGTCGATCGCGATCGTCGGCTTCGCCGTGGTGTCGGCGACCCGTGGGTAGGATTCCTCCGCGATGGAACACGCCGAGGGCTCGATCATGATCGAGGCGCCGTTGGACGACGTGATCGAGGTGATCGAGGACTACGAGTCCTACCCGGAGTGGGCGGAGGTCCGGCGGGTCGAGGTGCGGGAGCGGGGCGAAGGAGGCCGTCCGCTCGAGGTCGCCTTCGAGGTGGACGTCCCCGTCTTGGGGAAGGCCTCGTACACGTTGCGCTATCGCTACGCGCCGGGGGACACGGCGATCTCGTGGGAGTCGGTCGAGGCGCACGGGGCGGTCCGTGAGGTCCGTGGGGAGTACCTCTTGGACGAGGTCGACGACACCACGAACGTGACCTACCGGCTCGCCGTGGAGCTGGGACCGCTGGTCCCCGGGTTCATCCGCACCGAGGGCGCCCGCAGGGTGATCGAGAACGCCCTCGAGCGACTCAAGCGGCGCGTCGAGATGGGCTGATCGCGCCCGTCCGGCGGGGCGCTAGGCTGGGCGGATGCGCGTTCTCCTGTTCACCGGGAAAGGCGGCGTCGGCAAGACCACCGTCGCCGCCGCCACCGCGGTCCGGGCGGCCTCCGGCGGCGCCCGCACCCTCGTCCTGTCCACGGACCCCGCTCACTCGCTGGCCGACTCCTTCGAGGTGTCGATCGGCAGCTCGCCCACGCTGGTGACCGACAACCTGTGGGCCCAGCAGATCGACGCGCAGGAGCGCCTCGAGGTGAACTGGCGCGAGATCCAGGACTACATGGTGCAGCTCATGAACTGGGCCGGGACCGAGACGATCCAGGCCGAGGAGCTGACCGTGATCCCCGGGCTCGACGAGATCTTCGCCCTGATCGACGTGAAGACGCACGTGGAGAGCGGCAACTACGACGTGCTCGTCGTCGATTGCGCCCCCACGGCGGAGACGCTCCGGCTGCTGAGCCTGCCCGAGATCATGAACTGGTACATCGAGCGCATCTGGCCGGTGGAGCGCAAGGTCGTGAAGGCGGTCCGGCCGATCGTCTCCCGCATGACCACGATCCCGATCGCCGGCGACCAGGTCTTCGCCGCCGTCGAGCGTCTCCACGCGAACCTCGACGCGGTGAAGGACATCCTGACCGACGAGCGGGTCGCGACGGTCCGCCTGGTCGTGAACCCCGAGAAGATGGTGATCAGCGAGGCGCGGC
>DATBJQ010000144.1:0-3202 GCA_036556385.1 Actinomycetota bacterium | reverse complement strand
CGGATCATGAAGCCCATGATCGAGGTGAACATCCTCGGCAGGTGCAGCCGCTCGAGGCCGCGGAGGAGGTCCGCCATCGGGGTGGTGGCGGACACGACGATCGTCGCGAACACGCCGAGGGTGCCCTTGATCAGGATGTTCCAGGCCGCCCACAGGCCCGACACGTACATCGGGATGCCCAGGACCTCGACCTGCTCGCCGTGGCCGAAGAACGGCATCAGCAGCGCGAACACCAGGAAGGGCGTCTCGATCACCATCCGCCTGATGACGAACCCGAACGACAGGCCCGCGGCCGCGGCCAGGCCGATCAGGATCAGCGCGTAGAGGCCGAACGCCCAGAAGGCCTCGCGCGGGGTCGCGACGACGGCGAACACGAACAGGATCTGCGCGAGCAGCTTGCACTCGGGCCGTACCCGGTAGAGCGGGCCGTCGCCCTTGACGTAGAGCGCGTGAGCGGCTCCGTGCGGCCCGCTCACGCGCTCCCGGTCGTCATGGCCGGTGGCGCCGCTCCGGATGTGGGCTCCTTCGACCGGAACCGCACGAGCAGACCGAAGATGATCATCCCGATCCCGAACGTGATCGCGACGCCGATGATCCCGGACAGGCCGGTGGACAGGCTCTCGTCGTCGACCCCCTCCACGGCGTACCCGGCGAGGGGGCTGTCGGCGGTCGCGGACTCCTGTTCCTGGCCGTCGAACCCCTGGTCGATCGCCACCTTGTTCAGGCCGTCCGGCGAGGAGCTCGCGAACGGGCTCACGAAGAACGCGAGGCCGAGCGCCACGATCAGGCCGCCACCGATCAGCAGCCAGAGGCTCTTGCGCTTGTGATCCATCGTCATGCCGTCACCGCCGGTCGCATCTCGAGCTCGGGCAAGAGGTCCCGCGCGCCGTACACCAGGTCGGGTCTCACGTTGAGCACGACCGCCACCGTCAGCGCGGTGATGATGCCCTCGCCGATCCCGATCAGGAAGTGCACGCCGACCATCGCGGCCGCCACGGTCGCGACGGAGGCGGTGCCGGTCCCGCCCAGCGCGTACTCGAGCGTGAACCCGAGGGACGCGAGGATCACGGACAGCAGGCCCGCGATCCCGGACGCGATGACGACGCTGCCCTTGGTCTTCGGCATCGCCTTGCGCAGGAAGAGGTAGATCGCGTACCCGCCGTAGGCGGTGATCAGGGCCATGTTGATCACGTTCAGCCCGTAGGCCGAGAGGCCGCCATCGGCGAAGAACAACCCCTGAACGAGCAGCACGACCGCGACGCAGATCGCTCCCACGTAGGGTCCGACCAACACGGCCGCTAACAGCCCCCCGAGCAGGTGTCCGCTGGTCCCCGACGCGACGGGGAAGTTCAGCATCTGCACCGCGAAGATGAACGCGGCGACCAGGCCCGCCATCGGGGCCTCCTTCTCCTCCATCGTGTCCTTCGCCTTCTTCAGGCTGTACCCGATCCCCACCGCGGCGACGGCGCCTGCGGCGATGGAGACCGGGGCATCGATGAACCCATCGGGTATGTGCACGTTCCCTCCCGGAGCGCACGACGGCTTCGTTGCAGCTGCAAGTTCCTGCAACGTGTTGCAGGAACCTGTATACCGGCGGCCGCCGCCGAACGTCAAGGGGCTTCGCCGACGTGAAGAAGTTGCTTCTTGCAACGTCTTGCAACTAGCCTCCGATCATGGCGACCGGTCCTGCCCCGATCGACGGGACCCGGGCGGTGCGGCTCCTAGCGGGGGGCCGCATGATCTCCGTGCTCGGTAGCAGCGCGGCGTTCACGGCCCTCACGATCGTGATCTATCGCCGGACCGGCTCGCCGACCTGGATCTCGCTCACCCTGTTCGCGACGTTCGGCGTCCGCGGTGCGATGACGTTCGTCGCCGGTCCGTTAGGCGACCGGTTCGACCGACGGCGCGTGATGATCGTCTCGGAGCTCGCCTCCGCGGCGGTGTTCGTCGTGATGGCGTTCGTCGCGGAACCGCTCGCCCTCGTGGGACTCGCGGTGCTGGCCGCCGTCGTCACGTCGCCGTTCGAGCCGGCCGCGGCAGCGGCGATCCCGGGCCTGGCCGGAGAGGATCGCCTCTCGTGGGCGAACGGCCTGATCTCGATTGGCCGGAACATCGGCTTCAGCCTGGGGCCGGTGCTCGGCGGGGCCCTGGCAGCCGCGCTGGGAGCGCGCAGCGTCTTCCTGGTCAACGCCGCGTCGTTCCTGGGTTCAGCGGCCCTGGTCGCGCTCGTTCCGGGACCGTTCCCAGGAACGCGCAGCGACGATGCGACGACGCTGGCCGGGCTCCGCCGGGGGGTGCGCCACATCCTTGGCGACCGCGTCCTGCTCGCCTTGGCGACCGCCGAGCTGGTGCTGGTGATCGGGATGGGCCTCGCGCTGGTCGCGGATCTTCCGCTCGTGGACCTGTTCGATGCCGGCTCGTTCGGCTACGGCGTGATGTACGGCGCGTGGGGCGTGGGCCTGGTCGTGGGCTCTGCGTTCGGCCGTCGGATGTCCGACGAGACGGAACCGTTCTGGGTCCTGGCGGGCGCCGTGATCCTGACGATCGAGGGGATCGCGGTCGCGCTCTCGCCATGGTTCGCGCTCGTGATCGGCCTGATCTTCGTCGGCGGGGTCGGCGACGCGATGTGGCTCGTGGCGTCGCTGGGGATCCGGCAGCGACGCACGCCGGACGAGCTGCGCAGCCGCGTGATCGCGGCGTCCGACGCGATGACGTGGCTGGCGTACCTCCCCGGGCTCGCGGTGGCCGGCTGGCTCACCACCGCGGTCGGACCACGCTGGGTCTACGCGATCTTCGCGGTCATCGCGCTCGGCGCGACCCTGATCCTCATCCCCGCTCGGCGTTGGGCCGCGCGGCCCATCCCCGTTGGCGTCCCCTCCCCCGTTCCCTAGGCTGCGACCCCATGCAGGAGCAAGCCGTCGCGCAGGAGCCGGGCCTCACGGCCGAGGCCGGGGCACCCTTCGCGCGCGCGTTCGATCGGCGCCTGATGCGTCTGGCCCTCTCGGAGCGCCGCGCCCTGTTCGGGGCCATCGGGCTCGGTCTGGTGATCGCCCTGACGCGGGTCGGCCAGGGCATCACGCTCGCGCTCGGGATCGCGAGCGTGTTCGACGACGGGACGTGGTCGGCCCTGCTCCCCTACCTCGGGATCGCCCTCGTGCTGGTCGCGATCCGCTTCGCGGCGACCGCCCTGGAGGGCAGCGTC
>DATBJQ010000143.1:0-1874 GCA_036556385.1 Actinomycetota bacterium | reverse complement strand
CGGGATGTTGAGCCGCTCGTAGATCTCCGCCCGGCGCGGGTCGTAGATCCGCGCGATCACGCGCCGCACGTGGTAGTGCTCGAGGGCCACACGAGCGGACACGATGTTCGAGTTGTCCCCGCTCGAGACGGCGACGAAGGCGTCGGCCTCCCTGATCCCCGACTCCTCGAGGATGTCGCGGTCGAAGCCCAGCCCGACGAACGTCTTGGCGGAGAACCCCGGCGGGATCCGGTCGAACGCCTCGGCGCGCTTGTCGATGATCGCGACGTCGTGGCCGTCGTCGCAGAGCTTGACGGTCAGCTCGGCGCCCACGCGGCCGCAGCCCATGATGATCACGCGCACGGGCGCTAAGGGTAGCCGGTGGCGCGGAGCGCGGCCACGAGATCCAGCTCACGAGCCCGAGGCGCCGAACGAGGACGGCGCGGGGAGGCCCCGGCCGCCGGGGCCGGGTCGTAGCATCTGCAGCCATGAGCCGTTCGGCGACCCATCCCGCCCCCTCGACCAGCGTCGCGAAGCGCATCCTGGTCGGGCGGGCGGTCGAGACCGCGCGGCTCGAGCACACCCTCCTGCCGAAGATCCTGGCGCTGCCGGTGTTCTCGTCGGACGCGCTGTCCTCGGTGGCGTACGCGACCGAGGAGATCCTGATCGTCCTGCTGACCGCGAGCGCGACGGCCAAGTACCTGGCCTTCCCGATCGCGATCGCGATCTCGACCCTGATGGTGATCGTGATCGCCTCGTACCGGCAGACGGTCCGCGCGTACCCGAACGGTGGCGGCGCGTACATCGTGAGCCGGGAGAACCTGGGCGACTACCCGGGCCTGATCGCGGCGTCCGCGTTGCTGGTCGACTACATGATGACCGTGGTCGTCTCGACGGTCGCCGGCGTCGTCGCGATCACGTCGGCCGCGCCGTCGCTCGGCCCCCACAAGGTGATCCTGGCGATCGGGTTCGTCCTGCTGATCACGCTCGCGAACCTCCGTGGCGTGAAGGAGTCCGGCACCGTGTTCGCCGTGCCGACGTACGGGTTCATCGTCGCGATCTTCATCATGGTCACGATCGGCCTGATGCAGTGCCTCGGCGGCTGCCCGCAGGCCGCCGAGGTCGAGGCGATCCCGGGGCTGGCTGCGACGGGCGGCGCCGTGGGCCTGTGGATCATCCTGCGCGCGTTCTCATCGGGCTCGACCGCGCTCACCGGGGTCGAGGCGATCTCGAACGGGGTCTCGGCGTTCCGACGTCCGCAGGCACGCAACGCGGCCGAGACCCTGGTGCTGATGGGCGTGATCGCGATCTCGATGTTCCTGGGCATCTCGTGGCTCGCGACCCACATCGACGGCATCACGGTGAGCGAGCATCGCTCCGTCGTCGCCCAGATCGCCGACACCGTGTTCGGGGGTGGGTTCGGCTTCTACGTCGTGCAGGCGTTCACGGCGGGCATCCTGGTCCTCGCGGCGAACACCGCGTTCCAGGACTTCCCGCGGCTGTCGGCGATCCTGGCCCGCGACCACTACATGCCGCGCCAGTTCAGCAACCGCGGCGACCGGCTCGTGTTCTCGAACGGGGTGATCGGCCTGGGACTGGCCGCCTGCCTGGTGATCTACGCGTTCGACGCGGACCTCACCCGGCTGATCCAGATGTACGTCGTGGGCGTGTTCACCTCGTTCACGCTCTCGCAGACCGGCATGGTGCGGCACTGGCTCGCGGAGAAGCACAAGGGCGCCGACGCCCAGAAGGGGTGGCAGCGCGCGATCGCGATCAACGCGGTCGGCGCGGTCACGACGGCGGTCGTCCTCGTCGTGATCACCGCGACGAAGTTCGTGCACGGGGCGTGGCTCTCGATCCTGGTGATGGCGGCGATCGTGCCCCTGCTGAAGGCG
>DATBJQ010000142.1:0-25533 GCA_036556385.1 Actinomycetota bacterium | reverse complement strand
CGCGCCCGCGCGGACTCGTGCGGGATCCCGAGGTCCTGCCACGCCGCGGTCGCCGCGCGCAGCCGCGTGAGGGCCGCGGACGCGTCCCCTCGCTCGAGCGCGACGCTGCCGAGGGCGCCGGCGGCCGAGGCGAGCGAGGCGGACGTGCCGATCTCCCGGGCGACCTCGTCGATGCGCTGCGCAGCGAGGTCGGCCGTCTCGAGGTCGCCTCGTGCGAGCGCGATCTCGACCTGGGCGGCGAGCAGCGGGAGCAGTCGCGCCGGGCGCGACTCCCCCTCGAGCGAGACCTCGATCCCGGAGGCCGCGGCCTCGATCCTCCCCTGGGCGAGACGGAGCAACGCCAGGCCGGGTTGCGGGTCCTCGCCCAGCTCGTGGGCGCGGGTGTAGCCCTCGTCGGCGCCCGCGAGGTCCCCGGTGCGGCGGCGGATCTCGGCCACCTGGAGGAAGGCGGCGGCCGCGATCCGTGGCTCGACCACCATCAGCTCGTCGGCGGCCTGGACCGCTTCCGCCTCCGCCTCGGGCCAGGCTCCGCGGAGCCGCGCGACCTCGGCCCGGTTGGCGCGGCACATCCCCGGGTAGGGCGAGTCCGGCGGGATCGTGTCGCACCAGGCTCGCGCGGCGTCGCTCCACTCCCCGGCGCGGCGCAGGTCGCTCACGGCCAGGCACGCGCCGATCAGGTCACAGAAGATGATGCCGGTGAAGTACGGGTCGACCTCGCCGGTGACGATCGCGGCCATCGCCTCATCCAGGAAGGCGAGCCCCTCGTCGATCCTCCCCTGCTCGATCAACAGGAGGCCCTCCGCGTGGACCGCCATCGCCACGAGGTCGGGGTCGCCCACCGAACGACCCACCCGCAGCGCCTCGGCGTTCAGCGGGATCGCGTGCTCCAGATCGCCCGAGAAGCGGGCGACCGTGGCATCGATGAGGGTGAGGAAGCCTCGTTCGCGACCTTCGGGGAGATCCTCGGCATGGCGATGCGCCCGCATCAGGAAGCCGCCCCCCACGGACATCTCCCCACGGACGAAGTGCTCGATCGCCAACCGGGCGGCCACCCCGCCGGCGGCGACATCGTCACCGTCGGCGTCGTAGGCGGCGTAGGCGCGACGCCGAACCTCCAACGACTCGGACAGCTTCGAGAGCCACCACGCGGCGTCGGCGAGCCCCTCCAGGTCGGAGCCCGCGAGCGACGAGGGATCGGCGGCGGTGAAGGCAGCGTACGCGCCGGCCCACTCGCGACGGGCCACCGCCTCACGCCCGCGGAGGATGTCGGGATCGGTCGTCACGTCACCTCACCGGTTCGGCGGCCCCAGCCTAGAGCGTGGCGCACGCCGGCGCGGCCGGGAGCGACGGCGGGCCGGTCAGGCCGAGCGGCGGATGAGGATGTCGCCCATGGAGGTCGAGGCGTGGACCTCCACGGTGTCCTCCCCGGGCCCGGGGCTGTCCGACGCGTCCAGGTCGTTGCGAACCTGACCGAGCTTCGTGTGCAGGTCGAGCCAGGCGGAGACCCCGTCGCGGATCCCGACCTCCAGATCGCCGAACGCGCTCTCGGCGACCGCCGCCCCGCGCTCGACCTCGCCGAGGCGGATCGCGCCGTTCGCGGTCTTCGCGACGACACCCTGGTGCGCCCGGTCGACCGAGATCGTTCCGTTCGCCGCACGCACGCGCGCTTCGCCCGTCACCTCGCCGATCCACGTGTCGCCGTTCGAGTTCTTCACGACGCCGCTGCCCTGGATGCTGCCGATCCGCACGTCGCCCGAACGCGTGACGACGTTGACCGTGCCCGCGGCCCGTTCCACCGTTGCGTCGCCGGCGCCGAGCTTCACCTCCAGGGAACCCGACTCGTCGAGGTGAACGTCCCCGACGCCCGCCTCGTACCGGCACGCTCCGAGGCGTCCCCGACCACGCAGTGTGGCCACGCCGACCTCGGCGCTCACGCTGGACCCGGTGGGGACCGCGATCCGCACCTGGATCGACCCGCTCCCCTTGCGGGGGTGCCACTGGCGCCAACCGCTCGGCCCCTGCACCGACAGGTGCCCGTTCGCATGCTCGACGGTCGTCTGCTCCGCGGCCGCGATGTCCGCCTTCCGCCCGGGGTCGCTGGGTGTCACCTCCACGACGGTCTGCGGGCGATCGCTCGCCTCGATCCTGATGTCACCAACGCCGAGCTCCAGCCCGACGGAGATGGGCTGAGGCGTTTCGAAGGTCGGCATCTCGGTTCCTCCTTCTCGATCGTTCAACGGGCCCAGCCGGTGTAGCGCTCGGGGCCGTGCGGCGCACCTCCGCCGCTGCGACGGGGGTGCTCGCGGCGCTCCAGGCGTGCGGACGCAGCGCGAACCAGCCAGGCGTTCACGGAGACGTCCTCGGCCCCGGCAGCCGCTTCGATCCGGACCTTGAGTCCCTCGGGCATCCGCAGGTTGATCCGGGACATCGTCCCGTCATCGCCGTCGGCGGTGCGCTGCAGCTCGACCCTCGCGGTCATCACGTCCTCGTCGTCGGCGGGTCCCCCGACGGGCGGCGGGGGGGTCACCACGAACCGAAGCTCGCGGCCGCGGAGTCGCGTCTCGACCGAGCCGGGAGCCAGCTCCACGGTGATCTCCTCGGCCGCCGCGGTCAGCGCGTCCTGCAGGGCGAGCCGCACGGATGCGTCCAGCGGAGCCATCAGGCGCCCGGCGAGCTCGCGAGCCTCCTCTCCACCCGCCTGCGAGGCGGCGTCGAGCTGCTCATGGATCGTCTCGAGGTACGGGTCGAGGTTCATGGTGCCAGCATGGCACCAAGATAGTGCCATGTCAAGGCCGAAATGAGCCACGGAGGTGCCACGCCGAGAGGATCAGGCACGACGGCCAGGCAGGAAGGAAGGTGCCGTGTTGGTCGGAGATCCGCTTCGGACGGGATGCCCCGCGTGCGCGGGTCGAGTCGTAGGACGTGGTCCCTGCCTCGTACCCGCGCACGTTCCGGGGTCTTCCCTGGCGGAGGCGGCGTGATTTGAACACGCGAGGGACGGATGAGGCCCCTAACCGCTTTCGAGGCGGTCCCGTTCGGCCGCTCCGGCACGCCTCCGTCGCCGAGTCTAGCAACGAGCACCCGCCGGCCTCCGCTCACCCGGGCCTTCGTGGCATGATGCGCCCGGACCGAGTGATCCGCGAGGGGGATGCGGTGAACGCCGACGACTTGGCAGGCCAACCGCTGTTCGCAGGGCTCTCGAAGCACGACCTCGAGAAGGTGGCGCGGTGGGCCGACGACATCGACGTCGCCGAGGGCTACCGCCTCCTCGATCAGGGGCGCCTGCCGCACGAGTTCTTCCTGATCCTCGAGGGCACCGCACGCGTGGAGCTCCAGGGCCGGCCGATCGCGGAGATGGGCCCCGGCGACTTCTTCGGCGAGATCGCGCTGGTCGAGGACGATCGCCGCACCGCCAGTGTGATCGCGTCGACACCGATGCGCCTCGTGGTGATGAGCACGCGCGAGTTCGACTCGATGCGGCACGACTTCCCCGCCGTCGAGGGCAGGATCCACGACGCCGTGCATGCTCGATCCCCACGCCACGACCTGCATCACGACCACGCGGGATCCGACGAGCCGCCCGGCTGAGCAACCGCCTCAGCGGCGTTCGCGGAAGAACGACCGGAGCACGTCGCCGCAGTCCGCCTCGAGCACGCCGGTCGTGAGCTCGACGCGGTGATTGAGCCGTTCGTCCTGAAGCAGGTTTCCGAGCGACCCCCCGAACCCGGCCTTCGGGTCGGCAGCGCCGGTCACCACCCGCGGGACGCGCGCCAGCACGACGGCGCCGGCGCACATCGCGCAGGGCTCGAGCGTGACGTAGAGCGTGGAGCCGTCGAGCCGCCAGCTCCCGTCCACGGCGGCCGCCTCGCGGAGCGCCAGGATCTCGGCATGGGCGGTCGGATCGCCCCGCAGCTCCCGCTCGTTCCCGGCTGCCGCGAGCACGCTCCCGTCGCGCACGATCACGCAGCCGATCGGGACGTCGCCGTGCTCCTCGCAGCGGCGCGCTTCGTCCAGCGCCCGACGCATCCACCCCTCGTCGTCGGCGGGATCGGCGGGCTGCGCGGGCCCGGAGGGATCAATAGGCATCGATCTCGAGCAGCCGCTCGTCGGTGATGCCGAAGTGATGGGCGACCTCGTGCGCCACGGTCCGCTTCACCTGCGCGCGGACCGCGTCCTCGTCGTGTCCGGCGACCGCCATGATCGTCGCGCGGTACAGCGTGATCGTGTCGGGCAGGACGTTCGTGTACGAGGAGCCACGCTCCGCGAGCGGGATCCCGTGATAGAGGCCGAGCAGGTTGCGGTGATCCGGCGGCGGCAGGTCCTCGACCAGGATCTCCACGTTGTCCATCGCGTCTCGGACCCACGCGGGGAGCTCGTCGAGCGACTCGACGACCAGCTCCTCGAACCGAGCCCGGGTGACGGCCATGCCCGCGAGCGTACCGTCGCGACGGAGCTCAGCCCGCCGAGGTCTGCTCCGTCAGCTCGACACCCTTGTCCCGGACGTCGCGCCGCCAGCTCTTCTTCGCCTGCCAGATCCAGTACGTGAAGATCCCGATCGGGATCTGGATCCCGTACGTGAGGGCTCGGAAGATCAGCACGGCCGCCACGACCTCGGGTTTCTGACCGTTGTAGAACCCGGTGAGACCGGCCACGTAGCCCAGGTCGATCACCCCGACGCCGCCCGGCGTCAGGGGAACGGCGGACAGGAGCCTCGAGAACGAGAAGACGGCGAAGATCTCCACGGTCGAGATCTCCTGCTCCGAGATGCCCATGCTCCGCAGGGACAGGATCAGGACGAAGCACAACGCGAGCTGGCTGAGCACCGTGGTCCAGGTCAGACGGAACCAACGACGCTCGACCAGGCCGATCGTGTCGCGGCGGAACCGCACGGCGGAATCGCCCAGGTGCGTCTCGCTCGGCCGGCGGAAGAGTCTGCGGAACCACCCGACGACGCGGCCGAAGAAGTCGCCCACCTTCCGCGCCAGGGGCTCGCTGCGGAACACCATCGCGAGCAGGACCACCGCCACGATCAGCGCGACCACGCCGACCACCGTCGCCGTCAGGAGCGCCGGACGGAACTCCCCCGTCACCACCAGGAGCAGCAGGGCGATCACCGGGAGCGCGAGCTTCGTGAAGATGTTCCAGATGCCGGTGACGCCCACGTAGAGCGCGACGTCGGTCCCCAGGAAACCCCAGGAGTTGAGGATCGAGTAGGTGAGCCCGACGGCGATCGCGCCGCCCGCCGGCAAGGTGTTGGCCACCGTCGTCGTGGTCTGGGTGAGGACCGCCGCCCGCGAGAGCTTGATCCCCGGCAGCGCCGCCTGGTTCGCGAGCCAGTACGTGAACAGGTTGAACACTGTCGCGGCGAACAAGGACCAGAACTCCAGCGGCGTCAGGGTCTTCATCGCCGCCCAGATCTGGGAGTAGTCCGCGAACTTCGGGATCGCGTAGACGAACACGCCGGCGACGATCACCAGGCCGACCACGGCCGAGAGCACGGTCTTCCACGTGGCCCGCTTCTTCTTCGCCGGCTCGGCGCCGACGGTGGCTTCGGCCATGGACCCCTCCCGCTCTGCCGACCCAGGATAGACCGCGCGCTCCCCCGAGGCTCCCGGGCCCACTCCCCGGATGGGACCACGTCGTCGCGGCTAGGCTTCGGGCCGATGACCGACGCGCTGGTCACCGACCTCTACGAGCTGAACATGGCGGCGAGCTACCTCCGTCGCGACATGACGGCCCCGGCCACGTTCAGCCTGTTCGTCCGATCGCTGCCGCCGGAGCGCGGCTTCCTCGTGGCCTCGGGGCTCGAGCGCTGCCTGCGGTACCTGGAGACGTTCGGGTTCGACGACGACGACCTGCGCTACCTGGGGTCGGTCGGGTTCGACGACCGCGCGCTGGAGGACTTCGCCGGCCTCCGGTTCGAGGGCGACGTTCGCGCCGTGCCCGAGGGACGCGTCGTGCACGGCGAGGAGCCGCTCCTGGAGGTGACGGCACCGATCCCGATCGCGCAGATCGCGGAGTCGTACCTCCTCAACCAGATGACCCTGCACACCACGATCGCGTCGAAGGCCGCGCGCTACGTGGTCGCCGCCCAGGGTCGCGATCTCGTCGACTTCGCGCTGCGTCGAACGCACGGGGTCGAGGCGGCGGACGCCGTCGCCCGGGCCAGCGCGATCGTCGGGTTCGCCGCCACGTCGAACGTGGGGGCGGCTCGGCGTCTGGGCCTGCGGGTGGCGGGCACGATGGCTCACTCCTTCATCGAGGCCTTCCCCTCCGAGGACGACGCGTTCCGCGCGTTCGCCGAGGACCATCCGCACCGGACCACGTTCCTGGTGGACACGTACGACACCCGCAACGGGGTGCGCAACGCGATCGAGATCGCGCGCTCGCTCGGCCTGACCCGTGAGGTCGGCGTGCGTCTGGACTCCGGCGACCTCGATCGCCTCGCACGCGAGGCCCGCGCCGAGCTCGACGCGGCCGGGCTGACCGCCGCCCGCATCTTCGCGAGCGGAGGGCTCGACGAGCACGAGGTCGCGGAGCTGGTCCGCGGGGGCGCGCCCGTGGACGCCTTCGGCATCGGCACCCAGCTCGGCGTCTCCGCGGACGTCCCCTACCTCGACACGGTCTACAAGCTGGTCGAGTACGACGGCCAGCCCACGATGAAGCTCTCCACCGCGAAGGTGAGCGCGCCCGGAGCGAAGCAGGTGTGGCGGGGACCGGGGGACTCGGGCGACCTCCTGGGCTTGGCGAACGAGGCGGCGCCCGATGGGTGGGAGCCGTTGCTCGAGCCCGCCATGGTCGACGGGAAGCGGCTGGCGCCGAGCCCTTCGATCGAAGAGCTTCGGGGACGGTTCGACGCCGACCTGGCCGCGGTGCCGACCAAGGCGCGCCGGCTCGCCCACCCCGAGCACGTCCGAGTGCGACATTCCTCCGACCTGATCGCGCTGACGCGCGAGACGTCGGAGGACGCGCTGGAACGCGCGGGGCTCGAGCCCCGGAGCTCCGACTAGATGCGCCGGAGGCTCGGGTGGATCCTGCTCGCCGTGGTCGCGGCGGTGCTCGTGTTCCACCTGGCGGGCGGCTGGTACTTCAGCGGCGTGCTCCACGAGCGGGCCCTGTCGGGTTCGGCGCGGCGTGCATCGCTCGACCTCGATCCGGATCTCACGGTCGTGGGCGTGGAGGGCGACACGATCGTCCTGCGGGCCGACGACGGAACGGACGCCCCGTCCGGCCTGGCACGCGACGGCGTCTGGGGCCTGCGTTGGGAGGATGGCGCGGGACTCGTCCGCGAGGTCCTGCGCGCGAACGACGACGGCGTCGCCCGCGACTTCGAGCTGCTGGTCGGCGACCCGCCCGCCGCGGGCCAGGCGGCCGAGCTCGACCCGCGCGTCTACCCGGACCCGCAGGCCGCCGGTGTGGATGCCGAGGACGTCACGGTGCAGGGGCCGCTCGGCCAGGATCCGGCGTGGTACGTGGAGGGCGACCGCGAGACCTGGATCGTCGTGGTCCACGGGAACTCGATGTCGCGACTGGACAACGTCCGGTGGCTGCCGTCCCTTCGACGGGCCGGCTTCCCGACCCTCACGATCACGTACCGCAACGACGCCGGCGCGCCGCCGGATCCCAGCGGGCTCCTCCGCTACGGGCTGACGGAATGGGCCGATCTGGAGGCGGCGGTCCGCTACGCGCTCGACGCTGGGGCCGACCGTGTCGTCCTGTTCGGCGACTCGATGGGCGGCGGGGTGATCTCAGCCTTCCTCCAACGGAGCGAGCTCACCCCGTACGTCGAGGCTCTGGTGCTCGACGCGCCGATGCTGGACTTCGGCGCCACGGTGGACGACAACGCCGCGCGCGAACCGCTCGTGGGTCCGATCGACGTTCCGCCCACGCTCACGACGACCGCGAAGTGGCTGGCGTCGATGCGGTACGACGTGGACTGGGATGGCCTGGACTACCTGACGGACACGGCGATCTTCGACGTGCCGACCCTGGTCCTGCACGGCGTCGACGACCGGACGATCCCGATCTCGACCAGCCGGGCGCTCGCCGCCGCCGAACCCGGGACCGTGACGCTGGTCGAGTGCCCCGGCGCAGACCACATCGAATGCTGGAACGTGGATCCCGTGGCGGCCGAGGGGCGCGTGGTGGCGTTCCTGGATGCCGTGACCAGGGACGCGGCGACCTAGGCGGTGGGGAGCCACGCCGGCCGGCGGGCCTCGTACGCGTCGATCTCGTCGACGTGCCGCAGCGTCAGGCCGATGTCGTCCAGGCCCTCGAGCAACCGCCACCTCGTGAACGGCTCCATGTCGAACACCTCGTCCAGGCCGGGAGCCCGCACCGTCAGGCCGTCGAGGTCGATCTCGATCCGGGTGCCGGGGTCGTCGAGCACGGCGTCCATCAGCGCCCGGACCGACTCCTCGCGGAGCTCGACCGGCAGCAGGCCGATCTTGAGGCAGTTCGTGCGGAAGATGTCGGCGAACGAGGCGGCGATCACCGCGCGGAAGCCGTAGTCCTCGAGCGCCCACGGCGCATGCTCGCGGCTCGACCCGCTGCCGAAGTTGGGGCCCGCGAGCAGGATCGAGGCGCCCCGGTACCGCTCGTCGTTCAGCACGAACGCCGGATCCTTGCGCCACTCGTCGAAGAGGAAGGGACCGAACCCCGTGCGCTCGATCCGCTTGAGGTACTGGGCGGGGATGATCTGGTCGGTGTCCACGTCGGCCCGGTCCAGGGGGACCGCGGTGCCCTCGATCCGTCCGATCGCCTCCATCAGAGGTCCTCCGGCGTGGTGAACGACCCCGCGATCGCCGTCGCGGCCGCGACCCGGGGACTGACGAGGTGCGTCCGGCCGCCCTTTCCCTGGCGACCCTCGAAGTTCCGGTTGCTGGTGGACGCGGAGCGGTCGCCGGGGCCCAGGATGTCGGGGTTCATGCCCAGGCACATCGAGCACCCCGCCCCGCGCCACTCGAACCCCGCCTCCGCGAAGACGGCGTCGAGGCCCTCGCGCTCCGCCTGCGCCTTGACGGCGACGCTGCCGGGCACCACCAGAGCCCGCAGGCCCTCCTTGACCCTCCGCCCACGCACGACGTCGGCGGCGACGCGGAGGTCCTCGATCCGTGAGTTCGTGCACGAACCGATGAAGATCGTGTCGGGGCTGATCTCGCGGATCGGCGTCCCCGGCCGGAGGTCCATGTACGCGAGCGCCCGCCGGGCGGCCTCGCGCCGGGCCGGCTCGTCGAACCCTTCGGGATCGGGGACCGACCCGTCGATCGTGACCGACTGCGAGGGGTTGGTGCCCCAGCTCACGAACGGCCGAAGGGTCCCAGCATCGAGCTCGACCTCGGTGTCGAACGTGGCGTCCTGGTCGGTCGGCAGGCTGCGCCAGTGGTCGACGGCGTCCTGCCAGGCCGCGCCCTTCGGCGCGAACGGACGTCCCTCGACGTAGGCGATCGTGGTCTCGTCCGGGGCGATCATGCCCGCGCGGGCACCCGCCTCGATCGACATGTTGCAGATCGTCATGCGACCTTCCATCGAGAGCGCGCGGATCGCGGCGCCGCGGTACTCGATCACGTGGCCGACGCCGCCGCCGGTCCCGATCCGGTTGATGATCGCCAGGATGATGTCCTTCGCACTGCAGTCGGCCGGCAGCGCCCCGTCGACCGTGATCGCCATCCACTTCGGCTTGGACTGGGGGAGGGTCTGCGTCGCCAGCACGTGCTCCACCTCGCTGGTGCCGATGCCGAACGCGAGCGCGCCGAAGGCCCCGTGCGTGGAGGTGTGGGAGTCCCCGCACACGATCGTCATCCCGGGCTGCGTGTACCCCATCTCCGGTCCGATCACGTGGACGATCCCCTGGCCCGCCGCGCCCCAGGGGTACAGACGTATCGCGAACTCGTCGGCGTTGCGCTGGAGCGCCTCCATCTGGCGGGCGGAGACGTCGTCGGTGACGGGACCGCGCGTGGTCGGGACGTTGTGATCCATCGTGGCCACCGTGAGCTCGGGCCGTCGGACCTTCCGCTCGTGCAGCCGCAGCCCGTCGAACGCCTGGGGGCTGGTCACCTCGTGGACCAGGTGGAGGTCGACGTAGAGCGTGTCGGGCTCGCCGTCGGCGCGGTGGACGACGTGGTCCTCCCAGACCTTCTCGGCGAGCGTTGTCGGGGCCACGTGTCGCTGCCTTCCGTGTCCCATATAGTGGGACGACTGTCCAGATATCGAGACGCGCAGGCTAGCACATCCGGCGCGACCGCAGGAGCAGACCGTGGACCAGGTCGAGGACCGGAACCGAGGGGCGTCGCCCTCCACGGCCGTCGGCGTCCTGGACCGGGCCGTGGCGGTCCTCGACGCGGTGGAGGACGGGGCGCGGTCGGTCACCGCGATCCGTGCGGCGACGGGGCTCACCCGTTCGACGACCCATCGCCTGGTCCGCTCGCTCGAGGACCACGGCTTCCTGTCCTTCGTGGCAGCCCGCGGCTACTCGCTCGGTCCCCGGCTCCTCGGGCTGGCCTCCACCGCGTGGCGGGAGCTTCCCCTGCGGGAGCTCGCCCATCCCACGGTCGAACGGCTCGCGCGGAGCACGGGCGAGAGCGCGCAGCTGTACGTCCGCGACGGCGACCGCCGGCTCTGCGTGGATGCGGTGGAGTCGGATCAGGAGCTCCGGGCGATCGTGGACGTCGGGGCGTCGCTCCCCCTCACGAAGGGCTCCGCGGGCAAGGTCTTCCTGGCCTGGGCACCGGCAGACGACCGGGACCGCGTGGCGGGCGAGACCGACGATCCCGATCGTCTCCTGGGCCAGGTCGCCACGACGCGACGGCGCGGGTGGGCGGAAAGCCGCGGCGAGCGGGCGACGGGCGTGGCGTCCGTGAGCGCTCCCGTGGTGGACCCGGCGGGGACCCTTGCAGCCGTCGTCTCGGTCTCGGGGCCCGAGCGACGGCTCGGCGGGGTGCGGGCCCGGCGGTACGCGCCCGCGGTGACGGCGGCGGCCCGCGAGATCGAGCGGGCCCTCGGCGTCAGGTAGCTACCAGGCGTACGCTTCCGGCGCGGGCCCACCGGGGCCCGGGAAGATCTCGTCGAGGCGCGCGAGGACCTCGTCGTCCAGGTCGATGTCGAGCGCCTTCATCGAGCCCAGGAGTTGCTCCTCGGTCCGCGGGCCGATGATGGGGGCGGTCACGACCGGCTGGTGGAGCAGCCATGCGAGCGCCACGTCGGCCGGGCGCTCCCCGAGGTCCTTGCACAGGATCTCCCAGCGCTCGAGCTTCTCGCGGATGTGCTCGATCGCGCCGACCATGTACTCCTGCGAGCGGCGTCCTTCGTTCACCTTCTCGAGCGCGCCCGCCAGCAGGCCGCCGCCCAGCGGGCTGTAGCTGATCAGACCCATCCCGTACTCCTGGACCACGGGGATCACCTCGAGCTCGAGGGACCGCTGGTGCAGGTTGTACACGGACTGCTCGGTGGCCAGGCGCAGGGATCCGCGATACCCGGCGATCTCGGTCGCCCGCGCGATGTGCCACCCGGCGAAGTTGGACGAGCCCACGTACAGGATCTTCCCCTGACGCTTGAGCTGGTCCATCGCCTCCCAGATCTCGTCCCACCAGGCGTTCCGGTCGATGTGGTGCATCTGGTACAGGTCGATCCGGTCGGTCCGGAGCCGCTCCAGCGAGGCCTCGCACTGCCGGATGATCGACAGCTTCGACAGGCGGCCCTCGTTGGGCCAGTCGCCCATCATCCCGTAGACCTTGGTGGCGAGCACCACCTTGTCGCGGCGGCCGCTTCCTTTGGCGAACCAGCGGCCGATGATGCCCTCGGCCGCGCCGACGCCCAGGTGGCGTCCGTAGACGTTGGCCGTGTCGAACAGGTTGATGCCGTGTGCGATCGCCGAGTCCATGATCACGTGGGACTCGTCCTCGGGGGTGTGGGGGCCGAAGTTCATCGTCCCCAGGCACAGACGGCTGACGACCAACCCGAGCCGACCGACGTGCGTGTACTCCATGGCCTGCGAGTCTACGGCGACTCCGCCGCGGCCTCGGCAGGTGCGTCCAGACGGACCTCGTCCAGGCGCCCGTCGCGCTCGGGCCCGCGCGCACCGGGCACGAACATGAACGTGAGGGTGGCCGCGGCACCCAGGATGCCCGCGACGATCAGGACGGCGTCGGCTCCGAACATGCCAGCGGACGGCCCCACGATCAGGAACGACAGCGGGAGCCCGGCGATGGTGATCATCCAGTCAAGGCTGACCACCCGGCCGAGCAGATCGGACGGGACGAGCCGCTGCAGCAGCGTGTACCAGACGACCACCAGCAGCGCGATCGACCCCTCGGCGACGAAGCTGATCGCCATCGCCTGCCACAGCGCGGTCACCAGGCCGAACCCGGTGGTCATGAGCATTCCCAACGACCACGCCAGGTACATCACGGTGAGCGGGCGTCGGGGCAGGGTGCCCCGCTGCGCCATGATCAACCCGACCAGCAGACTCGCCACGCCGCCGGCGCCGAACACCAGCGCGAGGTCGAACCCGGAACCGCCGAGCTGCTGCTCATCGGTGACGACGAAGGGGACGAGCGTCTCCCACGGACCCCAGACGCACAGCAGGCTCACGACGGCGGCGAGCAGCGACAGCAGGATCCACCGCTGGCTGCGCACGTAGCGCAGACCCTCGACGACGTCGGCCTTGAGATCGTCGGCGTCCCCGGCCGCGTCCGGTGTCGGCCGGACCCGCATCAAGGAGATGCACAGGGCGGAGACCCCGAAGGTCAGCGCGTCCGCCAGGAACGCCCAGCCCGCCCCGAACGTCACGAGGATCCCCCCGATCGTCGGCCCCAGGACGAACCAGCCGATCGGGCGCACGACCTGGTCGACGGAGTTCGCGGACACCAGGAGGTCCTCGGGCACGATCGTGGGGACGATCGAGTTGAACGCGGGGATGAACACGGCGTTGCCCATGCCGAAGATCGCCACGAGCGCCACCAGGATCGGCACCGTGATGGATCCGTTGAGCGCCAGCAGCCCCACGGTGCCGATCGACACCAGACGGATCAGATCGCCGGCGATCATCAGATGGCGGCGGTCCATCCGGTCCGCGAGCGCCCCGGTGGCCAGGAGCAGGATCACCTGGGGGAGGCTCCACGCGATCCCGACGGCCGCGAACGCCACCGGCGATGCGTCGAGGTCCTGGTAGACGAGCCACGCGATCGAGATCAGGTAGATCCCGTCGCCGATCAGCGACACCGCCATGCCGAGCCACAACAGGCGGAAGTCGCGCAGCCGCAGCGGACGCAGGACGCCGACCCGGTCCACGAGGCGCCCCCGCTCGCTCATCCCGCGAGCATAGGTGGAGGGGACGACCGTCCTCGGGGGGACGCACGACCGTGGGTCGCCTAGGCTGGAGCCGTGACCACGCTCGCGCCCGGCGACCCCGCCCCCGCCTTCGAGCTGCTCGACCAGGACGGGACCCCCGTGAAGCTCTCCGACTACGCGGGAGAACGGGTGCTCGTCTACTTCTACCCCGAGGCGGACACCCCAGGATGCACGACCCAATCGTGCGATCTGCGCGACCATCGCCAGGACCTGGCGCAGCTGGGCGTCGACGTCGTGGGGATCTCTCCCGATCAGCCCGAGGCCCAGCGCGCCTTCGACACGAAGTACCGGCTCGGCTTCCCGCTGCTCTCGGACCCCGAGCACGCGACCGCGGAGCGGTGGGGCACCTGGGGCGAGAAGGTGCGCGACGGCAAGACGAGCATCGGCATCATCCGCTCGTCGTTCCTGGTGAACCCCGACGGCGTGATCGAGCACGCGTGGTACGCGGTGAAGCCGGACGACACCGTCCCCGAGGCCCTCGCGGCGCTCGGGCGCTGAGGCGGCGCTGGCGTGACGTACGTCGCCGCCGACGACCGGTACGACCGCATGCTCTATCGGCGGTGTGGGCGCAGTGGCCTCCAGCTGCCCGAGATCTCCCTCGGCCTGTGGCACAACTTCGGTGACGCGACCCCGACCGACACGCAGCGCGCCATGCTGCGCACCGCGTTCGACCTGGGGATCACCCACTTCGACCTCGCGAACAACTACGGGCCACCGTACGGGAGCGCGGAGTCCAACTTCGGTCGTCTCTTCCGGGAGGACCTCCGCCCGTACCGCGACGAGCTGATCGTGTCGACCAAGGCCGGCTGGGACATGTGGCCGGGTCCGTACGGTCAGGGTGGTGGGTCGCGGAAGTACCTGCTTGCGAGCCTCGACCAGAGCCTTGCCCGGATGGGGCTGGACTACGTCGACATCTTCTACTCCCACCGGTTCGACCCCGACACCCCGCTGGACGAGACGATGGGTGCGCTGGCGACCGCCGTCGAACAGGGGAAGGCGCTCTACGTCGGGATCTCCTCCTACTCGGCGGAGGCCACACGGGAGGCCGCCGAGCTGCTCGAGGACCAGGGGGTCCCGTGCCTGATCCATCAGCCCTCCTACAACCTGCTGAACCGCTGGCCCGAGGAGGGGCTGTTCGACGCGCTGGGTGAGCTCGGGATCGGCTGCATCGGCTTCGGACCGCTCGCGCAGGGTGTGTTGACGGACCGGTACCTCCAGGGGGTGCCGGAGGACTCGCGGTTGCACCGCCCCGGCGGCGACACCCTGCAGACATCGCACCTGAGCGAGGAGAACCTCGAGCGCGTGCGCGGACTGAACGCGATCGCGGGATCGCGTGGGCAGAGCCTCGCGCAGATGGCGCTCGCGTGGGTCCTGCGGGACCCGCGGATGACATCGGCGCTGATCGGAGCCAGTCGCCCGGAGCAGATCGTGGAGTGCGTCGGCGCGCTGGATCGGTTGGGCTTCACCGACGAGGAGCTCGCGGAGATCGACCGGTTCGCCCAGGAGGGCGACCTGAACCTCTGGGAGCGCCCGTCGCGTGGGCTGCGCCCCTGAGACGTGGAACGGGTCCTCCTGATCGGGATGATGGGATCGGGCAAGACGACGGTCGGCAGGGCGGTGGCCGCACGGACCGGCTGGCCGTACCTGGACAACGACGAGCTCGTCGAGCGGAGCACGAGCCGCCCCACGCCCGAGGTGCTCGCCGACGCCGACGAGGCAACGCTCCGGGCGGCGGAACGAGATGCCCTGGATGCCGCGCTCGCCGCCGAGCCTCCGCTCGTCGCGAGCGTCGCCGCCGGCGTGGTGCTCGACGCCGCCGCACGCCGGAGGATGCATGCGGGCGGCTTCGTCGTCTACCTCCGTGCCTCCCTCGAGGAGCTGTCGGCCAGGGTGGGGGACGGCTCGGGACGGCCGTGGCTCGGCGACGATCCCCGCGCGGCGCTGGCGGCGCTCGGGGCCGGCCGGGAGCCGCTGTACGAGGAGGCGGCACACCTGGTGCTCGATGTCGGCGGCGCCACCCCGGAGGAGCTCGCGGAACGGATCGTCGACGCGGCGGCCGCTCCGGACGCGAGCCCTACCCCGGAAGATCGTTGATGGCGCGCGCGATCACCAGGATCCCGGTGACCAGGGAGATCGCCGCCTGCAGGAGCATGGTCATCTTGGCCCAGGTGCGGACCGGCATCGTGTCGGTGGGGCTGAACGCCGTGGCGTTCGTGAACGCGAGGTAGAGGTAGTCGGGGTACCGAGGCTGCCAATCGGAGGCCACGAACGCCGGCATCGCGTTCTCGGGGAAGGCGAAGCTGAGCGGGACCCCGGAGCCGGCGGCCCGCTCGGCGGGTCCGCCGCGATCGAGCTCCCAGTACCACAGGCTGAACACGATCACGTTCGTGAACCAGACCGCGCCGCCACGGGCCAGCAGGGTCACGCCGCTCACGCCCGGCACGGTGACGAGGATGTCGTGGACCAGCACGACCACGGCCGCGAGGGTCCCGACCGTCATCACGGCGATCAACCCGATCGTGAGCCGACGGACCGTGCGGCTGCGGTCGTCGATGCGGCCGGGATCCCTGACCGCGATGACGACGAGGAGGGCGAGCTCGAGCGCGGGGAAGATCCACCATCCGGACAGGCGACCCGCGTGCGGCGTCCCGACCAGCAGGAGGATCGCCACGAGCACGGCCAGGGTCATCGGCCACCGCGGCTCCGCGGTGGGCTGCGAGGCGCCATGCGCAGCTCCACCCGACGATCCCACCGGTGCCCCCTCCGTCCGAACCGCCGCATCGTACCGGTACGGCGGGAGCGGGTCGCCGTGTGTACGGTGACGGCTCGATCGACCCCGGGGTGAACATGAGCAAGGTCATCTACTTCACCGCCTCCAGCCTCGACGGGTTCATCGCCGACGAGCACGACTCCCTGGACTGGCTGTTCGAGACCCCGCACGGCGAGGACGAGTCGTCGTGGGATGCCTTCATCGGAGCGGTCGGTCCGATGTGCATGGGCCGGACCACCTACGAGTGGATGGTCCGTCACGAGCCGGCGATGCTGAGCGGGCCCGAGCGGTGGCGGGAGTTCTACGGCGATCGACCCGCCTGGGTCTTCACGCATCGCACCGACCTGCCGCCGGTCGTGGGCGCCGACATCCGGTTCGTGCAGGGAGACGTGCGACCGGTCTACGAGGAGATGCGGGCCACTCGCGATGGCGACGTGTGGATCATCGGCGGCGGGGACCTCGTCGGTCAGTTCGACGACGCGGGGCTCCTGGACCGGTTGATCGTCGGGCTGTGTCCCGTCACCCTCGGTGCGGGAGCGCCGCTGCTGCCGCGCCGGATCACCTCGACGCGGATGCGTGTGAGCAGCGTGACCCAGGAGGGGCAACAGGTCCGGATCGTGCTGGACGTGGACCGGAGGTCGCCCTAGCCACCCGTCCGGGGCGTCCCGTCGGGTGCCATCACGTACCAGATCTCGCCGATCCCCTGTCCGTTCGTGTCGCCGGGCGCCTGGTCGCCGCCGAACCGGTAGAGGGGCCACTCGTTGTACGTGACCTGCAACGTGCCGTCGTCGCGCTCGGTGGTGCCCAGCAACGCCGCGTCGGTCGGGTCGTCGTCGTTGCCGCTGACCTCGAGCTCGCCGACCGCCTCGAACGCGGGCCAGTTCGCGGCACACTCGTCGTAGCACGTGCTGGGACCCTGGTCGTCGGGGAGGAACGCGTAGAGGGTGACGCCCTCGCTGTCGGTCAGGATCAGCCCGAACGCCGAGTCCTCACTCTCCACCTCGGTCCGTCCTCCACCCGAGGCCGTCTCGGTGGCCGTCGGCGTCGCGGTGGACGTCGGCTCCGAGCTCGGCGGCTGGCTGGTTGCGGGAGCTGTGGGGGTGGTCGAGGTGTCGCTGGAGCAGGCGCTCAGGGCGACGAGCGCGGTGGCGGCGGCGAGGATCGGACGGCGCACGATGAACGACCACCTCCCGGGTACGGTGCGGGCTTGGTCGCCCGCGCGGGCTTCCGTGGGTCTACGGGTGAGCGACGGGTCCGGTTCGGGTACGGGTGTCCCAGCAGCCCGCTCGACACCATCCGGAGGAGGAAGGAGCTGAGGATGACCGATGTGATCCTGTTCAATCACGCCTTGGGCATGACCGACGGCGTGCGAGCGTTCGCCGACCGGCTCCGAGACGCTGGGCACGCGGTGACGCTCGGCGATCTGTTCGAGGGAAGGACCTTCGACACGATCGACGCCGGCGTCGCGTACGAGGAGGAGCTCGGCTGGGAGGAGGTGCTCGCGCGGGCCAAGGCCGCGATCGCGCCCCTCCCACCGGCGGTCGTGATCGGCGGGTTCTCGCTCGGGGCCTTCTACGCGCAGGCGCTCGTCCAGACGCGCGAGGGTGCGCTCGGGGCGCTGCTCTACCACGCCGGCGATAACCCTCCGTCCGTGTTCGAGACCCCGTGGCCCACGCAGGCGGCTCTGCAGGTCCATGTGAGCGAGGACGACCCTTGGTACGACCGCGACGGTGGAGGACGGCTGATCGCCGAGACCGGCGGGGAGCTGTTCCTCTACCCGGGCTCCGCGCACCTGTTCACCGACAGCTCGTGGCAGGAGTACGACGAGGCATCCACGGACCTGGTGGTGGAGCGGACGTTCGCGTTCCTCGACCGCCTGAGCTCGAGGCGCTAGGGAGGCGTCGCTGCCGAGTCCGGTGCCAGGAGGGGGAAGAAGTGCCAAGCGATCCGTCTCGTCACCTCGAGCAGGACCGCCGGAGTGATCTCGGCGTCCGGCTTGTCGACCTCCGGTGGGAGCTCGAGCCCGAGTTCCTTGGCCTGCGCGATGATGCCCGGACCCATCACCTTGCCAAGACCGCTGAGCCCCTTGTTGAGCGCCGCCTCGTCGAGGTGCCAGGCGGGGACGGGGAGCGCGGTGAACGCCGCCCAGGTTCGCGGGTCCCGCGGCTCATCGAGGGTGAACAGGTCGTCGAAGGTTCGCGCCGAGGCATCACGCTGGGTGAACGCCTCGCCGAGGTGCCAGCTCTTCCGCAGGGTGGCGATCAGGGACGTGTGGCGGTACTCGTCGCTGAAGACGGAGCCCTGCGGGACCCAGGGGGAGACGAGGATCGCGGGAACACGGTACCCGGATCGGTCGAACGTGAACCCGAACTCACCGGCTGGGGCGTCCCCATCTGGAGGCGGAACCGCTCCGGGCGGGACGTGGTCGTAGGTTCCGCCCGGCTCGTCCCAGCCGATCAGCAGCGCCGTGTTCCAGACGTTCGCGCCCGACTCCGACGTGGCGGAGCGGTAGGCATCGAAGATGCGCTCGAGGAAGGCTTCACCGGCACGCGTCGACGCCGGAGGGTCAAGCATCTCGGCGTCGATGGTGAGTCCGAGGGAACGCCCGAAGGCAGGGTGGTAGTCGCCGTGCCCGCTGAACATGTTCGGCTCGATGAGTGAGAAGTCGGGGAGGGTTCCCTCCGCCGCGTCTCGCTCGAACTCGGCGAACGGCACGACGTTCGTCGCGAGCCGATCCTTGAGGCGCGAGTAGTGAATCATGCCGTGGAACGAGACGGACATCCCTTCCATGACGTAGATCTTCCACGTCCTGCCGTGCTGCTCCAGGCGCTCGAAGATCGTCTCCGCATCGTTCTTCGTGAACCACTTCTTCATGGGAGAGTTCACGACCAGCCCGGACGAGGTCGCCGCCGTCCAGAACGAACGGTTCATGAAGGTTTGGGACGGCACCTCGCAGAACCAATGGTCGAAGACGCCGAACTCACGCGCGATCCCGTTCAGCACGGGCAGCTGCTCGGGGGTGAACCCGGTCATGATGTGGGCGTACTCGTCATAGGTCGGCTGGCGGCCTACCTCACCGGTGAACGTGCTGATGTAGTCCGTGACGAACCCATCCATCGTGGGCGTGGCGCCCGGTGGCGGTGCGTTCCACGGCGTGGTCACCTCCTCGCCGAGCTTGAAGCGGTTGTGCTCGTCGAGGCCACCGAAGAGCTGGGTGTTCGTGTGGTACCACTCCTCACCCGAGTCCGGGTTCGGCGAGTCCATATCCGTCGCGACCGTGTACGGCACGACCTTCTTCTCGGCACCGTGCTCGGCCCAGTCCGGGATCGGGTTCGAGAGGTCCTTGCCGATCACGCCCTCGAACGTCTTGCCGTCGTCGGGGCCGTACAGATGCCCGAGCACGTTGTCGAGGGATCGGTTCTCGAACAGCACCACGACCATGTGATCCATCGCATGGGTTCGATCAGCAGGCATTCGGATCCCTCCCCGGACCACGCGGTTTCGATCTCGGCGACGGTACCGGCGGCCCTTCGGGGGCGTCAAACTCGAGCCGGTCGAGCCGCTCGTGACATGGTCGGGACGCGGTCAGACACTCGGCGGCAGCGGATCCCGTGTCATGAACCAGAGGTACGGTCCGCCGTCGGGTGCGTGCTCGGCGATCTCGACCACGAACCCGAACCGTTCGTAGAGCGGAACGTTGCCCGCCTTCGACGTGACGAGCCATGCCGATGCACCGTCACGATCGGCGCCGGTGAGGCCGTGCTGGATCAGGGCGCGGCCCAGACCGCCACCGCGACGTTCCGGCCGCACCACGATGTGCTCGAGGTACCAGTGGGGCTCGGCCGGCCGGTGATCGTCGATCCACGCCCAGAAGCGGTCGTAGCGCGGCTTGCGGTCGCTCATGATCCCGCCGATCTCGGCGTCGATCTCGAGCATCACGGCGCCGTAGGTGTCGTCGGGATCGGGCGGGACCCACATCGCCATCCCGTCGATCCGGGGATCGCCGACGACCCAGAGCCATCGATGGCTGAAGTACGCCTGATGGAGCGTGGTGAAGAAGGCCTCGCTGGCTCGCTCGAGGTCGTCGCCGTCCGGGACCGTCCACGACACCATGACGTCGTTGGCGAACTCCCGGCCCACCAGCGAGGAGAGGGCGACGAGCTCCCCGGCGCGGACCTGACGGACCCCTTCCATCCGGCGAGGGTAGTCGCCCGCCGGCAGCGGCTCGGCTGCTAGCGTTCGCGCCGTGGCAGACGGAGGCGACGATGAGGTCCGTCCCGATCGGATCATCCTGGCGGCGACGGTCGTGATCGGGCTCGGTGTCGTGATCGTGATCACACGATGGGACCGCGCCTACCGCCGATGGCAGGGAGAGATCTCGCCGCTCCTCGGGCCCCGGACCCGCGTGACGCGGTGGCGGAGCAGCCTGCGGGGGCAACGGGCGAACGCCGGCGAGTTCGCGGGGCTCATCAACGAGATCATGGACGAGGTGGCGCGGGCGAACGATCGAGCGCGCCGAGGAGGATGAGCCAGAGCGGGGATCAGCGGGTGGCTCGAACGCTCGGTACCGGATCTGACCTTCTACCTGCGGAAACCATTGCGCGCCGGGAGGGAGTCGAACCCCCAACCTTCTGATCCGTAGTCAGATGCTCTGTCCATTGAGCTACCGGCGCCGCGAACGGTCAGTCTAACAGTGGCCCCCTCGCGGCCAGAAGGGCCACCGCCCGCCACCGACGCCTTCAGAGACTGGAAACCGTCCTCCCGACTTGCTTCGATACGCGGGAACAGGTGCGGCACGCCGCACCCGAGGAAGGGGGTTCCATGTCGCAACATCGAACGAGCGGTTGGGCGATCGGCTGGACCTACTTCGCCGCGTTCATGATGGTCCTGATCGGGGCGTTCCACGCTTTGGCCGGCGTGTTCGCGGTGATCGACGACGCCTTCTACGACACGCCGGGCGAGTACTTCCTCCAGTTCGACGCCTCGACGTGGGGCTGGATCCACCTGATCCTCGGCGTCGTCGTCGTCCTGGCGGGCTTCGCGCTCTTCTCGGGCGCGGTGTGGGCCCGCACCGTCGGCGTGGTCATGGCGATGATCAGCGCGATCGTGGCGTTCGCCTGGCTGCCATGGCATCCGGTCATGGCGGTGATCCTGATCGCGGTGGCGGTCTCGGTGATCTGGGCGCTCACGGCGCACGGCCGCGACGTCACCGGTCTCGAGTGAAGGAGGGATCCATGGAGCAGCGCGAGACGAGCGGATGGGCGATCGGATGGACGTACTTCGCCGGGTTCATGATGATCGTGATCGGCGCGTTCCACGCGATCGCCGGGCTGTCCGCGATCCTGAACGACGACCTCTTCGTCCTGGGCAAGGAGTACGTCTTCAAGTTCGACATCACGACCTGGGGGTGGATCCACCTGCTCCTCGGGATCGTGATCGTGCTGGCCGGCTTCGGGGTGTTCTCCGGCGCCGTGTGGGCGCGTACGGTCGGCGTGATCCTGGCGATGATCAGCGCGATCGCCGCGTTCGCGTGGATCCCCTGGTACCCGATCTGGAGCATCGTGATGATCGCCGTGGCGATCTCGGTGATCTGGGCGCTCA
The DNA here is from genome assembly GCA_036556385.1 of Actinomycetota bacterium. GTDB lineage: Bacteria > Actinomycetota > UBA4738 > UBA4738 > HRBIN12 > AC-51. The sequence continues at coordinate 3,815 of DATBJQ010000142.1, read as the reverse complement.
CCGCCCACGGCCGCGACGTCACCCGGGTCTAGCGAGCGGAAGGGCCTCGGCGGGACCATGGACGGATCCAGCCCGCCGATGCCTTCCCTCTGGCGGCGGCTCGCGGCCCTCGCCAGCATCCTCCTGACGCTCGGGGTCGTCGTCTGGTCGATCCTCGAGGTCCTCGGCGAGCCCCTCGTGCTCGTCGCGGTCGTGGTGCTCCTCGGGATCTGCACCTCGGCCGTGTGGTACGCGATCACGCGGAGGGGTGCGGGTCGGAAGGTCGCGTTCCTGTTGGCGATCGCGGCGATCGCCCTGCTCGTCGCGGTGGTCCTGGGCGACTCGCTCCTCTCGATCCTCCTGCGGCTCGCGGCGCTCGTCCTCGCGGCCGGCCTGGGGAGGTTCGCGCTCCACCGTGACCTGCGAACGCTGAAGCAGCTCCGGACCCCCGGGACGCCCGTGCCCGCCGCACGCCGAGGCGTGCTGATCATGAACCTGAAGTCGGGGGGCGGGAAGGCGGAGAAGAACCGGTTGGAGGATCGATGCCGCGAGCGCGGGGTCGAGCCGGTCGTGCTGCGGCCGGGGGACGACCTCCTGCAGCTCGCCGCCGAGGCGATCGACCGAGGCGCCGACGTGGTCGGGATGGCGGGTGGGGACGGCTCGCAGGCGCTGGTGGCGAGCGTCGCGAGCGAGCGCGGGATCCCGATGGTGGTGGTGCCCGCCGGGACGCGGAACCACCTGGCCCTGGACCTCGGGCTCGATCGTGCCGACGTGGTCGGTGCGCTCGACGCGTTCGGGGCCGCCGTCGAAACGACGATGGACCTCGCGGAGGTGAACGGCCGCGTCTTCGTGAACAACGTCTCCCTCGGCCTGTACGCCTCGATCGTCCGCTCCCCCGAATACCGAGACGCGAAGGTCGACACGACGATGTCCGCGCTCCCACAACTGCTGGGACCGGGAACCGAACCCTTCGATCTCCGCTACGACGGGCCCGACGGCGCCCGCCACGACGGGGCGCACCTGATCCAGATCTCCAACGGGCCGTACGGGACCACGATGGGGGGGATGGGCACCCGACCCCGGCTCGACACGGGGCTCCTGGGGATCACCACGCTCGTCGTCCCGGATGACAAGGCGGCAGGAGCCCTGATCCGTGCGATCGGCGCCGGGCACGCCGATCGGTACGAGGGCCTCAGCTCGTGGAACGCGCCCGCCTTCCGGATCGACTCGGCCGGGCCGGTGGCGGTGGGTCTCGACGGCGAGAGCATGGAGCTGGACCCGCCGCTCGAGTTCACCTCGCGCCCTGGCGTGCTCCGCGTGCGTCGGTCGGAGCATGCGATCGGCCACTCACCGGCCGCCCTCGCGTCACCGTGGCAGACCTTCCTCCCCCACCTGTGGCGGATCGTCCGGGGCGGGCCCGTCCGGATCGGCGCCTGACGGCGCGGGCCCGCCCGTCCCCTCGCCACGGATCTCATCGAGCGCCCGCTCGATCGATTCGTAGAAGTGATCGCGATCCAGGGTCTCGTACAGGCCGTAGCGGAGTACCCGATCCTTGAGCCGGTCGCGGAGCTCCACGAACGCCATGTTGATGCCCTTGTCGTTCAGCTCCACGTCCAGTCGTTCCAACATGTCCGCCGCGGTGACGTCGATGTCGGTCACCGCCTCGCACTGCAGGACGATCCAGCGCGGCCGCTCACGGCGCACCAGACCTCGCACCTCCTGGCGGAAGATCCCCGCGTTGGCGAAGAACAGGGGAGCCTCCCACCGGTAGACGACGACGCCGTCCTCGAGCGCGCCGTCCGGGTAGCGCTCGAGGCTGTGCCACCCGCCGAGTCGGTCGACCCTTCCCAAGACCTCGCCGTACGGCCACCAGTTGCGGCGGAAGAACAGCAGGATCGACAGGATGATCGCCAGGACGATCCCCTCGAGGACGCCGAGGAAGATCACGCCCAGCGTCGCGACGATCGAGAGCGCGAACGCCGTCTTGCGGACCCGCAGGTAGCGCCGTACGGCATCGAGGTCCATCAGCGAGAGGGCGGCGGAGATCACGACCGCGGCGAGGGCGGTCTGCGGCAGCGACGTCAGCAGGCCCGGCAGGAACAGCAGCAGGACGGCGACGATCCCGGCACCTACCAGGCCGGTGACCTGGCTCTGGGAGCCCGACTGCTCGGCGACGGCGGTCCGCGAGCCGCTCGCCGAGATCGCGAACCCTTGGAACAGACCGGCCGCGACGTTCGCCGAGCCGATCCCGATCATCTCCTGGTTCGTGTCCACCTCATCACCCCGCCGCGCTGCGAACGAGGTGGACGTCGCGATCGTGTCGGTCAGCGACACCAGGACGATGCCGATCGCCGCGACCACGAGCGAGATCACGTCCTCGGTCGAGGTCCAGGGGAACGACGGTGTCGGGAGACCCTGCGGGAGCCTCCCGACGGTGGCCACCCCTTCGTCGGCGAGCCCGAGGACGCCGGTCGCCACCGTGGCCCCGACCACCGCGACCAGGACCGCCGGGATCCGCTTCGTGATGCGGGGCAGGACGAGCAGGACGAGCAGCGTCCCGACCCCGAGGAGCAGCGTCGTGACGTTCGTGTCGTCCAACCCCTCGACGAAGGCTCGGAGCTCCTCGAGGAAGCCGTCGGCATCGGTCGAGAAGCCGAAGAGCTTGGGGAGCTGACCGACGATGATCGTGATCGCCAGCCCGTTCATGTACCCGACCTGCACCTCCTTGGACAGCAGGTCCGCGACGAACCCGAGCTTCGCGATGCCCAAGCCGATCTCGATCGCCCCGACCAGCAGCGCGAGCATGCCGGCCAGCGCGATCGCGGTCCCCGTATCACCGCCGGCGAGCAAGGGCACGATCGCGGCGAAGATCAACGGCGAAACCGACGAGTCGGGGCCGAGGACCAGGACGCGCGACGGCCCCAGCAGCGCGTAGCCCACCAGGCAGGCGATCGTGGTGTACAGACCCGTCACCGCCGGGAGACCGGCGAGCTCCGCGTACGCCATGCCCTGGGGCACGAGGATCGCCGCCAGGATGATGCCCGCGATCAGATCGGGGCGGAGCCAGGCCCGGCGGTAGGACCGCAGCATCGAGATCCCCGGGACCCACCGGGCGATCCCACCCGTCGTGCGCTGCTCGACCTCGGCCACGCGCCGTCCTCCTCGCCGGCGAACGATACCCGCGCACGCGGAGCGACGTGCCCCCGCGGTTGCCGCGCCCACCGGCGCCTTGCCAGGATGTGGCAGACCCGGAAGGGGCCAACGAGGGGAAGGGGAGGGCATGGCTGATCTGATCGCGATCGGTTACGACGACACGACCACGGCGCTCGAGGCGATGGACGAGGTCGGGAAGCTCGCGCAGGACCTGGTGATCCAGCCCGACGCGGTCGCCGCGATCATCCGGAGCGAGGACGGCAAGCTCCGCACCATCACGAACCAGCACGAGGTGGGGGCGGGAGCGACGTGGGGCATGTTCTGGGGGCTCCTGTTCGGGATCCTGTTCTTCGTGCCGTTCCTCGGGATGGCGTTCGGTGCCGGCATGGGCGCCCTGATGGGCAAGGTCGCCAAGTCCGGGATCGACAAGCAGTTCCAGGAGCAGGTTCGGGAGATGCTCAAGCCGGGCACCTCGGCGCTGTTCATGATCGTCGAGCAGATGACGACGGACAAGGCGCTCGAAGGCCTCTCGAAGTTCGGCGGCACCGTGCTGAAGAGCTCGCTGTCGAAGGAAGCCGAGGCGGAGCTCCAGAAGGAGCTGCACGGGACCGGCTAGTTCGCGGAGGTTCCGTCGGTCGACGGTGAACGTGAGGGAGGGGCGGCGCGTCGCGCCGCCCCTCCTC
>DATBJQ010000141.1:0-1755 GCA_036556385.1 Actinomycetota bacterium | reverse complement strand
GGGCCGACGACCGAGCCGTAGGAGCGATCGAGCGGCTTCCACGTAGGCACGGGCCGCGTCCGGCTCGTCCTGCCGTTCGCGGAGCAGGTCCACGTTCAGCCGCACGATCTCCTCGGGGATCCGCCGCGGATCCACCGTCGTCAGTCGGAACGCGATCCGGACGACGCGCTCGGGGTCCAGGCGGCGCACGCGCGCCCCGACGAGGCGCTCGCCGATCCCCGGCGTGTCGTACATCGCGAACGCCCCGATCACGGCGGGGTGGGGCCAGCCGCCGCGGGCCCAGGGGAACACCGAGGCGGTGAGGATCAGCCGACGCACGGCCTCGGGCTCGACCGCGGCCTCCAAGATCGCGATCGCACCGCCCATCGAGTTCCCGCCCAGCACCACCGGGCCAGGGGCGAGCTCGCCGATGAACCGCGAGACCAGGCGCCGTTGATCCATCAGCCCCGCACCGCGGCCGGCGAGCGGCGACCAACCGAACCCCGGGAGGTCCAACGCCAGCACCCGCCCCAGCCCGGACAGCCCCGGCGCGGCCTGGACCCAGTTCAGGTGGGAGCCGCCCAGGCCGTGGACCAGCACGAACGTCGTCTCGGGCGGCCCCGCCCACTCCCGATAGGCGGTCGGGCCGTCGAGGTCGATCGTGCAGCGGTCGGGGAGCTCGAGCGGCATGCGGGGCAGCGTACCGGGCGGGTGTGGGACGTCAGGCATGAGGGAACAACCCGTGCGTGGACAGGTGTTCATCCAACGGAGAGGCCGAACCATGGGCTCCTCCCGACCGAACGAGCAGGTGGATGGGCACGAACGGCGCCGTTCGACCGGGGGTCTTCACAGGACCTCCACAGGGTCCTCGCTTTACAAACGCGGGGAGGCCCCCTTACCATACGGGCGAGCGGCTGCCAAGGCGTCTGTTCGTGCGCGCCTGCACCCCGGCCGCCACCATGAGGAACCGAGTTCCCGAGGACCGGACACGCTGCCCCCGACGGCAGGTCGGCCTCGAGGAGGAGCGTGATAGGAAGTGCCCGAACCAGCGCGTCCCCTAGGGACCGACGACGCAGACGACCTGCGCCTCTACCTCGAGGCAGCGGCCCGCGAGCCGCTGCTCACCAAGGAGGAAGAGGTCGAGCTCGCCATGACGATCGAGGCGGGCAAGGACGGCGAGGAGCGCCTGCGCGCCGGCCGGCTGCGTTCCGAGAAGAGCATCGCGAAGGCCCGCCGCGAGGTCCGTGAGGCCGAGGCGGCCCGCCAGCGGTTCATCATGGCGAACCTCCGCCTGGTGGTGTCCGTGGCCCGCAAGTACCAGGGCCAGGGCCTGCCGCTCCTCGACCTGATCCAGGAGGGAAACATCGGCCTGATGCGCGCCGTCGAGCTGTTCGACTGGCGCCGTGGGTTCAAGTTCTCCACCTACGCGACGTGGTGGATCCGTCAGGGGATCACACGCGCGATCGCCGATCGCTCGCGGTCGATCCGGCTCCCGGTCCACATCCACGACCGCCTGCGCAAGCTGAACCGCACGCGGTTCCAGTTCGCCCAGTCGATGGGGCGCGAGCCCAGCCGCGAGGAACTCGCGAAGGCGCTCGACACCACGGTCGAGGAGATCGACGACCTGACCGAGATGGGGCGTCGTGAGCCGCTGTCCCTGCAGTCGCCCGTGGGCGAGGACACCGAGCTCGGCGACCTGATCGAGGAGGTCGACTCCGACGCCGCGTTCAACGAGGTCGAGGACGCCCTGCTCCGCGAGGAGATCGGCGACGCCGT
>DATBJQ010000140.1:0-25388 GCA_036556385.1 Actinomycetota bacterium | reverse complement strand
GCCGGCGATCACCGACCACACGAGCACCGCGAGCATCAACGTGCTGGAGTCGTCCACGGCACACCTCCTGCAGAGATGGTCGGCACGAGCCAGGGGTTCCTGGAGAGGTCAACCGCACACGCGGTTCATGAACGGCCCGCGAGCTTGGCCAGCCGCACCGCCTCCGCGATGCCGCCCGCGAACGGCTCGCCGTGACCCGGGAGCACCAGGTCGGCCGGCAAACCGGCGAGCAGGTCGAGCGATCTGAGCGCCAGCTCCGAGTCGCGGTTCAACCCGTCCGGTTGGATCTGCGGGCCGGGGCGGCCGGTGAGCGGGTTCCACGTGAGCAGCGCGTCGCCGGTCAGCAGCACGCGTCGACCTTCGAGCAGCATCGCGCAGTTCCCCTCGGTGTGCCCGGGCGCGTGCACCACGCGCGGCCGTCCCGGAACATCCACGATCGCCCCGTCCTCGAACGCCGAGAGCTCGGCGATCGGGACGATCTTCAGCGCCTTGCGCCGCAGCAGCGACACGAGCGTGCGGTACGCCTCCGCCCGGACCAGGTACCGCCCGTAACCCGCCTGGTTCTTGCCCATCTTCCCCGTCCGGGCGGCCTCGACGTCCTCCGCATGGACCCAGACCCGCGCCTCGGCCGTCGTCCGCAGACGCTCCGCGAACCCGGTGTGGTCGCTGTGCGCGTGCGTCAGCACGACGGCGTCGACGTCCTCGAGCGACCGGCCGAGCGACGTCACCTCCCGCAGGAGCGCGTCCCAGTCGTCCGGGGCGCCCGCATCGATCAGCGTGAGACGGCCGCCCTCCTCCAGCAGGTAGAAGTTCACGACGCCCTGCGTCACCCGGTGCACACCCTCGGCGACCTGCACGCGGCCATCGTAGGCTCGGACGCGATGCACGAGCTCCTCCAGGGTCTGGACGCGACCGAGCGGCGGCTGGCGAAGCGCCGCGCGATGCCGGCGTTCACGCCGCCGATGCTCGCCACGCTCGCGAAGGCGCCGTTCTCGGACCCCTCGTGGGTCTTCGAGGCGAAGCTCGACGGGCAACGATCGCTGCTCTGGCGCCGGGGCGCCAAGGCGCGCCTGATCACCCGCAACGAGAAGGACCGATCGTCCCACTACCCGGACCTGATGGCCGCCGTCCTCCACGACGACACACCACCGTTGATCGCCGACGGCGAGATCGTCGCGTTCCGCGGCGACGTCACGTCGTTCTCGAAGCTCCAGGAACGGATGCAGAACGCGAGGCCCACGGCGGCCCAGGTCGCTGCGACGCCCGTGATCTTCTACCTGTTCGACCTGATCTGGTTCGACGGCTTCGACCTCTCGGCCCTCCCCCTCACCTCGCGCAAGCGGATCCTGACCGAGGCGATCCCGTTCGCCGATCCGCTCCGCTTCTCCGAGCACCTCGACGAGGAGGGCGAGGTCGCGTTCCGCGCCGCGTGCGCGAACGGGTGGGAGGGGCTGCTCGCGAAGCGGGCCGCGTCCCCCTACACGCACGGCCGCTCGAAGGACTGGATGAAGTTCAAGTGTGTGAACGAGCAGGAGTTCGTGGTCGTCGGCTGGACCGACCCGAAGGGCGGGCGGTCGGGGCTCGGCTCCCTGCTCGTCGGCTATCACGAGGACGGCGCGCTGCGGTTCGGCGGCAAGGTCGGGACCGGGTTCAACGAGCGCGAGCTCGCGCGCCTGACCGAGCGCCTCGCGAAGCTCGAACGGAAAGAGCCCCCGGTCGGCGAGACGCCCGGGCTGATCCGCAAGGGCGTCCACTGGGTCCGGCCGCAGCTGGTCGCGCAGGTCGGGTTCAGCGAGTGGACGCCCGACGGCAAGCTGCGTCACCCGCGATACCTGGGCCTGCGCGACGACAAGCGACCCGACCAGGTCGTGCGGGAGAACTAGATGGTCCGTGCAGGAACGGCCGGGAACGGGTAGGAACGACCGATGCCTCCCCGCACGGTCGAGATCACCCGTCCCGACAAGCCGCTGTGGCCCGACGCCGGCGTCACGAAGCAGGTCTACGCCGACTACCTGGCCGCCGTGGCCGACCGGATGCTCCCGTGGCTCCGCGACCGGCCGCTCACCCTGGTCCGCGCCCCCGACGGCGTCGGCGGTCAGCGCTACTTCCAGAAGGACACGCCGAAGTACGCGCCCTCGTGGATCAAGACCGTCACGATCCCTGCGCCCAGCGCCAAGCGCGATGTCGCGTACACGGTCTGCAACGACGCCGCGACCCTCGCCTGGCTCGGCAACCAGGCCGCGCTCGAGTTCCACGCCGCCCCCGTGCGGCGCGACCGTCTCGAACAGCCGGACCTCCTCGTGGTCGACCTCGACCCGCCGGAGGGCGCCTTCGAGGCGGCCGTCGAAGCGGCGCTCCTCACGCTCGAGGTCCTCGACGACCTCGGGCTCGACACGCTCGTGAAGACGACCGGCGGCAAGGGGCTGCACCTGGTCGTCCCGATCGAGCGGCGCGTGAGCGGCGACGAGCTGCGCGTGGCAGCCACGAACCTGACCGAGCTCGTGGCCGAGCGTCGGCCGGACCTGGTGACGGCCGAGTTCCGCAAGGCGAAGCGCGAGGGCCGCGTGATGCTCGACCCGTCGCGCAACGGCACCGGGGCGACGATCGTCGCCGCGTACTCGCCGCGCGCCCGCGACGAGGCGACCGTCTCGTTCCCGGTGACGCCCGAGGAGCTGGGCGGCCTGGACCCCACGACCCTCACGGTGTCGTCCGTGCCGGGGCTGCTCGACCGGCCGGGGCCGGCGCGCTGGGCCGAGGCCGCCGAAGGGCGCTCCCAGCGGCTGCCGGCGTCGCTCCTGCGCGACTGACGGACGTCGCCGGTACCGCTCCTCGACCGCCCCTCGCTATCCTCGGTGCCACCCGAGCCCCGAGGAGACCTCCGATGGCCAGCACCACCGCCCTGCGCTACGACGAGAAGGAATGGCGTCCTCGCCCCACGCTCTCGGGCGCCGAGTACACGAGCCCCGCCACCTGGGCCGAGGAGCGCGAGCGGATCTGGTGGGGCGACTGGGTCTGCATCGGGCGCGAGGAGGAGCTCCCCGAGCCGGGCGACTACCTGGTGCGCGACGTCGCCGGCGAGTCGATCTTCGTGGTCCGCAACGCCGAGGGCGAGCTGCACGGCTTCTACAACGTCTGCAGCCATCGCGGGACGAAGTTCCTGGACGACGAGCCCGCCACCGGCCACGTGCGGAAGGCCTTCGTCTGCCCGTACCACGCGTGGGCGTACGACCTGAACGGCTGCCTGGTCGGCACGCCGAACGTCAAGGAGGACGAGCGCTTCGACCGCGAGGGCTACCCGCTGCACGGGTTCCACGTGTCCACGTACGCCGGCTTCGTGTTCGTGAACCTGTCGCGCGACGAGCCGCGCCCGCTGATCGACCAGATGGGCGAGGGGGCCGAGAGCCTGCTGATGTTCGAGCGGTTCAAGCTCGCCGAGCTGCGCGTGGGCGTGCGTATCGTCTACGAGGTCGCGGCCAACTGGAAGATCGTGGTGGAGAACTACAACGAGTGCCTCCACTGCCCGCAGGTGCACCCGGAGCTGGTGCAGGTCGTCCCGCTGTTCCGCTTCGGCGAGGTCTGGGACGAGGAGACGCGCGACGACGGCAACTGGATGCGCGAGGGCGCGACCAGCTTCACGGTGACCGGCGAGTCGGAGCTGCCGAAGTTCCCGGACCTGCAGCCCGAGGACTACCGCATGTACTACGGGGCCTATCAGTTCCCGAACCTGATGCTGAACCTGCACCCGGACACGGTGATGTACTACCTCGGCTTCCCGACGGGCCCGAACCACACCACCGTGGTCTCCGAGTACCTCTTCCGGCCCGAGACGATCGCCGACCCGTCGGTGTTCAAGCCCGAGCCGGTGGTCGAGCTGTGGGATCTGATCTCGAAGCAGGACTGGTCCGTCTGCGAGCGCGCGCACACCGGCGTGGGCTCACGCGCGTTCACCACGGGCATCTACCCGCGCCAGGACCGGTTCCTCTACGACTTCAACGAGCGCTACCGCAAGCAGATGGGCCGGCCGCTGCTCGGCTAGGTGGACCGCGGCTCGACCGCGTACACGTGCACGACGCGGCTCACGCCGTGCAGGCTGATCGCCTCCAGTGGCGTCGCCACGACCAGGTCGGCCACCTCCTCGAGGGTCGCCTCGGTCACCAGGATCTGCCCGGCCTCCGCGTGGTCGGCGAGGCGTGAGGCCAGGTTGACCTCGTTGCCGAGCACCGTGTAATCGATCCGCGTCGGCGAGCCGATGTCGCCGACCGTGACCCACCCGGTCGAGATCCCGTACCCCATGCGGAACGGCTCCTTGAAGCGGTTCGCCCACTCGCCGTCGAGCTTCTCGAGCCGCTCGCGCATCTCGAAGGCCATCCGGACCGCCCGGGCCGCGTGGTCCTGCTGCGGGATCGGGTCGCCGAAGAAGACCATCAGCGCGTCGCCCACGATCTTGTCGAGCGTCCCCCCGTTGCGGAACACGATCTCGGTCATCTCGGTCAGGTAGGCGTTCATCTGCTCGACCAGCTCGTCCGGCTCCATCCGCTCCGCGATCTGCGTGAACCCGCGGATGTCCGAGAAGAACGTCGTGAGGAACTTCCTGCGCGGTGCCAGGGACACATCGCGCTCCCCGGTGACGATCGACTCGGCGACGCTCGGCGAGAGGTACCGCTTGAGCCGGGACACGCGCTCGAGCTCCTGGACCTTCGCGTCGACCGTGTCCTGCAGGCTCGTGTTCAGGGTCTCCAGGTGCGCGTAGAGGCTCGACAGCTGTTCGGTGGTGCGGTTGAGGTTGTGCGTCATCGTCCCGAACTCGTCCCGGTTGGGCACGTCGACACGCGTCTCGAAGTCCCCGCCCGCGATGCGCTCGAGCGCGCCGTCCACGCGCCGCACCGGACGGATCACCGACCACGACAGCACGGCCCCGAGGAGGAGCGCGACCAGCAGGGCGCCGCCGGAGAAGGACGCCACCGCGATCGTGAGGAAACGCCGGTGACTCGCGAGCGAGGCGGTCTCCTGCTCGACGAGTTGCTGCGAGTCGTCGATGAAGGTGTTCAGGGCGTCCTCGAGCTCGTGGGAGATCGCGTGCTCCTGCTCGATGTGCAGCGCGAGGGCGGCTTCGGTCTGCCCCTGCCGGTAGAGCCGTGTCACCTGTTCGCTCGAGAGCCGGTAGTCGACGTCGGTGTCGACGAGCTCGTCGAAGAACCTCGGCGGCGCGATCGCGTAGGTCCGCACGCTGGCCAGGTCGGCCGTGAACCGCTCCTTGGCATCAGCGATCTTGTCGATGTACTCGGGGTCGTTCGTCAACAGCGCCATCGCGCGGTAATGGCTCTGCGCCGTGACGGCGTAGATCATCTCCTGCGCCTGCATCGTCTGGTCGTTGAGCCCGATCAACGCGTCCACCTGGGCGTTGATGCGCCCGAGCACCACGATGCTGAGGACGCCCATCGACAGCAGCAGCACGGCGATGATCAGGAAGCCGGCCAGCAGCTTCGCGTGGAGCGTGGCCCGGATCCGGGCCACCGCGTCCACGAGCGGCCGGATCAGACGGGTCAGCGGCCCGAGGTCGTCGGTCGTCGACCGGAGCCGCGGGTCGACCGTCGCGACGGTGTCGCTCGACATGGTTGGAACCCCCTCTGTGACGTGCGGGAACGCCCTCCAGCGGCCCAATCTAGGGCGTGCGCGCCCGGCCCGCCAGGCGGGGGGTCACACGCCGGGTGTGACGTGCTCCACACTGGACATGTGGACGTCGCCACGCGGATCGCGACCGGCCTCGTGCTGGACGGTGGCCTGGCGACGCTGCTCGAACGGCACGGGGCGGACCTGCGCGACGATCTCTGGTCCGCGCGGGTGCTGCTGGAGGATCCCGATCTGATCCGGCGCGCACATCGCGAGTATCTCGCGGCCGGGGCGGACGTGGCGATCACGGCGAGCTACCAGGCGTCGTTCGAGGGCTTCGCGCGACGGGGGCTCGACCGGGACGAGGCGGCAGACCTGTTCCGGGACAGCGTCCGCCTCGCGCGGGCGGCGGCGGACGAGCGGGCGGCCGCCACCGGAGCGGAGCCGTTGGTGGCGGCGTCGATCGGCCCCTACGGGGCGATGCTCGCCGACGGGTCGGAGTACGACGGTCGCTACGGCCTGGACGCGCCGGCGTTGCGCGAGATCCACCGGGCGCGGCTCGAGACGCTGATCGAGGCCGGTCCCGATCTCCTGGCGGTCGAGACGATCCCTTCGGCGGTGGAGGCCGAAGCCATGGCCGAGCTGCTCCGCGAGCATCCCGCCGTTCCCGCGTGGGTGAGCTTCAGCTGCCGGGACGGGCGCTCGCTCCGCGACGGATCGTCGTTCGTCGACGCGGCGGGCGAGCTCGCCCGGGTCCCAGGCGTCGTGGCCGTCGGCGTGAACTGCACCCCGCCCGCGTTCGTGGAGGACCTGCTCGCGAGCGCGGCCGGCATCGGCGTGCCCCTGGTGGCCTACCCGAACCTGGGCTCGACGTGGGACGCCACCGCGAAGCGCTGGCTGGCCGACGGGCCGCGTCCGGACTTCGGCGTCCTGGCTCCCGTGTGGCGCGCCGCGGGTGCCGCGGCGATCGGTGGGTGCTGCGGCACCGGCCCCGAGGACATCGAGGCGATCGCGGCCGCGGTGGCCGGCTGACATGCTGGGGGAACGGTGCCGCAGCTGACGGAGTATCGGTTCGGCCACCTCGTGGTCGACGGACGCGAGCACGATCGTGACGTGATCGTGCTGCCCGAGCGGGTGGTCGGCGCCTGGTGGCGCGTCGACGGCCATTCCCTGTGTCTCGACGACCTCGCCGACGTCCTCGACGATCTGCCGCCACACCTGGTCGTGGGGACGGGCTCGGACGGGCGGATGCAGCCGGAGGCGGAGGTGCTCGAGCAGCTGCGAGCCCGCGGCATCGACGTCGAGGTGCTCCGCACGCCCGAGGCCGTGCGCCGATACGGGGAGCTCGATCCGGCGACGACGGCCGCCGCGCTCCATCTCACCTGCTGAGCGAGGTCACGCGTCATCGTCCTCGACGCGCCGCAGACGCTTCGTCCGCGAGCGGCGCTTCTTGGCTGCGAGCCGCCGCTCGGTGGCCGCGCGGGTGGGACCGGTCGCCTTGCGTGCTGGTGGAGGCGGCTGCACCGCCTTCGCGAGGATCTTGGCCATCCGCTCGAGCGCCGCCTCGCGGTTGCGGAGCTGGGACCGCTCGTCCTGCGCGGTGACGGTGAGGACCCCGTCCACGAGCCGGCCGGCGAGCCGCTCGAGCGCGCGGGTCCGCTGGATCGGGCCGAGCGCCGAGGTGCGTGCGACGTCGAGGCTCAGCTCCACGCGGGTGTCGGCCGTGTTGACCGACTGGCCGCCCGGTCCCGACGCGTGGCTGAACCTCCAGCGCAGCTCGCGCTCGGGGACCAGGATCGACCGGCTCACCCGCAGCGGACCCATGGGCGGGAGTATGCGGTGCGAGCGGGCCTTCGGGGCTCCGCCGCTTAGCATCGGCAGAGATGACCGAGCGGATCGACGTCGCCGTGATCGGCGCCGGGCAGGCCGGGCTCGCCGCGAGCTGCGAGCTCACGCGCGCCGGGGTCGAGCACGTCGTGCTCGAGCGCGGGAAGGTCGCGCAGACCTGGCGCGGCCGGTGGGACAGCTTCTGCCTCGTCACGCCGAACTGGACGATCCGGCTGCCGGACGGGCACTACGACGGCGACGACCCCGACGGGTACCTCCCCCGCGACGAGCTCGTCTCCTTCTTCGATCGCTACGCCGACGGGATCGGCGCGCCGGTCCGAGAAGGGGTCGACGTGACGCTGCTGCGCCCCACGTCCTCCGGGTTCGAGCTGCGCACGGGGAACGGCACGATCGCCGCTCGGTCGGTCGTGGTCGCGTCGGGCGCCTACCAGCGACCGCACCGCCCACCCGCGATGACGGGGCTCTCGGCCGACATCCACCAGCTCGACGTCACCGGCTACACGGATCCCTCGGCGCTGCCGCCGGGCCCGGTCCTCGTGCTCGGCAGCGGGCAGTCCGGGTGCCAGATCGCGGAGGAGCTCTGCGAGGCCGGTCGCGAGGTGTTCCTGTCCTGCGGCCGCGCGCCGTGGATCCCCCGCAGGCTCGGCGATCGCGACATCGTGTGGTGGGTGATCGCGACCGGGTTCCTCGACCAACCGGTCTCGGCGCTCCCCGACCCCGAGGCGCGCCTGTGGGCGAACCTCCTCAGCACGGGCCATAGGGGCGGCCACACCCTGAACCTGCGGACGCTGCGCGGGATCGGTGTCACGCTCCTCGGCCACGTCGTCGGGATCGACGGCACCCGGGCGCGGTTCGCGGCAGATCTCGCCGAGAGCCAGGCCTGGGGCGACGCTCGCTACGGCGACCTCATGGAGCTGGTCCGCACCCACGTGCGCGAGCACGGCCTCGCGATGCCGGAGATCCTCGACCCGGAGCCGTTCGACGGGACCGCGCCGACGGAGCTCGACCTCACCGGCTTCGGAGCCGTGATCGTCACGGGCGGCTTCCGGCCGGACTACGCCTGGGTCGACGTCGCGGGTGCCTTCGACCTGCAGGGGTTCCCGAACCACGAGGACTGCATGAGCACGGCGGCCCCGGGGCTCGCCTTCGTCGGCGTGCATTTCCTCCGCACGCGCAAATCCTCGCTCCTGTACGGCGTCGGCGAGGACGCCGCGGTCGCGGCGCACGGCGTCGCCGCCCACCTGGGGGCGCGCCTGGACGGAGCGAGCGGGTCCTAGGGTCGGATCACCGTCGCTTCGCCCGGGACCAGCGAGTTGATCGCGACGAACACGTTCCCCCGTTGCACCGCGGCGGCGGTCGGGATCGGCAGGTTCCTCGCGATCGCGTGGCAGTCCCAGGTCCAGGCATCGCACCGGTTCACGGTGCCACCGGCCGGCGTGCCGAATCCTCCCTCGAACACCAGGAAGCTGTTCTCGTCGATCTCCACGACGTAAGCGTGGCCGTGCCGGTCGAAGGAGAGGTCCACGATCGAGGTGAACCCGTTGGCGACGACCCGGCACTTCGGGCTGCTTCCGCACCGCACGTGCCGCGAGCCGGGCTCGACGCGCCAGATCCGCGAATGGTGCCGCGGTCCGGGGAAGCCCTTCAGCTCGCTGACGTACCAGGCACCATCGGGACCGACGGCCACGCTCGTGGCGACGGGCTGGGCGGGGATCCGCGCCGGCAGCCCGCACACGTCCGGAGGCCCGGCCGGGCATCCCGCGAGTCGCTTCGCGTTCCCCGTCGGGACGAGCTCGACCGGAAGCGTCGCCACCCAGTCGATGTCACCGTGGCGGTTCACGAGGAGCACCACGTTCCCGCCCGCGTCCGACACGAGCACGCGGAACCCGGGGAGCCGTGCCACGCCGAACGGGTTCGAGTCGATCGCCCCCCCGTCGGGGTTCACCGCGGCCTCGAAGGCACCCAGATCGGCGCGCTCCCGGACGTGACCGCCGGCGAGCCAGTAGAGCCTCCGGTCCGGCGCGCCGGTGATCGCGTGCATCTTCCGACGGCCCACGGGGGCCACGTCGCTCACGCCCGGCAGCTCGGCGAACAACGAGCCGACACCGCCCTGCAGCTTCACGACACCGGCGCCGGCGTCGGCCACGGCGAGACCGTCGCCCGGGACCGCCGCCATCCCGAAGACGGGCGTGACGAACGGATAGTCGGTGATCGGCACCGCCTGCGCTCCACCCGGGAGCAGCAGGACCAGACCCACGGTGGCAACGATCAGACGGACCAACGCAGTGCCGAAGCGATGTCGCACAGGAACCCCTCCCCCTCGACGACCGGCCTCTCTTCGTACCGCTGCCGCTCGCTCCGGTCAAGGTATGGCAGGGTCACTCGAGCTCGGCGAGCAGCTCTCGAGCGAAGGCCGCCGTCATGACGTCGCCCTTGCGGTCCGCGAGCCGGATCGCCTGGGTCAACGCTGCGCTCGCCTCCTCGTGCCGTCCCGCGGCACGGAGGATCTCGCCGCGTTCGATGTAGGTCCATGCGAGGTCGAAGAGGCCGTTCGTCCCCTCGCCGATCGCGACGGCTTCACGGTTGAGGCGATCGGCCTGGACGTGCTCCCCCCTCGCCGACGCGACGAGCGCGCGCACGCGATACGCGATCGGCGCATCCGTGAGGTCGTCCGGATCGATCGCCCCCACCCGGTCCACGATCGCTTCCGCCTCCTGCAGCCGGCCGGCGGTTGCCAGGGCATGCGCCCGCATCAGATGGTGCAGGTCGATGAGGGCGTGGCCTCCGTGACGCTCCAGGGTCTCGACCGACCGTCGCATCACCTCGGCCGCCGCGACGTGGTCGCCGGCGAGCCACTCCACGTGCCACTGCGTCTGCGCGGTGTACGCGACGTTCTTCTCCTGTCCGAGGTCCGCGTGGAGCCGGATGCCTTCGGCGAGGTCTTCCCGTGCCTCCTCGATCCGGCCCTGCATCGCGAGGAACGCGGCCCGCTCGACGAACGCCTCGGCCAGGACGTTCCGATCTCCGCGCGCGTGTTCCCGGATCTCTTCCGTGCGAGCCAGGGCCTCACGCACCGGCGTCGGCCCCCACTCCATCCAGCCGAGCTCCGTGGTCGCCGCCTCCATCTCGAGGTACCGGTCGCCGATCGCGCGCGCGTGCTCCTGTGCGACGCGCGTCGCGGCCATGCCCTGCTCGTACTGGGCCCGCCCGCCCTCGGTCCACGCCAGCACCAGCCAGGCCTCGGCCAGCCCGCGGTGATCACCCGCACGCTCGAGGACGTCGATCGCCGCCCGGGCCACCTCTCGGACCTCGTCCCACCCCCGGGTCGTGACGGGGTCGTGATTGAACCGGGCCCAGATCTCCGCGGTGCGCACCCGCGCGAGGAGCGCCGGGTCGCCGAGCGCTTCCGCGTCGGCGAGCGCCAGCCTCGCCGCCTCCTCCAGCGAACGATGGTCGATGGCCTCGGAGGCGGACGAGATGCTGGCGATCAACGCCTCGAGACGGTCGGGCCCGAGCGGGTCGAGCCGGGCCGCCCGCAGGAGCAGGGTCGCGGTCGCCGATGCGTCGCCGCGCGCCCGAGCGCGGGATCCGGCCCGGCCCAGGTGCATCGAGGCGCGCTCCACGAGACCGTCCTCCGTGGGCAAACCCAGCTCGACGCGGAGCATGTGGGCCTGCTCGAGGTGATACCCGAGGACCTCGTCGTAGCCCTGCACGCGCTCGCCGACCACGCCGGTCAGCCAGTCGGCGAACGCTTCGTGCAGCTCCGCGCGACGTTCCTTCGGGACGCCGGCGTACGCCGCCTCCCGGATCAGGACGTGGCGGAACCGGAGCGCTTCCCCGGACGCCGCCGGCGCCGAGGGGCTCGGGACGACCAGATCCTTGCGCACGAGCGTCACGAGGTCACGTTCGAAGGAGCCGGCTCCGGCGATCGCCTCCGTTCCGTCGCGCTCGAACACCTCCCCGATCACCGCCGCCGCCTCCACGATCGCCCGCTCCCCCGGTCCCAGACGGTCGAGCCTGGCCGCGAGCAACGCCGAGATCGCCGGGGGTACGTCGATCGCCGCGAGGTCCGTGGTCGCGACCCAGGCGCCGTCCACCTCCGCGATCGCGCCCTCGTCGACGAGCATCGCCAGCATCTCCTCGACGAACAGCGGGTTCCCACGGGCCGTCTCCCGGATCCGCCGCCGGATCTCGTCGGTCAGCGCCGGATGGCTGAGGAGGTTCCCGATCAGCTCGTCGGACTCGGCGTCGTCGAGCGGCTCCAGGTGCACCGTCGCTGCCCGCAGCTTCCCGCCGCCCCAACCCGGGCGGGCCTCGAGCAGCTCGGGGCGGCTCGTGCACAGCAGCAGGATCGGGACGTCGCGTGCCAGGTCGGCCACGTGTTCGAGGGCGTCGAGCAGACCGGGCTCCGCCCAGTGGAGGTCGTCGACGTATGCCACGACCGGCCGTTCCATCGCGAGCGTCTCCAGCAGCCGTCGCACCGCCCACGCGGCTTCGACCTCGCCCGTGGCCTCGGTCAGTCCGAGGAGGGCCGCGAGCTGCGCCCCGATCCGCTCCGCATCCGGTGCACGCGCCAGCGCTCCAACGATCTTCCGCTGCGCGTCCTCGGGGGCGTCGGACTCCCCCAGCCCCGCCGCCGCGCTGACCATCTCGCCGACGGCCCAGTACGTGATCCCCTCGCCGTAGGAGAGGCACCGGCCGCGGAGCACCGTCGCTCCGCTCCCGAGCCCGTCGAGGAACTCCCGGACCAGCCGGGTCTTGCCGATGCCCGCCGGCCCGAGGACGGTGAACAGGCTGCACCCGCGGTCGTCCACGGTGGCGGTGAAGGTCGAGCGGAGCATCCCGAGCGGTCGCGCCCGTCCCACCATCGGGGAGTCCAGCCGGCGCGCGTGGCCGGTGGCCATCGGATCCACGCGACGCAGGCGGAAGGCGATCACGCCGTCGGGCTTGCCCTTGAGCGAGAGCGGCTCGAGCGGCTCCACGGTGACGGCGTCGCGCACGAGCCGGTAGGTCTCGGCCCCGATCAGGATCTCGCCGGGGCCGGCGGCCTGCTCCAGCCGCGCCGCCACGTTGACGGCGTCGCCCGTGATCAGGGAGTCGCTCGACGCCGGGTCGCCGGCGACCACCTCTCCCGTGTTCACGCCGATCCGCGTCTGGAGCGTCACGCCGGCCCCCTCCAGCTCGTGATTCAGGCCAACGAGGGCCTCGCGCATGCCGGCGGCGGCACGGACCGCCCGTACGGCATCGTCCTCGTGGATCCGCGGGATCCCGAACACCGCCATGACCGCGTCGCCGATGAACTTCTCGACGGTTCCGCCGTGCGCCTCGACGGCACCCCGCATCACGTCGTAGTAGCGGCCCATGATCCGTCGCAGCGGCTCGGGATCGGTCCGGTCGCCGAGCGCGGTCGACCCGGTGAGGTCGCAGAACACCACGCTGACCATCCGCCGGGTATCCGGGACCGCCGTGGCCACCTCCGCGAGATCCCGGCCGCAGGCGTTGCAGAAGCGCGCGTCGGCCGGGTTCTCCTTCCCGCAGGCGGGGCAGACGATCTCCACGGGTCACTCCTTACGTCACAGTTCCCCATCGAGGCAAGCAACGTCGCGGCGTCCCGGGGTGCGTAGCCTGAAGGTCATGCCCGGTCTGGAACGCGTGCCACCCGACGTCAGGACCGTCCACCTCGGCGCCTACACGTCCGCCCACGCCGTCCTGATCGCCCGCGAGCTCGATGAGCGGGGCATCGTCTGGTGGACCAAGGAGCCGGGCTTCCTGAGCCGGATCTGGGAGCTGGGGAGCGTCCACGTGTTCGTCGACCGGACCAAGCTCGACGAGGCGCGGGAGATCGCGGACGGGGTCCTCCGGGCCGGCGGCCCTGGCAGCGGCTAGACGGACGGGTCCGCCGCCGCCGTCAGGAGGTAGTCGTCCTCGTCGTCGTCCCAGTCGAGGGTCACGTACCCATTCGTGGCCGCCGCGCGGCAGAACTGCAGGAAGCCTCCGTAGCCGTACTTCTTCTCGCTGAACCCTGGACGGACCTTGCGGAGCTTGTTCTTGAGCCCCGAGAGCTGCGGCGCCGAACCGTTCGACTGCTGGTCGGCCACGACGGTCCGCAGGAGCTCGAAGGCCTCGGTCTCCTCGCCCTGCGCCGGCAGGGAGACCTCGGGGTCGCCCTTGGCCGAACCCACCGTGAGCTCGACGACGTTGCGCTCCGCGAGGTACCGCAGCAGCTCGCCGAAGGCGCGGAAGCCGACGTCGGCCTCGC
Organism: Actinomycetota bacterium; assembly: GCA_036556385.1. GTDB lineage: Bacteria > Actinomycetota > UBA4738 > UBA4738 > HRBIN12 > AC-51. Next base: position 11,671 of record DATBJQ010000140.1, on the reverse strand, counting down.
TGAACGTCGGATCCTTGCGGAGGATCGCGCGCTTCACCGCCGACGCGAGCACGGCGCCGCCGGAGGAGCGCTGGAGGCCGGCGACCGTCTGGGCCACCAGGGCGGCGACCTCGTCCAGGTCGCGCGGCGGGGTCTGCTCCGCGGCCGTCTCCTCCACCGGTTCCTGGGCCGCGGGCTCCTTCCGTCCCCGGCGCCGCGGGGCCGGGGCGTCCACGCCCTCGAGCGAGTCGTAGAAGAGGAACTCGTCGCAGGCCGGGGGCAGCATCGCCGACGTGGAGCCCTTGATCCCGACGCCGATCACCCGCTTGTTCAGCTCGCGGAGCTTGTGGACCAGCGGCGTGAAGTCGCTGTCGCCGGTCCCGATCACGAACGAGGTCACGTACTCGCGCTCGAACGCCATCTCCAGCGCGTCGACCGTCAGCTTGAGGTCGGCCGCGTTCTTGCGGGAGGCGCCCATGCGCTGGGGCATCTCGATCAGCTCGACCTGGTGCCGGGTCAGGGAGCGGCGGTCCTCGTCGAACGACGACCAGTCCGCGTACGCCTTGCGCGCGATCACTCGCCCGCGCTCGGCCAGCGCGTCCAGGACCGGCCGGAGGTCGAACCGGTGGCCCCCCAAGGTATCTCGCGCGCCGATCGCCAGGTTCTCGTAGTCCAGGAACAGGGCGATCCGTTCCTCTTCCGCCTCCATGGGTGCAGCGTAGCGGGCGGCGATTACCCTGGCTCGCTCGCCAGGGAGTAGGATGGCGTCATGAGTGACGCCGATGGCGTGTACCGCACCGGTTCCGGGACGGTCTTCCGGATCACGAAGGACGCCGACGGACACCTCACCGTGGCCACGCTGAAGGACGACATCTGGGAGTCCGCGCCGGTCGGCATGGCCGGCCTCCGCATCGCCCGCGACACCCGTCGCCTCACCCAGCGACAGGTCGACGCGCTCCCCCGCTAGCCGGCGTTCGCCTCGGCCCGATGCGCACCGATCCCGGCTTCACCGCCCTGTCGACCGAACGTCTGCGCCTGCGTCGCTCGATCCCCGCCGACGCCGACGCGATCTCCGCGTACCGGAGCGACCCCGACGTGCACCGGAACCAGGGCTGGGATCGCACCGACCCCGAGGGGGTCCGCGCCGAGATCGTCGAGATGACGAGCCGGGTGCCGGGCGAGCCGGGCGGCTGGGTGCAGCTGACGGTCGAGGACCGGGCGGAAGGACGGCTCGTCGGCGACGTCGGGCTCTGTCCGCTGGAGGAGGGGGTGATCGAGGTCGGCTACACGATCGCCCCCGAGTTCCAGGGCCGCGGCTACGGGACCGAGGCCGTGCGGGCGCTCGTGGACTACGCCTTCGACGTGCTGGGCGCGAGGGTGGTCCGCGCCTACGCCGACGCCGGCAACGCCGCCTCGATCCGGGTGATGGAGAAGGCCGGCCTGCGGCTGATCGAGCGGTTCACGGGGAACGACGAGGATGGAGCGTGGACGGGCGTTCGCTACGAGCGACGCGCGTGACCGGTCACGTGCGAGCCACATCGATCGTCGCCGTGGACGGTGGGCGCTCCCGCCGGAGACGCTCGGCGACCCGTTCGGTCTCCCGCATCACGCGGAGCGTGTTCGCCCCCGCGATCCTCGCCAGGTCGTCCTCCGCGTAGCCGCGCGCCGCCAGCTCCGCGAACAAGGCCGGGTAGCCCCCGGCATCCTCCAACCCGTCGGGCATCCCGGCGGCGCCGTCGAAGTCGCTCCCGAGCCCGATCGCGTCGATCCCGGCCACCGCCCGGACGTGGTCGATGTGGTCGGCGACGTCACCCACCGTCGCCGGGACCTCCCCCAACGAGTCGATGTACGCGCCCACGGCCTCCCGCATGGCCTCCGGATCGGAGGCGTGCAGCTCCCGCAGGCGGGCCACCTCCCTCCACTCGGCCTGGTTCTCCACGGCGCCCTCGCGGGTGAGGAACGACGGCACGAAGGTGACCATGACCACGCCGCCGGTGCGACCGACCTCCTCCAGCACGTCGTCGGGCACGTTGCGGGTCACGTCGCACAACGCCCGCGCCGACGAGTGCGAGAAGATCACCGGCGCCTCGGAGATCGCGATCGCCTGCCGCATGACGTCGTCGGACACGTGGGACAGGTCGACCAGCACGCCGCTGCGGTTCAGCTCCCGGACCACCTCCTCACCGAACGTGGTGAGCCCGCCGTGCGGGCGGAGCCCCGTCGCCGAGTCGGCCCACGGTGTGTCGTCGACGTGGGTCAGCGTCAGGTACCCGGCGCCCAGCCGGGCGAGGATCCGGAGCGTCCCGAGCGAGCTGCCGATCGAATGCCCACCTTCCACGCCGATCAGCGAGGCGACCCGGCCGGTCGCGGCGATCCGCTCGACGTCGTCGGCGGTGCGAGCGAGCTGCAGGCGGTCGGGGTATCGCCGGACCACCTCGAACAGCGCGTCGAACTGCTCGAGCGTCTCGGTCACCGCCTGGACGGGTGGCAGATCGGAGCGCACGTACACCGACCAGAACTGGCCGCCCACGCCGCCCGCGGCCATCCGCGGCAGGTCGGTCTGCAGCTCGGGGCAGGGTACGGCGACGTCCAGCTCGCGTCCGTCGCGGCGAGCCTCCCGCAGGGCCCAGAGCAGGTCGTTGTGACCGTCGATCAGCGGCGCGGCGTCAGCCACGCGTGAAGAACAGTCGCGGTCCGATCCTGAGCGCGCCGTCGCGCCACGTCATCGTGTACTCGCCGGGCCCCTCGTTCGGGTAGTTGCCCTGCCACCGGATGCTCCACACGAACAGCCCGTGATCGCGATGCGGCGCACGCCGATGGCACACGAGGGTCTCCTTACGCACGCACGCGTCGACCCGTCCGAAGTAGTTCGCGAACGCGCGCATCCGGAAGACGACGACCCCGCTGTCCTTCCTGATCACGAAGGTGCAGAAGTCGCCCGACGCGCTGCAGTGGCTGTCGAGGACCGTCGCCGCTCCCGCGGGCGCCGCCATCGGCACCAGCAGCGTCACGGCGACGATCGCCGCGACGATCGTCTTGCGTCCCATGATCACCCCTCTCGAACCCTGCGAGTACAGCACGCCGTCGGTGCCCCGTCCACGAGCCGGCCTCAGCGGACGATCCAGCCGTCCACGGCGACCGCCGCGCCGTGATGGTCGGCGCCGGTCGACCCCACGACGACGAGCCGCGCCACGTGGGTGCCGTCGGTCAGCCCTGTGAGCGTGCGGCGCACGCCGTACGACCAGGAGGCGGCCGACAGGTCCCAGGTCCGGCGGCGCGAGCCGTCGACCCAGAGCTCGACGACGCCGAGCGCGGGTCCCCGGAGGGTCCGCAGGGTGATGCCGGTGCCGCGGAAACGGATCGCGGCCGTCGCACCCGGAGCCTCGCTCGCCACGTAGGTGCCGCCGGACGCGGACCCGTCGGTGACCGGCCCCCACGTCGAGGCCGTCGGGTCGGGGCTCGCGTCGAGCACGCCGGACGCACGCAGCCCGTCCACGCCGACGCGCGTGCCCGTGGCCTTCGGCCGCGCGGTACCGAGCACCGTAACGGTGAGCGTGTGGTGACCGTGCCCGAGGTCCTCGAACCGGAGCCGGTCCCCTCGGCCGGGGTCCCCCGCGTAGCCGTCGAACGTGTCCACCGTCGCCCCGTCGATCGCGATCCGCCCGCGACCGAACGACGGCCCCTCGATCGTGAACAACGACACGGCCCCGCCGGTGAAGCCGAACGAGGTCGTCGCGCCCGCACGGCGCTCCCACCGGTACGACCCACCCAGGGCCCGCCGATCCGTGCGCCGCCCCCAGGTGTAGGCGGTGCCGGCACCGTCCTCCTCGAGCGCGACGGTCGCGTCGAACCGCGCCGACACGTCGGTCGGGCCGTCGATCGTGACGACGCAGGAGGGCGTCGGGCCGGCGCAGGCGCCGCCCCACGCGACGAAGCCGGACGCGGAATCCGGGTGGGCGGAGAGCTCCACGTCGCTCGCCGCCGGGAAGGTCGCGGCGCACGACGTCGCGGGACAGTCGATGCCGGGCGGCGCCGAGCCCACCGACCCGGAGCCCGATCCCACCAGCGCGACGCGGAGCGGGTAGCCGAACACGGCGCCGACCGTGCGGGCCCCCGATGCCGTCACCGTGCAGGTGGGGGCCGACCCCGCTGGAGCGCAGCGACCGGTCCAGCGCAGGAGCGTGGCGCCCGGCGCCGGGTCCGCCGTCAGCACGAGCTCGTCGCCGGGGTTGGCGAGCCGCTCGCAGCGCGATGCATCCGCGCCGCAGGAGATCCGGTCGCCGGCCACGCGGCCGCCCGGCCGGGGGACGACACGGAGCGAGGCGATCCGTCCACCGGCGAGGTTCGCGCCGCGGTAGCGGTCGCGATCGACGCGCGGACCGATGCCGTGCACGTGGCCGGAGCTGGTGAACTGCCAGAAGGTCCAGCCGTTCCCGCCCCAGTCGTTCGCCGGCACGTCCGGCGACGAGACGCCCCAGTGCGCGATCCACAGCGGGAACCCGTGATTCGCGAACCACAGGGTGTCGCCCATGTTCGATCGCCAGAAGTACGGGCTCGAGTACACCATCGGGCGCACGCCGAGCCGGTTGCGGACGCGGACCACCCACGTGCGGACCCACGCGGTGAGCCCCGCGGGCGTCAGCCCCCCGGTCTCCTCGATGTCCAGCACCGGCAGCACGTCCCCGGGGCCATTCCTGGCGACGCTCAGGAAATGGTTCGCCTCCGAAGTGGCGTCCCCCGGCTCGTCGCTCGGCGTCGCCCGGTGGTACGACCCCACCGCCAAGCCCGCCGCCGTCGCCTCGTGCAGGTTCGTGAGGTAGGTCGGGTCGATGAAATCGTCAGCCCTGGTCGCCCGCATGATCACGAAGCGGATCCGGGTCCCGGCCACGGCCGGCCAGTCCACGTCGAGCTGCCACTGCGAGACGTCGATCCCGGGGACCCGGTTCGGTGCCCGCAGCGCCGGGCGGCGTCCGTCCGACGGGCCTGGCGCGCGATCACGCGACCCGTTCGCCCCCCGCGGCGCCGCGGCGAACGCCGACGTCACGAGGACCGAGCACGCGACCGCGAGCACGAGCACGGCGGACGGACGAGGTCGGCGGCGCGACGGATCCCGGCGTCGTGACACGCCCCGAGGGTACGGGTTCCTCACTCGGTCGCGAAGCGCTCCACGAACGCCATCTCGTCGGCCGTGAACCGGCGCCCGTCGCCCGCCATCTCGTTCGCGCGCAGGTGGGTCACGCTCGCGGTCGCGGGGATCGCCACGTGGACCCGCTCATCGGCGATGCACCACCGGAGCAGCGCCTCGGCCCACGACGCCACACCCAGGTCGGCCAGCGCCGCGGGGGTGGGCTCGCGGCGCAGCAGGGAACCCTCGGCGAAGGGCCGCATCGCGATCACGCCGATGCCGAGCTCCTCGGCCAGCGGCAGGAGCTCGCGCTCGGCGTCGCGCTCCCAGGGGTTCCACGGCACCTGGATCGCCTCGATCCGCCCCGTCTTCATCAGCGCGGCGAGCTCGTCGAACGAGCTGGACTGGTAGTGCGTGGCCCCGAGGATCCCGATCCGTCCCGCGTCGCGCTCGCGCTCCATCCAGTCCAGATGGCGACGCCACGCCACGAGGTTGTGCACCTGGAGGATGTCGATCCGGCCGTCGTAGTACCCGAGCTGCGCCTCGAACTGGCGTCGCCCATCCCCCTCCGAGGACGTCCAGATCTTCGTCGCCACGATCGCCTCGTCGCGCCGATCGCCGAGCGCTCGGCCGAGCACCTCCTCGGCGCGGCCGTACATCGGCGAGGAATCCACCAGGGTCCCGCCATCGTCGAGCAGAGCCGAGACCACGTCGCGCGCCTCGCCCTCGCGATGCTGCGGCACGTCGAGCACCTGCCACGTGCCCAGGCCGATCACGGGGACGTCGAGGCCGGTCTTGCCGAACGGTCGCACCAGCATGACGGGCGACAGGATGGCACCCGAAGACGCGCGTGCCCGCAGGGAACCGTCCCTACGCCGGATGCGGGGAAGACGGTCGGTCGGGGCGGCCGGATTCGAACCGGCGACCTCGTGCTCCCAAAGCACGCGCGCTGACCAAGCTGCGCCACGCCCCGCTCGACCAGCATAGGTCACGATCGCGCGGGCCCGGCTCGCGACCGATGGCCGATGACTCTTCTTGCACCGGAGGGTATGGTCCGCGCGATGGCGAACCCGATGGGCCGACCCTCCCTCCCCTATTACGTCGCCATCTCCCTGCTCATCGCGAGCGTCGCGATCGGGACGGTGCTGTTCCTGCTGCTGGTGTCGAGACCCTCGGCGGAGAGCCTCAGCTTCACGGTCGGGGAGGCGGCGTCCGAGGACTGCCCGCCCGGGGAGCGCGCGACCGTCTGCTACGGGTTCTCCCTCACGAACGACGGAGATGCGCCGGGCACCGCCCGATGCACGACCATCGCGGCGCCCGGCACCCAGGCGATGTTCCTCACGGGGGATCCCACCGTGCTGGTCCCGCTGGAGGCGGCCGAACAGCGCACGCTCCTCGTGTCCGTCACCGCCGAGGACGACGCGCAGACGATCGGAGCCGCGGCGGTCACCTGCGAACCGGAGTAGCCGGGACCTCGAACGCCCCGTCGCCGACGGTGCGGACGCCGCCCGCCACCCAGACGGTCCAACCGCCCTCGTCGGCCTCCACCTCGACCTCGATCGACGACGAACGTCCGACCATCTCGCCCTGCGACACCGTGACCGCGCCGGGCATCCCGGCCAGACCGTGCTCGGCCAGGTAGGCACCCAACGGACCCGCCGCCGACCCCGTCGCCGGGTCTTCGCCGATCGAATCGTCCTTGTCGAACATCCGCGCCAGCACGTCGCCGTCGTCGCGAACCGTGAAGAGGTAGAGCGACTCGGCGTCCGCCGCGGTGGCTCGTTCGTGGGAGGCGCGAGGGTCGCGGACCGCCCGTCGCAGGGTCGCCTCGTCGCGGACCGGGACGAGGAGGTGGAAGATCCCGGTGCTCGCCGGGAGCAGCGGGAGTCCCTCGACCAGATCGGTGGGCTCCAGGCCGGCTGCCCGCGCCACCGCCGCGCGATCGGTCACCTCGGGACCGAACTCGGGCGGCAACTGCCGCATCCGCGCGGTGCCCGCCTCCAGATCCACCTCGACCGGGATCTCGCCCGCGCCACAGGTCTGGAGCACCGACGTGCCCGTCCGCCCGAGCTCCGCGAGCGTGAAGGCCGTCCCGAGCGTGGGGTGTCCGGCGAACGGCAGCTCGTCGATCGGGGTGAAGATGCGGACGTCGTAGCCGCGCTCGTCGGCCCGACTCACGAACGTGGTCTCCGAGAACCCGATCTCGCGGGCGAGCGTCTGCATCGTGACCGTGCTGAGGTCGGTCGGTGCCTCCGGGACCACGCAGAGCTGGTTGCCCGCGAAGGGCACCTCGGTGAAGACATCGACCAATCGGAAGGGCAGCCGCATCGGTCGGGAGTCTACGGACAGCTATCCTGGGAGCGGCACGCGGGTGTAGCTCAATGGCAGAGCTCCAGCCTTCCAAGCTGGCTATGAGGGTTCGATTCCCTTCACCCGCTCTGCTCTACTCACGTGAACAGACCGCTCAGCGGGCAGGCGTCGACCCGCTCTTCATCGACCGTCTGGTCGAGGTCGGGTTCCTGACGCCCGAGGAGCCGGGCCGGTTCTCCGACGGCGACGTTCGGCGCACGATGTTGGCGGTCTCGCTCGAGGGCGCCGCGATCTCGCTCGAGGCCGTCGGCGACGCGATCAGGCGCGGCGAGCTCACCCTCTCGTTCTTCGATGAGGCCGCCTACGAGCGGTTAGCCGCGCTCGCCGAGGAGACCTTCCAGGAGGCCAGCGAGCGGACGGGGATACCGTTCGACCTGTTGGTGGTGGTCCGCGAGGCGATCGGGATGGCATCGCCGTCCCCCGAGGACCGGCTCCGAGAGGACGAGCTCCAGATCCTGCCGTTCATCGAGCTCCAGCTCGCCGAAGGCTTCCGTCCCACGGCGATCGAGCGGCTCCTGCGGGTCGCCGGTGACAGTCTGTATCGGGTCACCGAGCAGGAGGCGGCGTGGTGGCATTCGGAGGTGATCGAGCCGGCGATCACCTCCGGCAAGGGCGTCGAGGAGATGAGCGACGCCGGGCTCTCCGACCGGTTGACCCCGCTCGCGGACCGGTCGCTCCTCGCGATGTACCACGCCCACCAGTCGCGTGGATGGACCGGCAACATCGTCGACGCCTTCGAGGTGATGATGGAGCGGGCGGGCATCCACAGCCGCCTCGAGCGGCTGCCGGCGATCTGCTTCCTGGACATCAGCGGCTACACGCGGCTGACGCAGGAGCGCGGCGACGATGCCGCCGCCGAGCTCGCGGCCACCGTGAACCGGCTGGTGCGGCGCAACTCCGTCGAGCACGGCGGCAAGCCGATCAAGTGGCTCGGCGATGGCGTGATGTTCCACTTCCCCGATCCGAGCCCGGGTGTCCGCGCCGCCCTCGAGATGGTGGGCGGGCTCGCGGACGCGGGGCTGCCACCCTGCCACGTGGGGCTCGCCGCCGGGCCGGTCCTGTACCAGGAAGGCGACTACTTCGGGCAGACGGTGAACCTCAGCGCTCGCATCGCCGACTACGCACGGGCCAACGAGGTGCTCGTCACGCAACAGGTCGCCGAGGCGTCACGGGACGGCGCCGTGACGTTCGACGAGCTGGGCCCGGTCGAGCTCAAGGGTGACGCCGGGACGGTCCACCTCCTCCGCGCCGACCTCGTCGGCTGAGCCCTGCCCCCCGCGCGAGGGGCGATCGTCCGCCGGCGGGTCACGCGTTGCTGCTCGCCGCGGCGGGTGGCCCGGTGAGCACGGTGGGGATGTACTCCAGGAGCTGGATGCTTCCGTCGAACGTCCGACTACGGACCATCTCGAGCCCGACGTCCGGGTAGCCGTCGTAGATGCGGTCCCGGCCGGTGTTCCCCGTGATGACGGGAAAGACGACGACGCGGAACAGGTCCACCAGCCCCGCCGCGAGGAGCGCGCGGCACACCGAGACGCTGCCCATCGTGCGCATGGAAGGTGCAGCCTCGCTCTTCATCTCCCGCACCGCCTCGACCGCGTCTCGAGCGACGAGTCGTGTGTTCGCCCACTCGAGCGGCTCGGTCAACGTCGTCGAGAACACGATCTTGTTCAGGCCTGCGAGGACGTCGGTGCCGGGTTCGCCGTCGGCGGCGAACCCAGCCATGAGACGGTAGGTGTTCGCGCCCATCAGCACCGCCGTGTCAGGATCGAGCTCCTCGCCCAGCCACGCGAGGTACTCGGGTCCCTCCAGCCCCCACCAGCCCGGCCACCCCTCGGCCGCTCCGTAGCCGTCGAGCGAGGTGATGAAGTCGACGAGCACCTCTGACATCTTCTTCTCCCTCCGAACGGAACTCCTGCCGGCCTTGCCCCGTCCGGGCCGACATGAAACGCGAGCAGACGCGAGGCGGGGGCGGATGCCCGCGCTCGCGGCCTCCGCCCGGACGTGCGAAGTGCCGATCGGCACCGACGCCTCCTCGAAACGCGTGTCGGTCAGGAACCCGTGGCCGGCGCGGGCGGTGCGGGCGGAGCCGGCGGAGCCGGCGGCTGCATCGGCGCGGCTCCCGGTGCCGACGGGCCGAGGTACCGGCTCTCGCCGAAGCCGAGGATCAGCCAGAAGATCCATCCCAGGAAGATCAGCCCCAGGGCGAACCCGACGCCGTGGCCGTAGCTCTTCGACATGTCGACCAGCAGGATGATCCAGACCACGATGTTCACGAGCGGGATGAGGAACAGGATCAGCCACCATCCCGGTCGACCCACGATCTTCAGCATGATGTAGATGTTGTAGATGGGGATGATGACCTTCCAACCGGCCTGCCCCGCCTTCTCGAACACCTTCCATCCCGCGATGATGTAGACGACCCAGAAGGCGAGCGCGAGGACCCACCACACGGCGAGCGCCCCACCGTCCATCTCTTGCGCGAGCGATTCCAACATTGCCCCCCTTTCGGAACCCCGAGCGGACGGTACACCGCGTGCGTGCGCGGATGTGGGAACCCCGGCGGGGCCCGGCGGTAGCATCGCTGCGGCGCCGGTAGCTCAGTCCGGAAAGAGCAGGGGACTTCTAATCCTCAGGTCGCAGGTTCGAATCCTGCCCGGCGCGCCAACCACCTGCGGATGACTCGGCAGCCCTTCAGCACCAACGTCGGGGCCGGCGAGAACCATCCCTAGGGGGCGACGATGAGGGTGTCGTCATCGAACCAATCGGCTGATCCGCCCTCGGCAACGAGCGAGGTCTGTCCGGTGGCGACGTCGACGACGTAGATGCCCTCGCCCTCGGCGAAGACGATCCTCGTCCCGTCGGGTGACCAGCGTGGGACGTCGATCTGATCCCTCTCCACGAGGACCCTCGGATCACCGCCGACGACGTCGGCGATCATGAGCCTGGAGGAGGCCCAGTAGCCTCGTGGCGAGTCCAGGTAGGCGATCGTCCCGCCGTCCGGTGCGTACGCGGCTTGGCTCGCGTCTCGAACCAGGAGGGCCGGCTCGCCCCCGGCGACGGGGACCGACCAGAGATCCCATCGCGTGTCATCGTCCGGGCCCCGGGGCACATGGAAGACGATCGACTCCCCGTCCGGGGTGAAGGTCGGAGCCAGGTACCACCAGCCGTAGGTTGCGGGATCGAGGTTCGTGATCTGCGTCGTCTCCCCCGATGCCAGGTCGACGACGAAGAGGTTCCCGATCTCGTGGGTCGCGGCGTTGCGTCCCTGATACACGAGCGTTGAGCCGTCCGGAGACCACCGGACGCCGAATCCATCGGTCCCGTCCTGCGTGATCTCTCGGACGCCGCTCCCGTCGACGTTCGCGACGAAGGCCGGGTTCGGCCGGGTGCAGCACGGGTTGTACGCGAACATGGTCTGGTCCGGTGATGCGAAGTAGATCGTGCCGCCGAGGATGCTCTCGGGCAGCACGTGCATGCTCCCGGTCCGGAGATCCACCATGGACGCCTCGGAGACGTCGGCCACGGGTGGAGGGGACGGATCCCCCGCGGGGCGCGTGCCCTCGACCCCACCGTCCCCGGTGCATGCGGCCGCCGTGAGCACAAAGCCGGCCACCGCTCCCAGAAGCAGGCGGCGAATGGAACGCGTTGCTGTCCCGCTCGGGGTCATCAGCCAGGCGCTCATCACAGGTTCTCCCTCTCAACTGCCACGTACGTCAGGACCACGAGGTGAGCTGGCTCACCGTTCTCGTATCGGATGAACCTTCGAGAGGCCCCGAACGTCCAGCCGCTCTGTCGAACGAACGTCTCAGCGCGCAGAACTCAGCGACTGCCAATCGCCCGAGGTCGTCCCGCTCACGAGACGACGGAGATCGGAGCCGTCGGCGTCCACGCTCCAGAGCGAACCCAGGCCGCGGCCGCGGTCCTCTGTCCTCGAGAAGAGGATCTGGTCGCCCTTGGGCGAGAACTCGAGCACCGTTCCCCACATGAGATCCGACCCGCCCGTGGCCGTCAGCGACGTCACCTCGCCCGTCGCAACGTCGAACACACGGAGCTCGGTGGATGCCGAACCTCCCCTCACCGAGGAGACGAAGACGATCCGGTCACCGGTCGGCGACCACACGGGGCCGGGGTGTTCCACCCGAGGCGCGCTCATCTCCTGAGCGTTCGAACCATCGGCCGTAGCAACGACGAGGGACC
>DATBJQ010000139.1:0-10014 GCA_036556385.1 Actinomycetota bacterium | reverse complement strand
GGGGGCCGCGGGCCCCACGGGTTCAGTTCAACCGCAGGACCTGGATCCGCTCGTTGATCGAGTCGGCGACGTACATCCGTCCCTGGTTGTCGATCGCCAGGCCGGTCGGCTTGTTGAACTGCAGGTTGCCGGTGCCCCGGGTCCCGAAGGCTCCCTGGAAGACCCCGCTCGTGTTGAACACGGCGACGCGGTTGCGGGTCTGGTCCACGACGTACACCAGCCCGTTGTAGAAGGCCACGTCCATCGGCTGGCTCAGCTGGCCCGCGCCGTACGACGCCAGCTGGGTTCCGCTGGGCGAGTACTTGATCACGCGGGCCGCCGTCGGCGCCGCCGCCCAGATGTTGCCCTGTGCATCGGTCGTGACGCCGGTGCAGCCGAACAGGACGAACACGCCGTTCGACGGGGCGCCGCAGGGCCGCGTCCACAGGACCGTGCCCGTCTGGGAGACGGCCTTGAGCCGGAGGTTCCCGCTGTCCGGGATGTACACCGTGCCGTTGGGCGCCACCCAGATCCCGCGTGCGTAGTAGTACTGGTTCGTGCCCGCGCCTTCGCTCCCGAACTGCCGGATGAACCCGCCCGAGGACGTGAAGGCCTTGATGTTGCCCGTGCGGGTGTTGTTCAACCAGACGTTGCCGTTCGACTGGTCGATCGCGATGCCACGGGGGTAGCTCATCGCGTTCGGCGAGCCGTCGCCCCGGAAGCCCCAGGCCTGGACGAACGCGCCTCCGTTCGTGAAGCGTTGGATCCGGTGGTTCCAGGTGTCCGCCACGTAGACATCGCCGGTGGCGTTGTTCACCGCGACATCCTCTGCCTGGTTCAGACCACCGTCGGGAGCCGGCAGCGGCGGGTCGGGGAAGGTCCGAAGGATGTCCCCGTCCGGGTTGAACACGACGACCCGCGTTCCGGTGTAGTCGGCGACGTACACGTTGTGGTCGAGGCCCACGGTGAGCTCGCGCGGACCCCACGCCGCGGCGTCGGGCGGCGCCGGAGCCGTGAACGTGTCGACGCACGTCCCGGCCAGCGTGTACTTCTCGATCTGTCCCTGCGCGTTGTCCACGACGTAGATCCACCCGTTGTCGGCGTCCACCGCGAGCCCGCGCAGGTCGCCGCCGAGCCGGCAGGCTCCCGAGCCGCCGATCCCGAACTGGCGCAGGTACGTGCCGTTCGCGTTCACGACCGTGATCCGTCGGTTGGTCGGGTCGGCCAGGTAGACCTCGTCGTTCGGGCCGATCGCGATCCCACGGATCACCCCGAACGAGCCGGGGGCCGACGACACGCCGCTGTTGTACGTGACCGAGAAGCGCAGCGAGCCGTTCGGGTTCAGCACGATGAGCCGGTGCGTGAAGTTGCCGACCGTGTGCGAGTTGACCACGTACACCCAGCCCTGCGAGTTCACCGCGACGCGCGGGGTGTAGTAGCCGCCGTACGCCGCGACGTTGACGGTCCAGATCGGGTCCCCGGCGGCGCTGTACTTCTCGACCTCGTGCGGCGTGAGGTCGGCCATGTACACCGAGCCGTCGTTCGGGTCGACGGCGAGGTTGTAGGGCTGCGCCGTCTGTCCCGGGGCGGAGCCGCGTCCGCTGAACGTCCTGATCAGCGTCCCGTCCGGCCGGAACCGGTGGATCACGTAGTTGTTGTAGTCGGAGACATAGATCGAGCCGTCGATCCCGGTCGCGGCGCCCCACGCGTAGACCCCCGCGTGACCGGAGAAGCCGATCGTCCGGAGGTAGGTGGGCGTGGCCACGGCGGCGCCCGCCGTGTTCGCCGAGGCGATCAACGCCGCCACGGCCATCGCCGACGTGGCCAGCGCGACGAGACGTCGGACCGGTGTCAACATGTGGTGGTCTCCCCTCCAAGCCGAAGGTGCCCCGTACGCCCTTCGATGTACGGTTCGCCGCCTTTCATACCCCAAACCGGGGGAGGGAGAGTATCGGCCGAAGGTCGGAGGCGTCGGGGAGCGCGCTGCGGGCGCCTCAGCCCCCCGGCAGGAACACCCGGAAGCTGGCGCCGCCGCCGGCCCGGTCCTCGACCCAGGCTCGGCCCCCGTGGAGCTCGGCGAATCGCTTGACGAGCGACAGGCCGACGCCGACCCCCGGGGAGTGCTCGACGGCCGATCCGGGCGCCTGGCGGAACGGCTCGAACACCTCGGTCTTGAGGTCGTCCGGGATCCCTGACCCATCGTCTTCCACGACGAGCAGCACGCCGCCGTCCTGCCCCGCGGCCGACACCCAGACGGAGGCCTCCGGTGGCGTGTGCCGGATCGCGTTGGACACCAGGTTCTCGATGATGCGCTCCACCTTGGCCGCGTCCACGCTCACCTCGATCGGCTCCACCTCCACGTGGATCGCGCGGCCCCGCGGGTTCTCCGTGTCGGCGACACCCTGCTCGATCAGCTCCGCCAGGTTCACGGTCCGCCGCTGGGGCGACACGATCCCGCGTTGGAGCCGGTCGAGGTCCAGCAGGTCCCCCAGCAAGCGCTCGAGCTTGCGGGCGTTGGCGGCGATCCGGTGGACCAGGTCGAGCGCGTCGTCACGCGGCAGCTCCAGCTCCGTCTGCTCGAGCGTGAGGGCAGAGCCCAGGATCGACGTGAGCGGCGTCCGCAGGTCGTGCGACACGGCCTCGAGGAAGGTGTTCTTCATGTCGTCGAGGGCGCGCAGGCGATGGGCGGCCTCCCGCTCGCGGCGGAACGCGTCGGAGTACTGCCGCTCGGACTCGCGCAGCGCCTGCTCGGCGTTCTTGCGCTCCGTGATGTCCACCATCAGGCCGCGGAGCTGGCGGGGGCCCTGCGAGCCGCGGACGACGTGGATCAGGTCGCGGAGCCATACGACCCCGCCTCCGGGTCCGAGCACCCGGTACTCCACGCGGGCGTCCACCCCCTCGTCCACCGCCCTCCGGCAGGCGACGAGCGCCAGGTCGCGGTCCTCCTCCAAGACGTGGTCGCCCCAGCGGTAGCCATCGGCGGGCCAGGTCGGAGCGTCCTCGCCGAGGATGCTCTCCGCACGACCTCCGACGAACGAGAGCTTCAGGTCCGACGCCGAGGCCTCCCAGAAGACGGCGTCGAGGCTCTCGACGAGCTCGTGGAACCGCTCGAGCTCGGACAGGCGCCGGGCGTTGCCCAGGGCGAGCGACGTGATGTCGGCGACGCCGCGGGCGACGCGGAGATCCCGGTCGGTGAACGCCGGAGCTCCCTGCCCGCGGATCGTCACGATCGCGCCGAACCCGTCCGGGTCCCACGACAGGGGAGTCACCAACAGGTCGTCGGCCTCGTCCGTGAACCAGAGCTCCGACGGGACCGCCCGGACGACGTCGGCGGCGACGACGAAGGGCTCCATGTCGCCCTGCAGGAAGGAGTCGGCCACCGCGGCCGGTACCTCGGCGATGTCCGAGCGCGAGCGCACGGCGATCCCCGGCTGGGCGTGGATCCGCGCCAGGCGGAAGTTGCGGGTCTCCTCGTCGCGCACGTACACGGCGATCGCCGCGCAGGGCATCACCGTGGGGAACGTCTCGATCGCCTCCTGCAGGATGTCGCCGACCGTCCGCATCCCGGTCAGCGCCTGCGAGAGGCGCAGCAGGGCCATCGATGCCTCGGCGGCCTCCCGCGTGGAGCGCAGCAGCGACGCGTTGCGGAAGGCCACCCCGGCGTGCGAGGCCAGGACCTCCAGCAGCCGCTGGTCCTCCTCGTCGAACATCGCGTAGCCGAGGCTCGACAGGACGATCACGCCGATCACGTCGTCGCCCACCACCATCGGCACGGCGAGCATCGATTCCAGGAGATCGTCCTCGGTGCCCGGGATCGTGACCGCGAAGTCCACCTCGCGCGCATCGGGCGTCAGCAACGATCGGCGCGTCTGTGCGACCGAGCCGGTGATGCCCTCGCCGAGCACGGTGACGAGCTCGTCGTAGGTCTCCGTGGCGTACTCGGTCGTCAGCTCGCCTCGGAACGCGATCGGCCACAGGGTCACGCCGTCGGGCTGCATCAGGTACACGCGACAGTTGTGGTAGTCGACGATCGTGTGGAGCTCGGCCGTGATCGCGTTGCCGATCTCCTCCGCGTCGCTCAGCGCGTTGAGCTTGGCGCCCAGGCTGTGCAGCATGTCGAGCTGCGCCACCGAGCGGCCCTGGACATCTCGGATGCTGGTGGCCTGGTCCGCCGACTCCTTCACCCTGCGCCTCTCACGTCCCGCCGCGGCCGTCACCGTGTCACGAAGCGAGGGCCATCGTCTCACCGCGCGGAGGCCCCAGGAAGCGTTTCGACGCGAAGCCGGACGTGCTTGAACCACCCCACCGTGCGTGGGAGCCTCGGCGCGTGACGGCGACCCACGAGGGGAAGGCGGAGGGCGCCGGGCTCGACGAGCGTGCCCGGGCGATCCTGGCGTTCGAGCGCGAGGCGTGGAAGCTGGGGGCTCCCAAGCAGCGGGCGATCCGTGAGCACCTCGGGATCTCTCCCACGCGCTACCACCAGCTGCTGAACCGGATCGTGGACACCCCCGAGGCGCTCGAGATCGACCCGATGCTGGTCCGCCGGCTGCGCAGGCTCCGCGAGGTCCGGCGGCGCAGGCGCGTCGCCGAGCAGCTGGGCGTCCCGTTGTGAGGTTCCGCGGGCCCCGGCGGCCCGCGGCCGACTAGGATGACCCCGTGAACCAGGGAACCGCCCGCGTCGTGATCATCGTGGTGTTGGTCGCCCTCGGGGCCGTGGTGCTCGCCAACGGGTTCGACGGCGACGGCGCCGCGGCGGGGCCCACCCCGAGCGGGTCGCCCTCCGCCACCACGACGCCCCCCACGCCGACCGAGAGCGGCGGGGAGCCGACGCCGACGGAGACCCCTTCGCCGCAGACCACCGGCGTGCTGTTCTCCGCGCTCAACGGGACCAGCGTGACGGGCCTGGCCGCCGAGGTGCAGGAGGCGCTCGTCGCGGAGGGGTACGTCGCGCCGGAGGAGCCCGGCAACGCCCCGCAGGCCGGCGTGCAGGTCACCACCGTCTATTTCCGCGACGGGGACAACGCGGCGCAGAACCGGTCCGACGCCACCTACGTCGCCGAGACGTTCTTCCCCGACATCGAGCCCGAGGTGAAGAAGCTGACCGACGCGTTCCTGGACATCGTGCCCAACTCGGCGACGCTCGTGATCGTGGTCGGCCAGGACTACGCGGACGCCGTCGCGGTCTGAGCCGCGCGTCGTTGACGGCTCCGACACCCCCACCTAGCCTGGGACCAGAGGTGGTCCGGTGCTGAAGGTCTCGCAGAAGCTCGAGTACGCGATGCGGGCGATGATCGAGCTGGCCCAGCGACGCGACGAGGCCGCCCTGGTCCCGGCCCGGGAGATCGCCGAGCGGCAGCAGGTCCCCCTCCGCTTCCTGGAGCAGCAGTTGGGAGCGCTGTCGAAGGCCGGGTTGGTGGAGAGCTTCCGCGGGGCCGGGGGAGGCTGCCGGCTCGCCCGCGACCCCGCCGAGATCACGGTCGCCGAGATCGCCGACGCCATCGAGGGCCAGATCTACCCGATGTTCTGCCTGGAGCCCTCCGACCACACATGCTTCGCCGACTCACGCTGTGGGCTGCAGGGGTTCTGGGCGGATGTCGCGAAGGCCGTCCAAGAGGTCTTCGCACGCACGACGGTGGCGGACCTGGCGGTCCGCCACCGGGGCACCGTTGGGCCGGTGCTGGTCAGTCCGGAACAGCTGTTGTCACGACCGAGCTGAACCCGGGCTCAGCCCTGCCAGCCCATCGCCTTCGCCGCGTCCATGCCCATGATCTTCGTGAGCTTGGTCCCGCAGACCGGGCAGGTCCCCTGCATGGCCGGGCGGCCGTTCTTCAGGGTGACGAGGCTGCCCTCGAACTCACGCTTGGCGCGACACTTCATGCAGTAGGCCACGTCGGCCATCCGTCCCCTCCTTCCCCTCCAGCGAACGTTCCTGAGCCGCCCCAACGGGCGGCTCACCCGCGATGGTGGGGCCGTTCGAACGCGGATGCAAGCACCTCGGCGCAACCTCCACCCACCCACGGGGACCCGCGGCTCGCGCCCGAGGCGGCCTCCTGCGTACGATGCAGACCCCTCCCGCGGGGATCCCGGCACGGCGACGGAAGGATGTGAGCGTGAGCGACACCGAGCGCACCATCGAGGCCCTCCTGTCGGAGCAGCGCGTGTTCGAACCCTCCGAGGCCTTCCGGTCGCGCGCGATCGTGTCCGATCCCGCGATCTACGATCGCGCCGGCGCCGACCACGAGGTCTTCTGGGCCGAGCAGGCCGAACGGCTCACCTGGTTCCGCTCGTGGGACGCGGTGATGGAGTGGAACCCCCCGTGGGTCACGTGGTTCCGCGGCGGGACGCTGAACGCCTCGTACAACTGCCTCGACCGGCACGTCGAGGCCGGTGGCGGCGACAAGGTCGCCTACCTCTGGGAGGGGGAGCCGGGCGACGCCCGAGCGATCACCTACCGCGAGCTCCTCGACGAGGTGTGCCGGCTGGGGAACGCCTTGCGCTCGCTCGGCGTGACCAAGGGCGACCGGGTCAACATCTACCTGGGCATGGTGCCCGAGCTGCCGATCGCGATGCTCGCGTGCGCCCGGATCGGCGCTCCGCACTCGGTGGTGTTCGGCGGCTTCAGCGCTGAGTCCCTGCGCGACCGGATCAACGACGCCGAGGCCAAGGTGCTGATCACGGCCGACGGCGCATGGCGCCGCGGGAGCGTGGTCCCGTTGAAGGACAACGCCGACGAGGCGCTGGCTGAGTGTCCCTCGATCGAGCACGTGATCACGCTCCGCCGCTGCGGCAACGAGCACGCGTTCACGCCCGGGCGAGACCACTGGTACCACGAGCTGGTCGCCGACCAGCCCACGACGTGCGAGCCAGAGCCGATGGACGCGGAGGATCCGCTCTACCTGCTGTACACGAGCGGGACGACCGGCAAGCCGAAGGGGATCGTGCACACCACGGGCGGCTACCTGACGCACGTGTCCGCCACGCACAGCATGGTCTTCGACCTGCACGACGACGACGTGTACTGGTGCGCGGCCGACTGCGGCTGGGTCACCGGCCACTCGTACATCGTCTACGGGCCCCTGGCGAACCACACGACGGGGGTGATGTACGAGGGCGCCCCCGACTGGCCCGACAAGGACCGGTGGTGGTCGATCATCGAGCAGCATCGCGTCACGATCCTCTACACGGCTCCGACCGCGATCCGGGCGTTCATGCGGTGGGGGACGGAGTTCCCCGAGCGGCACGATCTGTCGTCGCTGCGGCTCCTGGGGTCCGTGGGGGAGCCGATCAACCCGGAGGCGTGGGTGTGGTACTGGAAGTACATCGGGACGGAGCGATGCCCGGTCGTCGACACGTGGTGGCAGACGGAGACCGGCGCGATCCTGATCACCCCGCTGCCCGGGATCACGACGTTGAAGCCCGGCTCCGCCACGTTCCCGTTCCCCGGGATCGAGGCCGACGTGGTGGACGAGCAGGGCGGGAGCGTGGGGCTGGGTGGCGGCGGCTACCTGGTGCTCCGCCACCCGTGGCCGGGGATCGCGCGCACGATCTGGGGCGATCCCGACCGGTACGTGCAGACCTACTTCGGGAAGTACGGGCCCGACACCTACGTGGCCGGCGACGGGGCGCGCCGCGACGAGGAGGGGTACTTCTGGCTCCTCGGCCGGATCGACGACGTGATGAACGTGGCGGGGCACCGGCTCAGCACGTTCGAGATCGAGTCCGCCCTCGTCGACGACCCGAAGGTGGCCGAGGCGGCGGTCGTCTCGAAGCCCCACGAGATCAAGGGCGAGGGGATCGTGGCATTCGTCACGCTGAAGAGCGGCTACGAGGGCGACCAGGCGATGCTCGACGAGCTCCGCGAGCACGTGGCGAAGGTGATCGGGCCGATCGCGAAGCCCGACGACATCGTCTTCACCCCGGACCTCCCCAAGACCCGCTCGGGCAAGATCATGCGCCGGCTGCTCCGCGACGTGGCGCGGGGCGAGGTTCTGGGGGACGTCACCACGCTGGCGAACGCGGAGATCGTCGAGCACATCCACACGCTGGTCGAGACCGGGGCCGACGACGAGTAGATGAACGGCGACCTCGTCCTGGCCGGCGAGCCGGCCGCCTTCTTCGCCGCCGCCCGGCGCGTGTCGCTGGCCACGTGCGGCGACAGCGGCGAACCGCACGTGGCGCCGGTCTCGCCGGTGCTCGACCTCGATCGCGTGATCGTGGCGACCGATGCGGACAGCGCGAAGGTCCGGAACATCCTGCAGAACCCGTCGGTGGCGCTCTGCGCGGACGACTACGACGAGGACTGGGACCGGCTGCGCGGCGTGGTCGTGTTCGGGGTCGCCACGGTGATCGACGCCGGGTTCGAATGGGAGCGGGACCGCACGCTGCTGTACGAGAAGTTCCCCCAGTACCCGCAGCAGGCGCCGATCGAGGAGGGCGCGACCGTGATGCTGGATGTCCGGATCGACCGCGTCGTGACGTGGGGCTTCTGAGCCGGACCCCTCAGCGGTACCGCGCGAAGAACGCCAGGATCCGTCGCATGTGGTCGACCTGCTGCTCCATCGAGTTCGCGTGGTGCCCCGCCGCGTACATCTCGACGTCCACCGGCACCCCACGGGCGCGGACGGCGTCGACCCACGGGGTGATGCCCTCGGGAGGGCAGCGGGGATCCTGCTCGCCGGCGATGATCAGCGTGGGGGCGGTGACGCGGTCCGCGTAGGTCATCGGGTCGCTCCGTCGATAGGCCTCGGGCACGTCGTCGGGCCCGCCCCCGTAGACCGCGTCGTCCCACGCCTGGAGCTCGTCCGCGGCGGCGCGATGGGCGGCCACGAAGTCCCCCGCCGGGATCCCCGCGAACAGCGCACGCCACCGCTCCGGGTGCATGCCCGCGTTGAAGCACGCGAGGCAGCCGCCCCACGACCATCCGCTCCAGAACACGAGCTCGGGGTCGGTCGTCCCTTCGTCCACGAGGGCGTCGAGGGTCGCCACGATGTCCTCGGACTCGGTGTGGCAGACGTTGCCGATCAGCGACTCGCGGAAGGCCACGCCGTAGCCGGTCGAGCCCCGGTAGTTGACCAGGGCGACGGCGTAGCCCTCGTCGACGAACGCCTGCGTCTCCGCATCGAACCGGTCGCGCTCGTGCCATTCCGGTCCGCCGTGGATCGAGATCACGGTCGGGAACGGAGGTTCGCCGTCGGGGGTCACCACGAAGCTCTGGATCGGCTGGCCGCCGGGGCCCGTGGTGAAGAACGACCGGTACGGCCGCCCCTCGGGGGGAGGCTCGTCTGGGTTCGGCAGGACCTCGCGACCGTCGGCGGCGAGGATCCGCGGCGGCCGGACGCTGTCGCTGGCGCGCAGCCAGACCTCGCCGTCGGGCCGGACCCGTGCGTCGTCGACATCGCCGCCGGGATCGGCGACGAGCGTCACGTCGCCGGTGCGCGGATCCAACCGGTACAGCTGGCCGACCCCCAGATGCTCGTGGAGGACCAGCAGCGCCGCGCCGTCCGGCCACCAGTCGAGGGGGAAGACGGCGCCGGGCAGGTCCACGTCGACGTCCCTGCGTTCGCCCGTGGCGGCATCCCAGATCGCGGGGCGCTCGAACGGGCCGAGCTCGCTCGTGAACGCCAGCCGCTGGTCGCCCGGCAGCGGCGACCAGACGCAGGGATCGAGGTTGCGGCCCGGGTCGACCAGCTCGCCGCGGGGCTCGCCCGTGCTCGCGTCCAGCAGCCGCAGCGCGTTGTGGAGGATGTCGCCGTGCTCGGCGTGGTGGAGGCAGAGCAGGGAGCCGTCGGCCGAGAGCCCCCCGGTGCCGTACGGCCAGGCACGCCCCACGCCGGCGGGATGTCCGAAGGTCGCCAGGAGCCGGTCCGGGCGGGTGGTCGTCCCGGCGTAGATCCGGTACTCGCCGCCGAGCTCGAGGCCGAACGCTCCGCGGTCGCCCACGAACGACATCCCCGTCGGCCAGCCCTCGGGCAGGTCGGGGGCGACCGCCTCGGGCGTTCCCCCCGAGGCGGCGACCGCGACCAGCCGCCCGCGCTC